>JAKFFB010000186.1:0-22869 GCA_036675425.1 Actinomycetales bacterium | reverse complement strand
CCCGGGCGTACGGGGCTGGCCTGGGCGGGCGGGGCGGCGACCGTGCCGGCCGGCGTCGCGGACGTGGTGGCGGCCCTGGCGCCGCTGGACCCCCGGTGGACCTGGTCGGCCGCCCGGGAGGTCGTCCCCGCGCTGGTCGCCGCCGGTGCGCGTCCGCGGACCTGCTGGGACCTCGGAGCCGTCGGGCGGCTGCTGCACGGCCTGCGCCGGGAGGACGTCGGCGCGCTGTGGGCCGCGGCCTACGACCTGCCCGAGCCGGAGCGGCTGCGGGGGGAGAGCGACCTGTTCGACGTCGACGGCGACGACGGCAGCCGGGTGCGGCCGGACGGCCAGCTGTCGCGGGAGTGGCTGCGCGGGGGCTGGACCGCGGAGCCGGCGGCGTGGGCGGAGCTGCTGCTCGCGCTCCAGCAGCGCCAGGAGGAGCAGCTGCGCCCGCTGCCCGACCGCCGCGCGGCGCCGCGCGGGCTGCCGCTCCCGCTGCTGACGGCCTACGCGGAGTCAGCCGCGGCGCTGCTGGCGGTCGAGCTCGGCGCGGACGGCCTGCCGCTGGACGTCGCCGTCGCCGGGGAGCTGCTGGTGGCCGTGGTCGGGGACCGGCCGGCGTCGCCGGCGGAGGAGGCGGCCGGGCGGGTCCGTCGCGACGCCGAGGTGCTGCGGCACTTCCCCGGCGACCCGGTCGACCTGCGCTCGCCGCTGCAGGTCCGCGAGCTGCTCGCCCGGATCGGCCTGGTGCTGCCGGACACCCGCTCCTGGCGGCTCGAGCCGCACGCCGCCACGTCCCCGGCGGTCGCCGCGCTGCTGACCTGGCGCAAGGGCGAGCGCACCGCCACGACCTACGGCTGGGGCTGGCTCGACCGGCACGTCGGGTCCGACGGAAGGCTGCGCGGGGAGTGGCGGGCGGCGGACGGCGCCTCCGGCCGGATGACCGCCTCCGCCGGGCTGCACAACCTCCCGGCCGAGCTGCGCCCGGCGGTCCGGGCAGCGCCGGGCTGGACCTTCGTACGCGCCGACCTCGGCCAGGTCGAGCCGCGCGTCCTGGCGGCGGTCTCGGGCGACGACGGGCTGGCGCGGGCGGCTCAGGAGGCCGACCTCTACGCCCCGGTCGCCGCCGCGCTGGGCGCCGACCGGCCGACGGCGAAGGTGGCCGTCCTCGCGGCGATGTACGGCCAGACGTCCGGCACGGCGGGCGCCGCCCTGCGCGACCTCGACCGGGCCTACCCGGTGGCGATGGCCTACCTGCGGGCCGCCGAGCAGGCGGGGCGGGTCGGCCACGACATCCGGACGTACGGCGGGCGGCTGCTCCGGCTGAGCAGCGTCCCGGCGCAGGAGGGGCTCGGCCGCTTCGCCCGCAACGCGGTGGTGCAGGGGGCGGCTGCCGAGCTCTTCAAGGCCTGGGCGGCGACGGTGCGGGACCGGCTGCGGCCGCTGGGCGGCGAGATCGTGCTGTGCCTGCACGACGAGCTGCTGCTGCACGTGCCGGTCGCGGTGGCGGACGACGCGGCGCGGCTGCTGGTGGACGCGCTCGACGCCACGGCCTCCTGGTGGGCGGCGGGCTCCCGGGTCCGCTTCGTCGCCGACGTGTCGGTCGTCCAGAGCTGGGCCGACGCGAAGTAGGGACCGGTCCTCCCGCCTGCACCACCCGAAACCCCCGTGATCCACGTGAGGTTGTGGGTGGTTCCCGTGTGGAGATCCGCCCACGACCTCACGTGGATCACCCGGGGTTGGCCAGGGCGGCGAGGGCGTCGCCGTCGACGCGGAAGACGGTCCACTCGTCCTGCGGGACGGCCCCGAGCGAGCGGTAGAAGCCGATCGACGGCTCGTTCCAGTCGAGCACCCACCACTCGAAGCGGGGGTAGCCCCTCTCGACGCACACCGCCGCCAGCGTCTGCAGCAGCGCCTTCCCGAGCCCGTGCCCGCGAGCGGCCGGGCGGACGAACAGGTCCTCGAGCCACAGCCCGGGCAGCCCCTTCCAGGTGGAGAAGGAGACGTACCAGAGCGCGAAGCCGACGACCTCGCCGTCGAGCGTCGCGACGTGGCAGGCCGCCGCCGGTCGCCCGCCGAACAGCGCCTCGTGCAGCATCGGCTCGGTCGCCTCGACGGCGTCCGGCTCCCGCTCGTAGACGGCCAGCTCGCGCACGAGCTCGAGGATCACGGGGACGTCGGCCGGCTCGGCCTCGCGCACAGCGGCATCGGTCATGCGCACGACCCTGGCACGCCGAAGGCCGGCCCCGGGAGCGGGACCGGCCTTCGGGGTGAGGTGCCTAGGCGGACGGCTTCTCGTACGTCTTGCCCTTGGTCTCCCAGAAGATGGCGGCGATCTCGTCGATGCCGTCGAGCAGCTTCTGGCCGTTGGCCGGGTCGATCTCCTGCTTGGCGCCCTTGCCGCCGGCGAGCTTGATGGTGTCGTTCACCAGGCCGTGCAGGTTCGGGTACTTCTCGAAGTGCTCGGCGGTGAAGTAGTCGTGCCACAGCACCGCGAGGTGGTGCTTCACGAGGGTCGCGCGCTCGTCGATGATGATCAGCGCGCGGGTCTTGAAGACCTCGTCGCTGCTGCCGACGTACTTCTCCTGCATGGCCTTGACGGACTGGGCCTCGATGCGCGCCTGGGCGGGGTCGTAGACACCGCAGGGGAGGTCGCAGTGGGCGGAGACGACGGTCGTGGGGGTGAGGAAGCGGGGCAGGCGCATGCTTCGTCCTTCCGTTCAGTGGTGGGATCGAGCCTCTGCGTCGACCCTAGCCCCGGAGGTGGAGTGCGCGCCGTCCTGGTCGAAGGCCCCTCGATGCTGCCGACGCTGCAGGCGGGTGACTGCCTGCTCGTACGCCGACCGCGCCGGGTGCGGGCCGGGTCCCTGGTGGTGGCGCGCTTCCCGACGCGCCCCGACCTGCTGGTCGTCAAGCGCGCGGTGCGCCCTGAGGGGGACCTGTGGTGGGTCGAGGGCGACAACCCGGCGGTCACCGACGACAGCCGTCGCTACGGCCCGGCCGAGGTGCTCGGGGTCGTCGTCCTGCGCTACTGGCCGCTGCCGCCCCGGCGGGTGCGTCAGTCGCGGGTGGGTGGCTGACCCCAGCCGGCGACGGCCACCACCACGTCGTCGTCGGCGTCGGTCCACAGCGCCGGTCGGTCGCCGTTGGCGACGGTGGCCATCCATGCGGCGCCAGCGCTGTCGAAGCGCAGCTCGTCGGTCTCGGCCGTGATGAGGCCGGACGAGATCAGCTCCACGTCCCGGGCCCTCGGCTCGTCGAGCACCCGGCCGTCGGACAGCGCCAGCACCCGGCTCGTCCCGGCGTGCTGCACGACGAGCACCCGGTCGCCGGCCACCTGCAGCGGCGCCCCGCTGCTGGGAGCCTCCTGCCGCCACGCCTGCGCGCCCGTGGCGGTGTCCAGCGCGACGACGCCCGCTTCCACGCGCGCCAGGACGCGGTCGTCGGCGACCAGCACGACGCTCACCGGGGAGGTGCGGGTGCGCCAGCGCTGGTGGCCGTCCGCGGCGTCGAGCGCCACGACGTCGCCGCGCAGGCCGGCGACGGCCACGACGCCGTGGTCGGCGTGCGCGTGCATCGGCGGGCCGGCGACCTCGACCCGCCATTGCTCCACGCCGTCGGTCGACAGCAGCCGCACCTGGCCGGCCTGCCTGTCGCTGAGCAGCACGACACCGCCGGGCCCGGCGAACACGCGCTCGTCCGCGGTCGCCGCCGTGCGCCAGAGCGACCGCCCGGAGCGCGCGTCGACGCCTTGCACGTCCTGCTCGTGCTGGAGGACGACCACGCCGCCGGCGACCGTCGGCTGCCCCAGCTCGCCGTCGAGCGACCACAGCCGCTGACCGCTGCGCTTGTCGTAGGCGATCAGCGGACCACCGTGCACCAGCACCACTCCGTCAGCGAGCAGCGGCTCGGTCGCCGCGATCGGCGGCGACACCTCCTTGCGCCACAGCAGCTCCCCAGTAGCGGCGTCGTGGGCGAGGACAGCCCGGCCGGGCACGTCCGGCTCCGGCACGCCGGTGCCGACGACTCCGGCGCAGCCCGTCAGCAGGAGCAGCCCCGCGACCAGCAGCCGGTGCACGGGCTCAGCCGTTGAGGCTGTCGTAGAAGCGCACGCACTCGTCGTACGACGGCAGCAGCCCGGTCTCTCGCGCCTCGGCGAGAGTCGGTGCTGCAGCGTCCTTCTCGGACAGCAGCGGCTCGACGTCGGCCGGCCAGGGCAGGCCGAGCTCGGGGTCGAGCGGGTGGATGCCGTGCTCGCCGGTCGGGTTGTAGGGCTCGCTGCACAGGTAGGTGACGTTGGCGTCGTCGGTGAGCGCGAGGAAGGCGTGGCCGAGGCCCTCGGACAGGTAGATCCCGCGCCGGTCGACGTCGTCGAGCCGCACCGCGTCGCTGACGCCGAAGGTCGGCGAGCCGACCCGGATGTCGACGACGACGTCGAGCACCGCGCCCCGGGTGCAGTAGACGTACTTCGCCTGACCGGGCGGGACATCGGCGAAGTGGACGCCACGCAGCGTGCCTCGGGAGGACGCCGAGTGGTTGGCCTGCCTGACGGTCAGCGGGTGACCGACCGCGCCCTCCAGCACGGATGCCTTGAACCACTCGAGGAAGACGCCTCGGGGATCGGGGAACTGGCGCGGGGTGAACACCCACGCGCCCGGGACCTTCAGCTCGTCGACCTGCACGGCGGTCAACCTACGGGGAGGGGGCGCGCCGAGCGGCGCCGGGAGCACCTGAGAGACTTGTCCTCGTTGTGCACGGGTGACCCCCGTCCGGCCGCCCCGCCCCCGCGACCCACCGGTCGCGCCTCCGGGAGCCGTTCGTCCGTCCCCGTCCCAGGAGAGCCACCATGACCGCCCAGCAGCTGGAGGGCCCTGCCTTGTCTTCCACCCACCCCGGCTACGAGCCCGCCGAGAACGCCGAGCAGCGCGCGACGGACCCGGCGTTCCTGCTGCACCGCGGCGGCAAGGTGGAGGTCGTCTCGAGCGTCCCGCTGGAGACCCGCGAGGACCTGTCGCTCGCCTACACGCCTGGCGTCGCCCGCGTCTGCACGGCGATCGAGCAGGAGCCGGACCTCGTCTACGACTACACCTGGAAGTCCTCCACGGTCGCGGTGGTGACCGACGGCACCGCGGTGCTCGGGCTCGGCGACATCGGGCCGGAGGCCGCGCTGCCGGTGATGGAAGGCAAGGCGCTGCTGTTCAAGCACTTCGGCGGCATCAACGCCGTGCCGATCTGCTTGAACACCAAGGACCTCGACGAGCTGGTCGACACGATCGTGCGGCTGGCGCCGGCCTTCGGTGGCATCAACCTCGAGGACATCAGCGCCCCCCGCTGCTTCGAGGTCGAGCGCCGGGTGCAGGAGGCCCTCGACATCCCGGTCTTCCACGACGACCAGCACGGCACCGCGATCGTCACGCTGGCGGCGCTGCGCAACGCGGCGACGCTGACCGGGCGGCGGCTCGAGGACCTGCGCGTCGTGGTCTCCGGCGCGGGAGCGGCCGGCATCGCGGTGTCGAAGATGATCCTCGAGGCCGGCATCGGCGACCTCGCCGTGGCCGACAGCAAGGGGATGGTCCACCTCGACCGCGAGGACCTGAACGACGAGAAGCGGATGTTCGCCGAGATCAGCAACCGCAGCGGGCACAAGGGGTCGTTCGTCGAGGCGCTGGCGGGTGCGGACGTCCTGATCGGGCTGTCCTCCGGCACGGTGCCGCCCGAGGCGGTGGCGTCGATGGCGAAGGACTCGATCGTCTTCGCGATGGCCAACCCGAACCCCGAGGTGCACCCCGACGTCGCGCACGCCAACGGCGCCTGCGTCGTCGCGACCGGGCGCAGCGACTTCCCGAACCAGATCAACAACGTGCTCGCCTTCCCCGGCGTCTTCAAGGGCGCGATGGCCGTCCGCGCGACCCGCGTCACCGAGGGCATGAAGCTCGCCGCTGCGACGGCCCTCGCCGACGTCATCGCCGGCGAGCTGACACCGGACCACGTGATCCCCAGCGTCTTCGACACGCGGGTCGCCCCGGCGGTCGCCGACGCCGTGGCCGCTGCCGCGCGCGCCGAGGGCGTCGCGCGGCTGTAGCCGGCCCGCCCGTAGGGTCGTCCGCATGCTCGCCGTCACCTGCACGTCCCAGTCCACCGACGACCCGCTGTCCGGCCTCACGGTCGGCGACCGGCCGGAGCCGGCGGTCCCGGACGGCTGGGCGCGCGTCACGGTCAGGGCCGCGAGCCTGAACCACCACGACCTGTGGAGCCTGCGCGGTGTCGGCCTGCCGGCCGACCGGCTGCCGATGACCCTCGGCTGCGACGCCGCCGGGATCGACGAGGACGGCAACGAGGTCGTCGTGCACGCGCTGGTGGGCGACCCCGACTGGGTCGGCGACGAGACCCTCGACCCGAAGCGCAGCATCCTGTCCGAGCGCTACCAGGGGGCGCTCGCCGAGCAGGTCGTCGTGCCACGGCGCAACCTGCTGCCCAAGCCCGCGGACCTGTCGTTCGAGGAGGCCGCGTGCCTGCCGACGGCGTGGCTGACGGCCTACCGGATGCTGTTCACGAACGCCGCCGTGAAGCCCGGTGACCGGGTGCTGATCCAGGGCGCCGGCGGCGGGGTCAGCACCGCCGCGATCGCGCTGGCGCGTGCAGCCGGGCTCGTCGTGTGGGTCACCGGACGCGACGAGGCGAAGCGCGAGCGGGCCGTGGAGCTGGGCGCGCACGAGGCCTTCGAGCCCGGCGCCCGGCTGCCCGCCCGCGTCGACGCGGCCATCGAGACCGTGGGCAAGGCGACCTGGTCGCACTCGATGAAGAGCCTGCGCCCCGGCGGCACCCTCGTCGTCTCCGGCGCGACCACCGGACCCGACCCGAGCGCCGACCTCAACCGGCTGTTCTTCCTGCAGCTGCGGGTGATCGGCTCGACGATGGGCACGCGGGACGAGCTCGCCGGGCTGATCAGCATGCTGGCCGCGACCGGTCTGCGCCCGCAGGTCGACGAGGTGATCCCGCTCGCCGACGCCCGCCGGGGCTTCGAGCGGCTCGCGGCGGGGGACGTGGTGGGCAAGCTCGTCCTCACCCCCTAAGGAGCCGCGCGTGGTGCTGCCCGTGCACGACGTCCACCCGACGCACCGCACGCCCTGGGTCACCCGGATCCTGCTGCTCGTCAACGTCGTCGCGTTCGTGCTCAGCCCCGTCGCGCTCGCCCCGGTGCTCGGCTCCGGCAACGCCGCATCGGTCTGCAGGCAGATCGCGTTCTTCGACGAGTACGCCGCCAAGCCCTACGAGGTCGTCCGCAACGACGCGGAGGACGAGGTCGCGACCGGTCAGGTCGGGACGGCCGCGAGCGGCGAGGTCGGATGCGTGACGCAGTCGCCGCCGCCGTACGAGAAGTCCCCTGCGCTGTCGGTGCTCTTCGCGATGTTCCTGCACGGCGGCTGGCTGCACCTGCTCGGCAACCTGCTGTTCCTCTACGTCTTCGGCAACAACGTGGAGGACCGGCTCGGCAAGGTGCGCTTCCTGGCGTTCTACCTCGGCTGCGGATACGCGGCGACGTACGGCTTCTCGCTGTTCTTCAACGGCTCGACGCAGCCGCTGGTCGGTGCCTCCGGTGCGATCGCCGGGGTGCTCGGCGCCTACCTCGTGCTCTTCCCGCGGGCGAAGGTCTGGTCGCTGCTGACGTTCTTCTTCTTCCTGCCCGTGCGGCTGCCGGCATGGCTGGTGCTGGGCAGCTGGTTCGTCCTGCAGTACCTCTACACGCGCGGCGCCGGGCTGTCGGAGGCCACCGGCACGGCCTACCTCGCGCACGTCATCGGCTTCCTGGTGGGCGCCGCGCTGGTGTGGAACCTGCGCGGCACCGGCGAGCCGCGACCGCTGCACGACCCGCGCTGGGGGCCGTACGCGCACCGGAGGTGACGTCCCCGCGCTCGGAGCGTGGACGGCGGAGATCCGGGACTTCGCAGCGCAGGACCTCGAGGAGCCGTCCGCGGCACAGGCCGAGGTCGAGGCGCTCTGGTCGCGCGAGGGCCTCTGACCCGCGGTCTCCTTGATCCACGGAGACTTCCGGGTGGATCGACGCACGGAAACCACCTGAAGGTCCGCGTGGATCAACGACGCGCGGCGTCTGCTGACCGTTGGAGCCGGTCTGGTCAGTTCGGGTCATTCTTCCGGAAGTGACTGGGCAGCAGGCCGTTCCGCGTGCACTCTCTCGTCCACGTCGGAGATCGGGAGGTCTCATGCGCAGGACATCCAGGATGATCCCGGCCGTGCTTTCGGTCGGAGCGCTGCTGCTGGTCGGCGGCTGCGGCGGGGGTGAGGACGACACCGACGACGTCGCCGCACCCAGCACGCAGCCGTCCCCGTCGGCGGATCCGAAGGGCGACTGGCTCAGTGCCATGGCCGGGCTGTGCAACACGTTGTCCGGCGCGGTGAGCGGCCAGCAGCTGCGCGACGGCATGGACGGCAAGTACTCGCCTGCCGAGATCCTGGCCGGTGACAAGGCGGCACAACCGGCGGTCGCGGAGTTCGACAAGGGCTTCGCGGCGCTCAGCGTGCCGCCGGAGGCAGCCGAGGCGCACAAGGCATTCACAGATCTGAGGGCCAAGAACAAGGTGTCCGTCGCCGAGCTGCTCGCTGCCGCGCGGGCAGGTGATGCGGCGAAGGTCAACGCCGTCCTGGCCGAGCGCGAGAAGCTGCGCACAAGCCCGCAGGGGATCCCGTCGCTGACCAAGCACGGCCTGCCGGAGAAGTGCAACTACCGCAACTCCTACGGCTGACCGAGGCGCCGTGATCCACGCGGACCCTGAGGTGGATCCGGCGCCGGAGAGCACCTCAGACTGCGCGTGGATCACCAGAGCAGCGGGAGGGCGTACGGCAGCGCAGGGCTACTCGTCGTCGTCCTCGTCGTCGAGGCGCGCCAGCCAGGTGGCCAGCCGCTCGACGGGCACCTCGAAGTCGGGGTTGAGGTCGACGAACTGGCGCAGCCGCTCGGCGAGCCAGGTCAGCGACACGACCTCCTCGCCGCGCCGCTCGGCCAGCTCCTCGATGCCGCGGTCGGTGAAGTACACGGCGCTAGACCTCGAGGGCCGCCGCGATGAGCGCCGCCTGCTCGGCCTCGTGCACCTTGCTCGAGCCGGCCGCCGGGGAGGAGCCCGCCTTGCGCGAGATCCTCCGCAGCGAACGGCCCTCCGGCAGGTGGTCCGGCAGCGACAGGGCGATGAAGCTCCACGCGCCCTGGTTGGCCGGCTCCTCCTGGCACCACACGACGTCCGTGGCGTTCGGGTAGGCCGCCAGCGCGTCGGCGACCTCCTCGCCGGGCAGCGGGTAGAGCTGCTCGACGCGCAGCAGGGCCACCTTGCTGCTCTCGCTCTTGCGGCGGGCCGACAGCAGGTCGTAGTGCACCTTGCCGGTGGTGATGACCACGCGCTCGACGCCGTTCGGGTCGACCGCGTCCGGGTCGCCGAGCACCGGGGCGAAGCCCTTGTCGATGAAGTCCTCGACGGCGGAGGCGGCAGCGCGCAGCCGCAGCATCGACTTCGGCGACATCACGACGAGCGGTCGCTTGTGCGACTGCAGGGCCTGCCGGCGCAGCAGGTGGAAGTAGTTCGCCGGTGTGGTCGGGGCGGCCACCACCATGTTGTCCTCGGCGCAGAGCTGGAGGAAGCGCTCGAGCCGTGCGGAGGAGTGGTCCGGGCCCTGGCCCTCGTAGCCGTGCGGGAGCAGCAGGGTGACGCCGGAGCACTGGCCCCACTTGGCCTCGCCGGAGGCGATGAACTCGTCGACGATGGTCATGGCGCCGTTGACGAAGTCGCCGAACTGCGCCTCCCACAGCACGAGGGCGTCGGGGCGGGCGACGGAGTAGCCGTACTCGAAGCCCATCGCGGCGTACTCGCTCAGCAGCGAGTCGTAGACGTAGAACGTCCCCTGGTCCTCGGACAGGTGGGCGAGCGGGGTGTGCTCGTTGCCGTTGGCGCGGTCGACGATGACGGCGTGCCGGTGGCCGAACGTGCCGCGGCGCGAGTCCTGCCCGGCGAGGCGCACGGGGTGGCCCTCGAGCAGCAGCGAGCCGAAGGCGAGGGTCTCGCCGAGCGCCCAGTCGATCGTGGCGTCCTCGATCATCTTCGCGCGCTTCTGCAGCTGCGGCAGCAGGCGCGGGTGGACCGTGAAGCCCTCGGGCAGGTCGACCTGGCTGCGCGCGATCCGCTCGATCGTCTCGCGTGAGATCGCGGTGTGCAGGTCGTCGACCACCGGCTCCGGGCGCTCGGGCTCGAGCGGCGGGGCGCTGGACGCGTCGCGGGTGCCCTGGAAGACCTTCTCCAGCTGCTCCTGGTAGTTCTTCAGCGCCTGCTCGGCCTCCTCGACGGTGATGTCCCCGCGGCCGATGAGGTTCTCGGTGTAGATCTTCCGGACCGAGCGCTTGGCGTCGATCGTGTCGTACATCAGCGGCTGGGTGAACGACGGCTCGTCGACCTCGCTGTGCCCGCGGCGGCGGTAGCAGACCATGTCGATGACGACGTCCTTCTTGAACGCCTGGCGGTAGTCGAAGGCGAGCTTCGCGACGCGCACGCACGCCTCGGGGTCGTCGCCGTTCACGTGGAAGATCGGGGCCTGCACCATGCGGGCGACGTCGGTCGCGTAGAGCGACGAGCGCGCGGAGTGCGGACCGGTGGTGAAGCCGACCTGGTTGTTGACCACGACGTGCACGGTGCCGCCGGTGCGGTAGCCGCGCAGCTGCGCCATCTGGAGCGTCTCGGCGACGACGCCCTGACCGGCGAAGGCCGCGTCGCCGTGCATCAGCACGGGCAGCACGGTGAAGCCCTGCTCGCCCTTGTTGATCATGTCCTGCTTGGCGCGCACGACGCCCTCCAGCACCGGGTTGACGGCCTCGAGGTGCGACGGGTTGGCCTGCAGGGAGACCGCCACGCTGTCGCCGTCCGGCGTCTTGAAGCCGCCCTCGGCGCCGAGGTGGTACTTCACGTCGCCCGAGCCGTGCGCGGTGCGCGGGTCGAGGTTGCCCTCGAACTCGCGGAAGATCTGCGCGTAGCTCTTGCCGACGATGTTGGCGAGCACGTTGAGGCGCCCGCGGTGCGGCATCGCGATGGCGACCTCGTCGAGCCCCTCCTGCGCGGCGCGCGTCAGGATGCCGTCGAGCAGTGGGATGACCGACTCGCCGCCCTCGAGCGAGAAGCGCTTCTGCCCGACGTACTTGGTCTGCAGGAAGCTCTCGAAGGCCTCGCCGGCGTTGAGCCGCTCCAGCACGTGCAGCTGCTCGTCGCGGTCCGGCGCCTGCGCCTTCTTCTCGACCCGCTCCTGGAGCCAGCGGCGCTCCTCCGGGTCCTGGATGTGCATGTACTCGATGCCGACGGTCCGGCAGTAGGAGTCGCGCAGCACGCCCAGCACGTCGCGCAGCTTCATCACGCGCTTGCCCGCGAAGCCGGCGACCGGGAACTCGCGGTCGAGGTCCCAGAGCGACAGGCCGTGGGTGTTGACGTCGAGGTCGGGGTGGCTGCGCACCTTGAACTCGAGCGGGTCGGTGTCGGCCATCAGGTGGCCGCGCACGCGGTAGGCGTGGATGAGCTCCATGACCCGGGTGGCCTTGGCCAGGTCGCCCTCGTGGTCGGCCTGCTTGTCGGCGACCCAGCGCACGGGGACGTACGGGATGCGCAGGCTGCGGAAGACGTCGTCGTAGAAGCCGTCCTCGCCGAGCAGCAGCTGGTGCATGCGGCGCAGGAACTCGCCGGACTGGGCGCCCTGGATGATCCGGTGGTCGTACGTGCTGGTCAGCGTGATGACCTTGCTGACGGCCAACCGGGCCAGCGTCTCCTCGGACGCGCCCTGGTACTCCGCGGGGTACTCCATCGCACCCACGCCGATGATCGCGCCGGCGCCCTGCATCAGCCGCGGCACGGAGTGCACGGTCCCGATGCCGCCCGGGTTGGTCAGGCTGATGGTCGTGCCCTGGAAGTCCTCGGTCGTGAGCTTGCCCGCGCGTGCGCGGCGGACGATGTCCTCGTACGCCGCCCAGTACTGCGCGAAGTCCATCGTGTCGGCGTTCTTGATCGCCGCGACGACGAGGGATCGCGAGCCGTTCGCGTTCTGCAGGTCGATCGCGAGGCCGAGTCCGACGTTGTCCGGCGTCACGACGACCGGCTTGCCGTCGACCTCGGCGAAGCTGTTGTTCATCACGGGCACGTCGGCGACGGCGCGCACCAGCGCGTAGCCGATCAGGTGGGTGAAGGAGACCTTGCCGCCGCGCGAGCGCTTGAGGTGGCTGTTGATGACGATGCGGTTGTCGGCGAGCAGCTTGGCCGGGACGCTGCGCACGCTGGTCGCGGTCGGGACCGAGAGCGAGCTCTCCATGTTGGTCACCACGCGGGCGGCGGCGCCCTTGAGCGGCGTGGTCTGCGAACCCTCGGCGGGCGCGGCCGCGGCGGCCTTCGGCTTCGCGGCAGGGGCGGGTTCGGCGGCCTTCGCCGGCGCGGGCTTCTCCGCGACGGGCGCGGGCGCCGCCGCAGGCTTCGGCGCAGCCGCGGCCGTGGCGGCCGGCTGCTCGGCCGGCGCGCTCGACTCGCCGTTGCTGCTGGCGCCCGGCTGCCCGGGGTCGTAGTCGGAGAGGAACTCGCGCCACGCCTCCGACACGCTCTCCGGGTCCTTGAGGTACTGCTGGTGGATCTCGTACACGAGCCACTCGTTGGCACCGAAGTCGGTCTGCTGGCCCGGCTGCGTGGACACGCTGGGGATCGCCTCTTCCCGGAGAATCTGGAGCGCTGCTGCTCGACCGCCCAGACTACGCGCCGCGCGGGACGCCCCCGGCGTCGGGCGTGCCGCAGACTGGTGGCGTGCCTCGCCCGCTCGCTGCCGTCCTGGTCGCCCTCGCCCTGGTCGCCGCCGGCTGCGGGCGCGGGGACGACCCCACCGTCCAGCAGCAGCCGCCGTCGGCGACGTCGAGCGGGAGCGCGTCGGCAGCGGCCGGCCCGTCGGCGACGGAAGCGGCGTCCCCGGCGCCCGCTGCCCCGACCGCCCGCGCGTCGGTGGCCGCGGCTCCCCTCCCCAAGCCGGTGTGGAAGCCGTGCGAGGGCGACTTCGAGTGCGCCACCCTGCGGGTGCCGCTCGACGAGGCGCGCCCGCAGATCGGGACGGTCGACCTCGCGCTGACCCGGCTGCGGACCGCGCAGAAGGGCCGCCGGATCGGGTCGCTGGTCGTCAACCCGGGCGGTCCGGGGTCCTCCGCCGTGGAGTACCTGCAGGCCGCCTGGACGCTGATCCCCGAGCCGGTGCGCGACCGCTTCGACCTCGTCGCCTTCGACCCCCGCGGCGTCGGCCGCACCTCCCCGGTGCGGTGCGCGACGACCGCCGAGCTCGACGAGTACTTCGCGGTCGACCCCAGCCCTGACGACGCGGCCGAGCTGCGCGAGCTCGAGCAGTCCAACGCCGAGCTGGCCGCCGGCTGCCAGCGGCGCTCCGGGAAGGTGCTGCCGCACGTCTCGACCGCCGAGGCGGCCAAGGACCTCGACCGCGTACGAGCAGCCGTCGGGGACGCCCGGCTCACCTACCTCGGCTACTCGTACGGCACCTCGCTCGGCGCGGCCTACCTCGACGCCTACCCGACCCGGGCGCGGGCGATGGTCCTCGACGGCGGCATCGACCCGCGGCTGACCTGGGAGACCCTCCTCGAGGGGCAGTCCAAGGGCTTCGACCGGGCGCTCGAGGCCTTCATGGCCGACTGCCAGCGCAAGGGCTGCCCGTACCGCGACGAGGTCGAGGGCGACCTGCTGGAGGCCTACGACCGGCTGGCGCTGCAGGTCGACCGCACGCCGCTGCCGACGGGGGAGGCCCGTGATCTCGGCCCGGGGGAGTTCGCGCTCGGGGTCCTCAGCGGCTTGTACAGCAAGGCCAACGGCTGGCCGGCGATCGCCGACGCGCTGGTCGCGGCGGAGCGCGGGGACGGCGCGCCCATGCTGGCGCTGTCGGACTCCTACCTGGAGCGCGATGGCAGCGGCTACCGCAACGTCACCGAGGCGCTCTCGTCGGTCGTGTGCCTGGACCGGCAGTGGCCGCGTGAGATCGGCCCCTACCTCGCGCTGGCCGACCGGGTGCGCACGGACGCGCCCCGCTTCGGGCCGATCATCGCGCTGTCGGGCTCGATCTGCGCCGACTGGCCGGTCCCGCCGGTGGGCGGCCCCCGCACCGTCACGGCTCCCGGATCACCGCCGATCCTGGTCATCGGCACCACCGGCGACCCGGCGACGCCCTACTCCTGGTCCGTCGCGCTGGCCGACCAGCTCAGCAAGGGCGTCCTGCTGACCTACCGGGGCGACGGCCACACCGTCTACCGCAGCGGGTCGTCGGGCTGCGTGCGCGAGGTCGCCGACCGCTACCTCATCACCGCGAAGGCGCCGGCTCCCACGACCTGCTGACGCGTGCGCCGCGCCACGAGGTGGAAGGGTGTCCCCGTGACGACCCCTCGCCCGAGCGTGCGCCGCAAGATCGCCGTCGCGACCTGGCGGGCGCCGCGCGAGGGTCGGCTGCACGCGCGGATGGCGGTCGACGCCACCGCCGTCCTCGACTACTGCCGCAGCCGGCGCGCCGAGCACGGCG
This sequence comes from Actinomycetales bacterium, assembly GCA_036675425.1. Lineage (GTDB taxonomy): Bacteria > Actinomycetota > Actinomycetes > Mycobacteriales > SCTD01 > SCTD01. Next base: position 8,304 of record JAKFFB010000186.1, on the reverse strand, counting down.
TGCAGGTGACGCCGGGGCTCGTCGTCGGGATGGCCTTCGCCCGAGGCGTTCTCGAGGTACCGGAGTTCCTGAGCCGGGTGGTCTTCGGCCGGATCGTGCCGTTCCCGAGCCAGGACGTGGCCTTCGCGGTGGACATCGGCGACGGCGACGACCTGGCGCCCACCAAGGTCCGCGACGTCGACGGCAAGACCGTCGTCGAGGTCGCGCGCGAGCTCGAGGCGGGTGCGGCGCGGCTGCGTGCCCGGCAGGACAGCGACTACGAGACCACCAGCGGCATCGCGCGCGCCGTGCCGTGGTTCGCGCTGCGCCCGATGCTGTCGGCGGCGTCGCTGCTCAACGGCGGCATCGGCGTACGTGCCTTCGGTCAGCCGGCGCACCCGCTGGGGTCGCTGTTCGTCACGAACATCGGCTCGTTCGGCCTGGACGAGGGCTACGTCGCGCCGGTCCCGCTGGCCCGGGTCCCGCTCTACGTCTGCGTCGGCGCCGTCTCCGACGCGCCGATGGCCGTGGACGGCCAGGTGGTCGTACGACCCCGGGTCGTCATGACCGCGACGGCCGACCACCGGCTCGTCGACGGGGCGCATGCCGCCCGGCTGGCCCGGTTCGTGCGGTCGGCGCTGGCCGATCCCGAGGTGCTGGAGGCGCCGGTCAGGCGGTGAGGTGCTCGCCCCGCGGCTGGTCGACGAGGAACGCGTCGAGCTCCAGCTGGCGACGCAGCTCCTCCGGTGGGTCCCAGCCGGTGGCGACGAGGTGCTCGTAGAGCCGGACCCGCGCCTCGATGAGCGCCTCGGCCGCCTCGAGGCCGGACAGGTGCTTCTGCGAGCGGTGCGCGGCGAGCACGACGCGGTACCGCTTCCAGAGCCGGTCCAGAGCCGGGTCGCCCTCCATGCCCCCCCTCTCGGCAGGTCTCTGCGCGGACTTGAGCGCCGGATGCAGGAGTTCTCGTTGCGCCGTTCGGCTCAGCGCCCGGCTCGGATCTCTCGGATGTGGGGTCGACGGGCGCCCGCCGGTGCGACAGTCCGAGCATGTCGTCCTCCGAGCCGCTCTTCGAGCAGGCGAGCCGTGACGTCCTCGACTACCTCCACGCCCACGTGCCGCTCGCGTTCTGGGCAGTGACCCGGGTCGAGAACGGGCGGCAGACCTACCTGTCCGTGCAGGACTCGGCGTACGGGTTGAGCGCCGGGGGTGCGCACCCGTGGGAGGCGTCGTTCTGCATCCACATGGCTGCGGGCGCGGCTCCGCACGTCGCGCCCGACGCTCAGCAGGTGCCGCTCTACGCGGCCGCCGGCGTCAACGACCTGATCGACATCGGGGCGTACGCCGGCGCCGTGATCGAGGACGCGGACGGTGGGGTCTTCGGCGCCATCTGCGGGCTCGACCCGCAGGTCCAGCCGGAGGAGCTCGCGCGGGTCGAGCCGCTGCTGCTCCTGCTGTCGCGCCTGCTCACCGTCGCGCTGGTGGCCGACAGGCAGCGTCGTGCGCTCGACCTGCAGGTGCTGCAGGCGCGGTTGCGCGCCGACGTGGACGAGCTCACCGGAGTGCACAGCCGGTCGGCCTGGATCCGGCTGCTGGCGGACGAGTCCGAGACCTACCGGCAGCTGGCCGACCCGACTGCCGTCGTGGTGATCGACCTGGACGATCTGAAGGACCTCAACGACGGCCAGGGGCACGCGGCGGGCGACGCGCTGCTGCAGCGAGCGGCGCGAGCGATCGCCTCGGCCGTGCGCGGGGACGACCCGGTCGCGCGGCTGGGGGGCGACGAGTTCGGGGTGCTGCTGCGCAGCTGCTCCCAGGACGCGGCGGCCGGCCGCGCCCAGCACATCCGCGACGCCCTCCAGGCAGCCGCGGTCTCGGCGTCCGTCGGAGTCGCGGCCGCGGCGCCCGACATCGGTCTGGAGGCGACGCAGGACGCGGCGGACGCGGCGATGTACGCCGAGAAGCGCGCCCGGCGGGCGGCCGCACGCGACTGAGGCGAGCTCAGCGCTCGCAGGACTGCTCGAGGTCGAAGACGCGGGCGTCCAGCGCGTGCAGCTCCTCGTCGGCGGCGGTGGTCTGCTCCTCCGTGGCCGACCCTGAGGCGGTCAGCTCCTGGTAGCCCGCACGCGCCGCGTCGCGCTCGGCGCGAAGCGCGGGGAGCTCGTCGCAGGCGGTGCCCGAGCAGCCGGAGAGCAGCGCTGCCGCCAGCGCAGCGGTCACGGCCGTCCGGAGCAGCACCCGCCCGACGATAGGTGCGATGCGCGTGCGCGCGGACGGCCGGGATACCCAGGGGGGTAGGGACCTTCGCCTCTGCCGCCGCCGTCTCCAGCGGACCACGATCGAGGCATCGGACGAGGTGGGGAGCGGTCATGAGGCGACTGGTGGTCCTGGGCGGCGGCACGGCCGGGACGATGGCGGTGAACAAGCTGCGCAAGCGGCTGGACGAGCACGAGTGGTCCATCACGGTCGTCGACCGCGACGACACGCACCTCTACCAGCCCGGCCTGCTCCTGCTGCCCTTCGGCGTCTACTCGCCCGAGGAGATCGTCAAGCCGCGCGGGCGCTTCCTCCCCGAGGGCGTCGAGCTCGTGCAGGCGGAGGTCGACCGGATCGAGCCGGCGGAGAACCGGGTGCTGCTCGCCGACGGGCGGGTCCTGGACTACGACCAGCTGGTCATCGCCTCGGGGACGACGCCGCGACCGGACCAGACCCCGGGGATGACCGACGCCGCCTGGCGCACCAGCGTCTTCGACTTCTACACCCTGGACGGGGCGATCGCGCTGCGCGACGCGCTCGCCGGCTGGGAGGGCGGCCGTCTGGTCGTGCACATCGTCGAGATGCCGATCAAGTGCCCGGTGGCGCCGCTCGAGTTCGCCTTCCTCGCCGATGCCTTCTTCGAGGAGCGCGGCATGCGCGACAAGGTGGACATCACCTACGTGACGCCGCTGGAAGGCGCGTTCACCAAGCCGGTGGCGTCGCAGCACCTCGGCGGGATGCTGGCCGACCGGCACATCGCCATCGAGGGCGACTTCATGGTCGACCACGTCGATGCCGACACGCGGACGCTGGTCTCGGTCGACCACCGCGAGGTGCCCTTCGACCTGCTCGTCACGGTCCCGCTCAACATGGGTGCCGACTTCATCGCCCGGTCCGGCATGGGCGACGAGCTGAACTACGTGCCGGTCGACAAGCAGACGCTGCTCTCGAGGACGTACGACAACGTCTTCGCCATCGGCGACGCGTCCGACATCCCGGCGTCGAAGGCCGGCTCGGTGGCGCACTTCTCGGTCGAGCTGTTCACCGAGAACTTCCTGGAGCACATCAGCGGGAAGCCGATGACGCACCCCTTCGACGGGCACGCGAACTGCTTCATCGAGTCGGGGCACGGCAAGGGCCTGCTGATCGACTTCAACTACGACACCGAGCCGCTGCCCGGCAAGTACCCGATCCCCGGGGTCGGCCCGTTCTCGCTGCTCGAGGAGAGCCGCGTGAACCACCTCGGCAAGCTCGGCTTCCGCTGGGCCTACTGGCACCTGCTGCTGCGGGGCCGGCCGATGCCGGTGCCGGCCCTGATGTCCATGGCCGGCAAGCACACAGAGCCCTGAGGAGGGACGAGAGATGACTGTCACCGAGCTCGACGGCCGCGCGATCCACGTCGACGACGAGGGGTTCCTCACCGAGTACGACGAGTGGGACGAGGACCTGGCGCGGATCCTCGCCACCCAGATCGGCATCGACCTGACGGACCAGCACTGGAAGGTCATCCGCTTCCTGCGCGAGGACTTCGCGACGCAGGGCGAGACGGCCACCGCACGCCGGGTGCAGACCGTCGGCGGCGTGCCGGTCAAGGAGCAGTTCGCGCTGTTCCCCAAGAAGCCGGCGAAGAAGATGGCCTACGTCGCCGGCCTTCCCAAGCCTCACGGCTGCGTCTGAGGAGTGCCTGCCATGACCACCACCACGACCCGCCCCGCGATCGTCCCGAGCTTCGACGACGAGGCGGAGACCGACCGCACGCTCGCGATCATCTGCTCCAAGGGCAACCTCGACATGGCCTACCCGGGCCTCGTGCTCGCCAACGCCGCTCTCGGCGAGGGCGTGGAGACGCACCTGTTCTTCACGTTCTGGGGCTTCGACATGATCACCAAGGCCCGCATGCACGACCTGCAGTTCAGCCCGGCCGGCAACACCGCGATGCACCTGCCCGTGGGTGACGCGCACCTGCCGCAGGCGCTGGCACCGCTGCCCGGGATGACGGCGATGGCGACCCGGATGCTCAAGAAGTCGATCGCGGACCTCGGCATCCCCGAGGTGCCGGACTTCCTGGACCAGATCGTCGCCGCCGGCGGGCACCTGTGGGCGTGCCGGATGTCGGCCGACATGAACAAGCTGACCGAGGCCGACCTGCGCGACGACGTCGAGGGCATCATCAACGCCGCCGACTTCATCGAGCTCACCGCCGGCGCCCAGCTGCTGTTCATCTGATGGGCACGCTCGCTGTCCGGCACCTGGGCGGCGACCGCTTCGGCATCGCGATCCGCGACCACGAGGTGGTCGTCGACCAGCCGGCCGCGCTCGGGGGAGCGGACACCGCGCCGACGCCCACCGAGCTCTTCGTCGCGAGCCTCACCGCCTGCGTCGCCTTCTACGCCCGCCGCTACCTGACCCGGCACGACCTGCCGGTCGAGGGGCTCGAGGTGACAGCCGCGTTCCGGACGGAGACCCGGCCGTCCCGGGTCAGCGACGTCGACATCGCGATCCGGCTGCCGGACGGGGTCCCGGAGGAGCGCCGACCGGCGCTGCTCGCGGTCGCGTCCCACTGCACGGTCCACAACAGCCTGACGGCGCCGCCGACGGTGGAGATCGCGTTCCGGGAGGGCTGACGAGGGGTGCCCCCGGCAGGATTCGAACCTGCGCCCCTGCCTCCGGAGGGCAGTGCTCTATCCCCTGAGCTACGGGGGCTCGGGGCGGCCGAGACGCTACCAGTCTGGGCGTTCCAGCCCCGTCGGATCCGTCCCCGAGCGTGCGGGTTCGGTGCAGGTTGTAGCGTCCCGACCCATGTCAGGCAGCCTGGGTCGCGTCCTGGTCGTGGACGACGACGACGTGATCCGTCAGCTGATCACCGTGAACCTCGAGCTCGAGGGCTTCGAGGTGGCCACGGCCGTGGACGGGCAGGACTGCCTGGACAAGGTCAAGGACGTCCGGCCCGACGTCGTCACGCTCGACATCATGATGCCCAGGCTCGACGGCTGGGAGGCCGCGAGCAGGCTGCGCGCCGACCCCGAGACCGCCGACGTGAAGGTCGTCCTGCTGTCGGCGCGCGCGCAGGAGGCGGACCTCGAGCGCGGCAGCCGGATCGGCGTCGACGCCTACCTGACCAAGCCGTTCGACCCCGACGAGCTGATCGAGGTCGTGCGGCGGCTGGCCGGGCTTCCCCCGGCTTAGCTCGCCGGCGACGCCGCGGGCTGGGTCGCCGGGGCGGTGGCCGCCGGCGACGCCGGGTTGACCGGGACCTCGACCTCGCTGGACGGCTGCTCGTCGGTCGCCGAGACCGGTCCGGTCGCGGTGGTGCCGATGCAGGCCGCACCGCGCTCGGGGGTCTGCGGGCCGCTGCGGTAGCCCTCGATGAAGTCGTCGATGCGCTCGTCGTCGGCGCTGTCGACGGACAGGCGACGGCCCCAGGCGGAGAGGTTGATCGGGCTCTTCTGCTCGGGGACCGGGCTCATCAGGCCGTAGGGGTCGCCCTCGACCTTGGCGGCGAGCTTCTCGACCTGGTCGGCCGGGACGTCCTTGTTGTAGGTGATCCAGACGGCGCCGTGCTCGAGCGAGTGGATGGCGTGCTCGGGCGCGATCGGCTCGGTGTAGACGTCGCACTGCTGCGGGGTCGCGTTGTGCGCGCCGGAGTTCGGGGGCGTCTGGGCGTACTTCACCGGGCCGGCGACGTGGTCGCGCTCGAGCTCGCCCTCGGCCACCGCGACGCCTTCGATGGCGCCGTCGGGGTTGCGCACCAGGTCGCGCACGCCGGACCCCTGGTTCATGGCGGCGTAGACGATCAGCCCGACGAGAGCGGCACCGAGCACCAGCGACCCGATCACCGTGCCCCAGGGGAAGGGCTTGGAGACCTTCGTCGGTGCGGCCCGTCGAGGGGTGGCGGGGGTGCGAGCCATGCGAGATCCGTCCTCGTGCTTGGGTGCGGCGGTGGCGGGACCTGGACGGTCCCGACCGGGCGGGGACGCAGACGACCTGCTCCCGAACTCCGCAGAAGTCTAGGTGCGGGCGCGACTACCCTGGCGGAGTGACTCCCTCCGAGCTCGGCGCTGCCGTGCGCGCTGCCGTCGTGGCCGCTGTCGAGGCCGGCGAGCTGGCCGTGACGCCGCCCGCGGAGGTGGCCGTCGAGCGCCCGCGCGTGAAGGAGCACGGCGACTACGCCACGAGCGTCGCGCTGCAGCTCGCCAAGCCGGCCGGCCGTCCCCCGCGGGAGGTCGCGGAGCTGCTCGCCGTCCGGCTGCGCGCCGTCGAGGGCATCTCCGAGGTCGACGTCGCGGGGCCGGGCTTCCTCAACATCCGGCTCGCGCAGGCCTCGCTCGGGGCCGTCGTCCCGGCGATCCTGGCCGCGGGAGCCGCGTACGGCACCAACGACGCCGCCGCCGGCCAGAGCATCAACCTGGAGTTCGTCAGCGCCAACCCGACCGGCCCCATCCACATCGGCGGCGTGCGCTGGGCGGCGGTCGGCGATGCTCTCGGCCGGCTGCTCGAGGCGAGCGGCGCCGAGGTCACCCGCGAGTACTACGTCAACGACGCGGGGGTGCAGATCGACCGGTTCTCCGCCTCGCTCCTCGCGGCTGCGCGCAGCGAGCCCACTCCTGAGGAGGGCTACGCCGGGGCGTACGTCGCCGAGTGGGCGCAGCGCGTGCTCGACCGCGAGCCCGACCTGCTCGAGCAGCCCGACGAGCAGGCGCTCGAGCGGTTCCGCACCCTCGGGCTGCAGGTCGCCCTGGAGGAGATCCGCGCGTCGCTCGCCGGATTCGGGGTCGAGTTCGACGTGTGGTTCTCCGAGCTCTCCCTCAAGGGCTCCGGAGCCGTCGAGCGCGCCCTGGACCGGCTCCGCGAGCAGGGCCACGTCTTCGAGCAGGACGGCGCCGTCTGGCTGCGCACCACGGACTTCGGCGACGACAAGGACCGGGTGCTCGTCAAGAGCGACGGCTCCGGCACCTACTTCCTGTCCGACGCCGCCTACTACGTCGACAAGCGCGAGCGCGGCTTCGACCGGTGCATCTACATGCTCGGAGCCGACCACCACGGCTACGTCGGCCGGCTGCGGGCGCTGGCCGCCTGCGCCGGCGACGACCCGTCCCAGAGCATCGAGGTCCTCATCGGGCAGCTCGTCAACGTGCTCAAGGCCGGCGAGCCGATCCGGATGAGCAAGCGCGCCGGGACCATCGTGACGCTCGAGGACCTGCTCGAGCTGACCGGTCCCGATGCCGCGCGCTACACGCTCGCGCGGTCGTCGACCGACTCCACCCTCGACCTCGACGTCGACCTGGTGACCCGGCAGAGCAGCGACAACCCCGTCTTCTACGTGCAGTACGCCGCGACCCGCGCGGCGAGCGTGCTGCGCAACGCGGCCGACATGGGCATCGCCGAGCCGGACCCGGCGTCGGTCGACCTGTCCCTGCTGGCGCACCCGCGCGAGGCCGAGCTGCTGCTGGCGCTCGCGGAGTTCCCGCAGGTCGTCGCGACCGCCGCAGAGCTGCGCGAGCCGCACCGGGTGGCGCGCTACCTGGAGGAGAAGGTCGCCAAGGCCGCGCAGCGGTTCTGGGACGACTGCCAGGTGCTGCCCAAGGGCGACGAGGAGATCGCGGCGACGACCGCGCCGCGGCTGCTGCTGTGGCGTGCGACCCGCACCGTGCTCGAGAACGGCCTGCGGCTGCTCGGCGTCACCGCCCCGGAGCGCATGTGATGAGCGATCTCGAGAAGGCCGTCTGGCCGCGCACCGCCGTGCGCACGCCCGAGGGCGTGCTCGAGCTCGGCGGTGTCGACGTGCGCAAGGTCGCCGCGGAGTTCGGCACCCCGGCGTACGTCCTGGACGAGGACGACTTCCGCGCGCGCTGCCGCGAGTGGCGCGACGCGTTCGTCGACGCCGACGTCTACTACGCCGGCAAGGCCTTCCTGTGCACGGCGATCGCGCGCTGGGTCGCGGAGGAGGGCCTGTCGCTCGACGTCTGCACCGGCGGCGAGCTGGCCGTCGCGCTGCGCGCCGGCTTCCCGACCGAGCGGCTGGCCTTCCACGGCAACAACAAGAGCGTGGCCGAGCTCGAGCGGGCCGTCGAG
>JAKFFB010000017.1:0-4693 GCA_036675425.1 Actinomycetales bacterium | reverse complement strand
CCACGTACGTCCTCCTCGCCGCTCCGGCGGGAGGGACGTGGAGCTACGAGGTCACCGACGAACAGGTCCTCGCGGGCGCGCCGGAGTCCTCCGTCGCGCTCCCGGATCCGGAGGTCTCGGCGCCCGCGCCGGTCGCCGGCGAGGGCGGCACGCAGTCGCTGTCGTGGTCGCTCACCCCGCTGCCCGGTCAGCAGGTGCTCTTCGTGGAGACCGCTCCCGACGGGTCGTCGCAGGTGCTCGACGCGACGACGCTGCCGGACGGCACGCTGACCTTCACGCCGCTCCCGGGCGACGGAGAGCACGTGATCACGGCGCAGGTGCTGCAGGGCGGGCTGGTACGAGAGACCCTGACGCTGACCAGCTTCCGGGTAGGTGAGGAGCCGTCGCCGTCGCCGTCCCCCTCCGCCTCCGCTTCTGCGTCGTCCTCGGCGAGCGCGTCAACCTCGCCGACTCCCGGCACGGGAACCGGCGGTGGCACGGGTGGGGGCACGGGTGGCGGTGGATCCGGCGGCGGCACGCCGACGCTGACCCCCACGCCGAGCAGCTCGGCGTCGACGTCCCCGTCGGCGAGCCCGACCGGGTCGGCCAGCCCGAGCGCCTCGCCCACTGCCTCGCCCACCGCGACCCCGACGGTGACCCCGGCCGTCACGCCGGGCCCGAGCACCGCCCCGGCCCAGCTCGTGCCGCTCGCCGAGCCGAAGCGTGCGCTCGACACCCGGACGGGAGCGAACGCCGGCCGGCGTGCCGGCCTCGTGACGCTCGACCTCAGCAGCGTCCTGCCCGCCGGCTCGACGGCGGCGCTGCTCAACGTCACCGTCACCGGCGCCGACCGCAACGGGCACGTCAGCGCCTGGGCGCACGGCGAGCCCGACCCTGGCACGTCCAACGTGAACGTGGTCGCCGGCGAGACGCAGGCCAACCTGGTCCTGACCCGGGTCAGCGCGGACCGCAAGGTCACGCTGTCCGTGGTCGGGTCGCCGGCCCACCTGATCGTCGACGTCGTCGGGTCGTACGGCGGGTCCGCCCCGGCGGCGAGCCTGCGCCGGAGCGCCCAGCTCGCCGTGGCGAGCGAGGGGGTCGTGACCACGACGCCCGCGCGGGTGCTCGACTCGCGGATCGGACTCGGGACGGCGAAGCGCGCCGCAACGGGGCCGATCACCCTGCGGCTGCCGGACTCCGTGCCGGCGACGGCGCGCGCGGTGCTGCTGAACGTCACGGCGACCGCCGCGACGAAGGCCGGCCACGTCACCGCCTATCCCGGCGGCACCGCCAAGCCGGCGACGTCGAACGTCAACGTCGTGCCAGGTCGCACCCAGGCCAACCTGGTGCTCGTGGGGATCGGGGTCGGCCGGACCGTGACCCTCGACGTGCACGCCGGCCCGATGCACCTGCTGGCCGACCTGGTCGGCTACCAGCTGGGTGAGCGCCCGGCGGTGTCCCCGCAGCGGGTGCTCGACAGTCGCATCGGCCTGGGCACCTCGCCGTACGCCAAGCAGGGACCGGTCCAGCTCCGGCTGCCCGACAGCGTCCCGGCCGACGCCGCGGTCGTCTGGCTGAACGTCACCGTCACGGGAGCCTCGGCCCCCGGCCACGTCACGGCGTACGCCGCCGGCGCTCCCAAGCCGGCGACGTCCAACGTCAACGTGAGGACCGGTCAGACGCAGGCGAACCTGGTCGCCGTCCCAGTCGGTGCGAACCGCTCGGTCGTGCTGGACGTGCACGGCGGCGGGATGCACCTGATCGCCGACCTCGTGGGCTGGCAGCCGGCGAAGTAGCCCGGCACAAGATCGTGGGGCGCGTACGACCGATCAGCACGGCGCGATCGGTCGTACGCCTCCCACGATCAGGAAGGCAGGGCTAGAGGATCCCGCCGAAGGAGAACCCGCTGCCGTAGGCCAGGCAGGCGGCGAGGGCGACGGCGCAGGCGACCGTCCCGGCCACCACCTCGAAGCGCTCGCCGCGGGTGCGGCTGATGAGCATCGCCCAGCCGCCGGTGACCACGCCGACGGCGGCGACGATCGCGCCGGGGTCGTACGCGCCGGCGAAGGCGAGCACGCCGGCGACGACGGCGAGGCCGGCGGTGGCCAGTGCCCAGAGCTGGTCGGCGGAGCGGGTCTGCGGAGCGTGCAGGCGCGGTGCGTGGATGACGTGCGGCATGGCGACCTCCCGGGCTCGGACGAGCGGCGCGGGGGCAGGGTGCCGTCTACCCGGAGTGTGCGCCTGCGCGAATCCGCGATCAAGGCATGGCGGACCCCGGGCCACTTCCACCGCAGAGGCGGTGGGCCGGCTGGACACGGCCGGCGGCCCGGGGTCGGGTGCCTGTTCGAGATTCGCCGTACGCCGCAGGAAGGCGCGCGGATGAACCAGCAAGCGGTCCTTGCTACGGCGTCCTAGCGGACAGCCACCTCACTCGTCCGAGAAGCACTCAAGTTCGGACCACCTCCTCTCCGTGTGAGGTCGAGGGTAGGTCGCGCCCGGCAGGTTGTCACCGCGAAATCGCGGCGTGTCACAGCGGCCGGAGCAATCCGGGACGACCCGGACGAAGCGTCCGGCGGCCGAACCGTTCACCCGTACGGCTGTCGTGCAGCGCCTCGCCCCGGACGATCAGTCCGGTGTCAGCAACGCAGACCAGGAGGAACCGTGAGTCCGACGGCACCGCTCGTCGCCGCACCCCGCTCGGCCGATGCCGGCCCGTCGGCCGGGATGTCCCTGCTCAGCAGCGGGATTCCGCTCTCGCTGCTGATGGATCTGGCGTTCGGCCCGCACTCCGAGGAGGTGCTGTCCCTCGAGCGTGAGGGTGTCCCGGACCAGCGCCCCTCGACGGCCTAGGAGTCGCGCCGGACGGCCTGCTCGAAGGCGGTCCGCAGAGCGACGGTGACCGGCCCGACCGGCAGCTCGCGCCCGTCCAGTCGGACCACGGGCGCGACCCCGCGGACGCTCGACAGCAGCAGCACCTCGCTCGCCGCGCGGAGCTCCTCGACGGTCCCGCGTCGCACCTCGACCGGCACCTCGGCCAGCCCGAGCGCCACGGCGGCGGTCGTCCCCGGCAGCGTCCCGACCTCGTCCGCCGGCGGCGTGACCAGCACCCCGCCGGTCACCCACGCGACCGTCGACGTCGGCGCCTCGAGCACCTGCCCGTCGAGGCTGACCCAGATCGCGTCCTGCGCCCCCTGCGCCTCGGCCGCCCGGATCGAGGCCATGTTCACGGCGTACGACGTGCTCTTCACCCCGCCGAGCAGCCACGGCGCGCTCGCCCGCAGGTCGGCGGGCACCCCGAGGCTGAGCGTCACGACGGACACGCCCTGCTCCCGGCCCTGCACCGTCTCGGCCGCGATCGGGCTCGCCAGCGCGAAGCCGACCGGGGTTCCCCCCGCGGGCCCCTTGCTGCAGGTGAGGCGCAGCATGCCGTCGGCCTCGCCGTACGCCTCCGCTGCCGCCAGCGCGAGCCGCTCCCAGCCCGGCGGGAGCGCGATCCCCACCCGCTCCGCCGAACGGGCCAGCCGCGTCAGGTGGAGGTCGAGGAAGGCCGGCCGGCCGCCGGCCAGCCGGAGCGTCTCGAAGACCGACTCGCCGCGGGCGACGCCGAGGTCGTCGGCGCGCAGGACGGGGGTGGTCGGGTCGACCAGCCGCGGCGGGTCCTCGAGCAGCGCGAGCACGGTTCGGGTCACCCGGCGGAGGCTAGTGTCCGCTCATGGGGAGCGGCGGTGCAGTCGGGGCCGACTGGCACGAGAAGCTGCGCGCCCGCGGCTACCGGCTGACGCCGCAGCGCCAGCTCGTCCTCGAGGCCGTCGGCCGGCTGGGGCACGCCACCCCGGAGGACATCGCGTCGGCCGTACGAGAGACCGCGACCGGCGTCAACATCTCCACCGTCTACCGGACCCTGGAGCTGCTCGAGGAACTCGGGCTCGTCCAGCACACCCACCTCGGCCACGGGGCGCCGACCTACTCGGTGGCGAGCGAGGACGACCACGTCCACCTGGTCTGCCGCGACTGCGGTGCGATCGAGGAGGCGCCGCCGGAGGTGGTGGCCCCGGTCGTGGAGGAGCTCGCGGCGACGCGGGGCTTCCAGGTCGACGTCGGGCACTTCGCGGTCTTCGGGCGCTGCCGGGGCTGCAGCGAATCCCGTTGATCCATCACATTCCGTAACGGACTTCGTGCAGGAGATCACGCTCCGAAGGCGAAACCTTCGCGCTACCCGCTCGTTGGGCGGCTGAAACACCAGCTCTCTGCGCGGTCTCCAACGGGGGGGACGGCGTCATCCAGCAACGCCAGGAGAACCATGCGCACCGCGCTGTCCGTCCGTCGTGCCCTCGCGGCCGTCACCGCCACCGCTGTCGCGGCGACCGCTCTCAGCCTGGTCGGCGGGACGGCGTCCGCGGCCGATCTGGTCCGGATCTCGGAGACCCCGGAGGCCGGGTCGCTGGCCGGGCCTCCGCCGGTCGTGAGCGCGACGTACTCGCAGTTCCTGCACCCGCTGTCGACGATCGCGGTGAGCAACGCCGATGGACCCGTGTGCGCGGCCACCGGCCCGTCCCCGACCGCGTCCGACGACGTCCGCAAGACGCTGTCTTGCGTGCCCGCTGCCGGCACGGAGGTGACCGGCACGTACACGGTGGACGTGCTCGCGATCGACACGACGCTCCCCACGCCGCAGCAGCTGCGGGAGTCCTGGACGTTCGAGGTCGACGCCACC
>JAKFFB010000077.1:0-87383 GCA_036675425.1 Actinomycetales bacterium | reverse complement strand
GCGCTGCTCGCCGCCGGGTTGGGCACCGCGTCGGTCGCGGCCGGGCTGTCGGCGGTGGTCCCCGCCGCGCCGCCCACGGTCGCGGTGCTGTCGGCCGCCCACGACCTGGCCGGCGGGTCGGTGCTCGGACCGGACGACCTCGTCACCGCGGAGCTGCCCCGGGAGCTCGTGCCGGCCGGCGCCCTCGTCGACGCGGCCGCCGTGGCGGGCCGGATGGTCGCCGGTCCGGTGCGCGAGGGCGAGCCGCTCACCGACGTGCGGCTGCTCGGCGCGGGCCTGCTGCCGCCCGGGTCCGACGTCGCGGTCCCGGTCCGGCTGGCCGAACCCGCCACCGGCGCGCTGGTGCGCGCAGGTGACACCGTCGACGTGCTGTCCGCCGCGGCCGAGGGCGCCTCGGTGGTGGCCACCCGACTGGCCGTGCTGTCGGTGCCGGACCTCGGCGACGCCGCGGGCGAGGGCGCCCTGGTCGTGGTGGCCGCCTCCCGCAGCAGCGCAGCCCGGCTGGCCGCCGCCGCGGTGACCGGCCGGCTCTCCGTCGTGGTGCACGGCCGATGAGCGGCTACGCGGTCTGGGGCTGGGGCGACGCCTCCGACGAGCCGACACCCGCCGACCTCGAGGCCATCGCGCCGTACGTCGAGCAGACCACGGGCGTGCCGGTCCAGCCGCCGCAGGTCCCCGCGGACCCACCCGCCCTCCCCCCGTCACGCCGGCTGGCGACGCTCCCGGCGTCGCTGCGCGACATCGCCGGCGACGACCCGGTCGACCGGGCGCGGCACGCCGTCGGCCGCTCCTACCGCGACCTCGTCCGCGCCATGGCCGGGCGGATCGACAGCCCGCCCGACCTGGTGCTGCGCCCCACGGACGAGCAGGGGGTCGTCGACGCGCTGGATTGGGCGAGCGAGGTCGGCGCCCCGGTGGTGCCCTTCGGCGGCGGCAGCAGCGTCGTCGGCGGCGTCGAGCCGCGCGGCCTCGACGCCGCGGTCAGCCTCGACCTCTCGCGGCTGACCGGCCTGGTCGAGGTCGACGCGGTCTCCCGGGCGGTCCGGCTGCGGGCGGGCACCTTCGGGCCCGCGGCGGAGGCCGCGCTCAAGCCGCACGGCCTGACGCTGCGCTTCTACCCGCAGTCCTTCGAGCGCTCGACCGTGGGCGGCTGGGTCGCGACCCGGGCCGCCGGCCACTTCTCCACGCGACTGACGCACGTCGACGACCTGGTGGAGTCGGTCCGGGCCGTGACGCCCTCCGGCACCTGGGAGTCACGGCGGCTGCCCGGCTCCGGCGCCGGGCCGAGCCCGGACCGGCTGCTGCTCGGCAGCGAGGGCACCCTCGGCGTCATCACCGAGGCGTGGCTGCGGGCCCAGCCGCGTCCCACCCACCGCTGGGCCGCGACCCTGGCGGCACCCGATCTCGCGACCGGCGGCCGGGCCGTGCGCGCCCTGGTCCAGGCCGGCCTGCTGCCCGCGACCTGCCGGCTCATCGACGCGGGCGAGGCCGCGCTCAGCGGCACGCTGACCACCGGCGAGGCGGCCCTGGTGCTGGGCTTCGAGTCCCTGGTCGGACCGCTCGGCGGCGAGACCGGGCTCGCCCTGCAGCTCTGCCGCGACAGCGGCCTGCGGGTCGTCGAGGCGGGTGACCGCGGCGCCTCCGGCGAGGCATGGCGGTCGACGTTCGTCCGCGCGCCCTACCTGCGCGAGTCGCTGCTGCTGCTCGGCGTGCTGGTCGAGACCTTCGAGACCGCGATCACCTGGGACCGCTTCGACTCCCTCGTCGCCGACGTGACCGCGGCGACCACGGACGCGCTGCGGCGGGTGTGCGGCGGGGGCACGGTGACCTGCCGCCTGACGCACGTCTACGCCGACGGCTGCGCGCCGTACTTCACGGTCTTCGCGCCCGCACGACGCGGGTCGGAGGTCGCGCAGTGGGACGAGGTGAAGGCCGCGGCGAGCGACGCGCTCGCCGCCGCGGGCGGCACCATCACCCACCACCACGCGGTCGGTCGCGACCACCGGCCGTGGTACGACCGGCAGCGCCCGGACCCGTTCGCGCTCGCACTGGCCGGCGCGAAGGCGGCGGTGGACCCGGCCGGGGTGCTCAACCCCGGCGTGCTGCTCGGCTGAGCGCCTTTCCCCACGCGCGCCCCGGCCGGGTGCATGATGCGCCCGGATCATCCCTTCCTGATCGGAGTGCTGCATGGACGGCTTCAAGAAGTTCCTGCTCCGCGGCAACGTCGTCGACCTCGCGGTCGCGGTCGTCATCGGTGCCGCGTTCGGCGCGGTGGTCACCGCCTTCGTGGAGGCCTTCATCACCCCCCTGGTCGGCGTCGTCACCGGCGCCAGCGGCGACTTCAGCAAGAACACCTTCGAGCTCGCGGACGTCATCTTCCCGTTCGGCCTGTTCGTCCAGGCGCTGCTCAGCTTCCTCATCATCGCGGCGGTCGTGTACTTCTTCGTCGTCAAGCCGATCACCCGGCTGATGGACAGGTTCAAGACCGAGCCGGAGCCGGGCGACCCGACCAAGGAGTGCCCGGAGTGCCTGAGCAGCATCCCGCAGGCCGCCACCCGCTGCGCCTTCTGCACCGTGGAGCAGCTCGTCTGACCTCAGCCGTGGTGCGGGGGCACCTCGCGCAGCAGCCGCTCGTCGTCGTCGACGGGCGGCTGCTCCGTCTCCGCCGGACGCAGGTCGAGGGCCGGCTCCTCCGCCGGACGCGCCCCGGGCGGACCGACCGCACGCCGGCGACGGCGGGGTCGGACGGGGTCCGGCTCGGGCACGAGACCTCCTGACGGGGGGTGTCCCACGCTAGCCAGCCCGGCGCCCGGCTAGCCCCTTCGGGTCATCCTCGTCCGGTCCTCGCCCGTTCGGGTGCTTGTGCGGTCAGACTCCTGTTATGACCGCGCGGCTGCGCACGACCGGAGGTGCCCAGGGCGGCCGCCTGCTGCTGGCCGCCGGGGTCTTCACGCTGGTCAACAACTACCTCCCCGGCAGCGGGCACCTCGACCGGGCGGTCCTCAACACCGTCGCGCTGGTCGCGATCGCGCTGGGGCTGGCCTGCCTGCGGGTGCCGTGGGAGCGGCTGCACGCCCGCGCGCCCCTCCCGCTGGCGCTGGTGGCGTTCGCGCTGCTGTCGCTGTCCAACCACTACGGCGGGGTGAGCGCCTACAGCTACGCCGTCTACTTCGTCGTCGTGTTCGTCTGGGTCGGCATCGCCCAGCCGCCGGGCACCGCGTGGTGGCTGGTGCCGCCGGCAGCAGCGGCGTACGTCCTGCCGTTCCTCGTCGCGGACGACCCCCCGGCCACCGCCCTCCCGTCGGTGACGGTGGCGATCCCGGTCTGCGTGCTGGTCGCCGAGGTGCTCGCCCGCACGGTGCGGCGGCTCGAGCACAGCCAGGACGCGCTGCGCTCCCGCGTGCACCGGGTCGAGCGGCTGGCCGAGCTGGCGACCGAGCTGGGCGCGCACCTGGACGCCGACCGGGTGCGGGCCCGGCTGTGCAGCGGCGCCGTGGAGCTGTTCGGGGCCGAGGGCGCGCTGCTGGCGGAGGTCGGCGACGCGGGGGTACGGGTGGTCGCCTCTGCCGGCGCCGCTCCCGCAGCGGGAGCCGTCCTGGACGCGCTGCCCGCCGACGGAGCGGTCGTCGAGAGGTGCTCGGGGACGACGGCGCTGTGCCTGCTGCTCGGCGACCGCGCGCCGGAGCCCGAGGACGCGCACGTGCTCCGGCTGCTGTGCAGCCAGGCCGCGACGGCCCTCGCGAACGCCGTGCAGCACGGCGAGGTCGTGGCGCAGCGGGCGCACGAGCAGGCGGTCGTCGACGTGCTGGCCGACGGCGTCCTGGTGCTGGACGGCCGGGGGCTGGTGCTGTCGTGCAACGACGTCGCCGCGACGCTGCTCGGCACGACGTCCGAGGCGCTGGTCGGCTCGGCCCCGCCGCTGGTGACCGGTGCACCCGGCGAGGCGGTCCCGGTCCAGGTCGGCGCGCGGTGGATCGAGACCGTCGCGACCCGCGTCGCCGGGACCGACGAGCGGGTCGTGACGATGCGCGACGTCAGCCGGCAGCGCGCGCTCGACGAAGCCAAGGACCTCTTCCTGGCGACGACCAGCCACGAGCTGCGCACCCCGCTGACGGCGGTGAAGGGCTACGTCCACATGCTGCAGCGGCGCTGGGAGGTGCTGGACGAGCAGACCCGGATCGACGCGCTCGCCACCATCGCCGAGCGCACGGAGGCGCTGGTGACGCTGACCAACCACCTGCTGCTCGGCGCGCGAGCCGGCGCCTCCCGGCACTCGACCCGCCGGGTCCGCTTCGACCTCACCGGAGCGGTCGCCACGGCCGCCGCGGCGTGCATGTCGGTCTCGGAGCGGCACGAGCTGCGCGTGGACGCCGGACCCGAGCCGCTGGAGGCGCTGGGCGACCCGACCAACGTCGAGCAGGTCGTCGGGCAGCTGGTCGAGAACGCCGTGAAGTACAGCCCGCTCGGCGGCGTCGTCGAGGTGCGCGTGCGGCGCGAGGGCCGGATGGCGCTGGTCGAGGTGCTCGACGAGGGCATCGGCCTGCCGACAGGTGACGAGCTGAGCCTGTTCACGCCGTTCTTCCAGGCGGGCGACACCAACACCCGGGAGTTCGGCGGGGTGGGCCTCGGCCTCTACATCGTCCGCCAGCTGGTGGAGGCGTCGGGCGGCACCGTCGTCGCCCGCAACCGCGAGGACGCCGGGGCGGTCGTCGGCTTCACCGTCCCGCTCGCCGGCGCCGAGCCGCCGGCGCCCCGCGGCGCCGCCGACGCGCTCGTCGAGGGCGCGCCGCGGACTACCCTCTGAGCGTCCGGCCTCCGTAGCTCAGTGGACAGAGCGCCTCCGTCCTAAGGAGGGCGTCGGGAGTTCGATTCTCTCCGGGGGCACCCGCACGTGGCGGAGCCCGGCACCCTTCGCAGGGTGCCGGGCTCCGTCGGTACGAGAGGCGTACGGGCTACGCGCGCGGCGTGCCGTACGTCGACGTGGGGGCGTCCATGCTGCTGACGGGCGCCGTCGTCGTGTAGTTCGGGTCGGCCGGGTAGGCCTCCGTGCCGCCGGAGGTCTGGGCCTTGATCTTGCCCTTCTCCTGGTCGGCCTTGTTCAGCACGTTCTCCCAGCGGTGCTGCATCGGCTTGATCAGGCCGCCGCCCACGCCGACGATCGCGATGCCGGCGACGGTGGCGAGCAGGGCGTAGAGCACCGGACCGGTGACGTCGGTGGCGACGCCGACCTGGTCGAGCGCGGACTTGATGAAGCCGAACATGATCAGCACGGCGGCAGCGGTGCCGAGGGCCGGGCCGTAGGACAGCCCGCCGAGGGCGTTGCGGATGAAGCCCTTCGCCGCACCGGCCAGGACGGCGCCGATGACGACGAGCACGATCGCGACGATGATCTTGGGGATCAGCGCCATGAACGCGGCGAGCGGCTGCTCGAGCGCGGTGATGTCGAGGACGCCGAAGGCCATCGACAGCACCGGGATGAAGATGGCGAAGAAGACGAGCTTCGCGACGATGTCGCTCGCGTCGTAGGAGCTCTTGGCGAGCGCCTTCTTGATGCCGCCCTTCTCGACCGCGCGGTCGAAGCCGGCGCGCTCGAGCAGCCGGTCGACGACCTTCGCGACGGCCTTGGCGACGACGTAGCCGATGAGCAGGATGAGGAGGAAGCCGAGGAGCTTCGGGATGAAGGTGGCGAAGCTGGTGAGGCCTTCGCGGACGGGCGTCTCGAGGTCGAGCGCGAGCTGAGCGGACATGCGTACTCCTCCGGTGCGGGGTCTGGGCCAGGGGACCGGTGTGGCGGCCCGCCGGTTCTGCAGCCGGTGTCCCCGTCGAGGCACGGCCTGATCGCACAGGACCAGTCGCATGTGGGTCAGAGCGCGGTGACTCGCGGCAAGCGAGATGTCGCCTTCGAGGAGGTTTGCGCTGCTCGAGAGGCAGCCACGCCGCGTCGGGCCTAGCGTCCGCTGCCATGACCACTGCCGTGCTCTGGCTGCGCCGTGACCTGCGCCTGGCCGACTCCCCCGCACTGCTGGCCGCGCGGGACGCCGCGGACGAGGTGCTGCCGCTGTTCGTCCTCGACCCGGCGCTGCGCGGGCCGGCCGGCGCACCCCGGCTGGCCTTCCTCTACCGCTGCCTGCGCGAGCTGGAGGAGCGCACCGACGGGCGGCTGCGGGTGCTGGCCGGTCGTCCCGAGCAGGTCGTGCCGCGCGTCGCCGAGCAGGTCGAGGCCACGGCGGTTCACGTCAGCAGCGACCACGGGCCGTACGGCGGTGCCCGCGACGAGCGGGTCGCGGAGGCGCTCGGCGACGTGCCGCTGGTCGCGACCGGGTCGCCGTACGGCGTCACGCCCGGGACGCTGCTCAAGCCGGACGGCAGTCCGTACAAGGTCTTCACGCCGTACGCCCGGGCCTGGCGGGCGCGCGGGCTGCACTCCCCCGCGACGACCCCGCGGGTCGTGCGCTGGACCGACGGCGGGGTCCGCAGCGACGGCGTGCCGAAGGACCCGGCGCTGCACGGCGTCGAGCTCCCGCCGGCGGGCGAGCTCGCGGCGCTCGAGCGGTGGAAGGAGTTCCTCGCCGACGGCGTCTCGTCGTACGCCGACACGCGGAACCTGCCCGGCGTCGACGGCACCAGCCGGATGTCGGCCTACCTGAAGTACGGCTGCGTCCACCCGCGGACGATGCACGCCGCGCTCGGGCGCAGCGACGGCGAGCGGGTCTTCGGCGACGAGCTGATCTGGCGCGACTTCTACGCCGACGTGCTGTGGCACCGGCCCGAGACCGCGCGGGAGGACCTGCAGCCGCAGCTGAAGGACCTCCGCTACGACACGGGGAAGCGAGCCGACGAGCGCTTCGAGCGGTGGGCGACGGGGACGACCGGCTACCCGATCGTCGACGCCGGGATGCGCCAGCTGCTTGGCGAGGCGTGGGTGCACAACCGGGTGCGGATGATCGTGGCGTCGTTCCTCACCAAGGACCTGCACCTCTACTGGACCCGCGGCGCGCAGCACTTCATGCGGCACCTGCGCGACGGGGACCTGGCCAGCAACAGCCACGGCTGGCAGTGGGTGGCCGGCACCGGGACGGACGCGTCGCCGTACTTCCGGGTCTTCAACCCGGTCAAGCAGGGGCGCGACCACGACCCGGACGGCGACTACATCCGGCGGTGGGTGCCGGAGCTGAGATCGCTGACCGGCAGGGAGATCCACGAGCCGTGGCTGCTCCCGGACGGGCCGCCCGACGGCTACCCGCTGCCCGTCGTCGACCACGCCGAGGAGCGCGAGGAGACGCTCCGGCGCTACGCGGCGGTCAGGGGCCGATGATCAGGGGCACAGCCCGTTGACGTCGTAGGAGACCCCCGGGTTGGTGGCCGGCTGCACCTGCGCCATCACCACGGGCCCGCCGCTGAAGGAGTGCTCCGGACCGCAGATGCTGCGCGGCTCGGCGTCCGGTGAGCGGAAGACCCAGTTCTGCATCTGCAGCAGCCGCCACTGGCCGACGATGGCGCGCCAGTCGTTGTTGGGGTCGGCGACGCTGCCGCGGTCGGAGTAGGTGCCGATCCGGTATCCCTGCCGCCGCAGCCCGTCGACCAGGCCCTGGATGACCGCCCGGTTGACCGCCACCGCGCCGGCGTAGCCCGACTGCCAGAACGGCCCGTTGGTGTACGGCCCCTCGACGTCCATCCACACCATCGGCCGGCCGCCCTTCGGCGTGGTGGGGAGCCTGGGCAGCGCGTACGCCGCGATGCGCTCGCCGTACTCGTGCCCGCAGGTGCTCGTCGGCGTGCCGGTGCCGCAGACCTCCGCCCAGACCCGGCCGTCGACGCTGTCGCGAGGTCCGGGGGCGTTCACGTTGACGTAGACGGAGGGCTCGCCGGGCAGGCTGCTCGCCCACGCCCACTGCGCCGCGAAGCACTCGTTGTCGGTGAACGGCACGCCGCGGGTCAGGCCCACGACCGAGAACGCCCCGCCCGTGGGCAGGTTGCTGTCCGGCGAGTCCTTGGCCGTGCACTGCGGCCAGCTGACGTCCCACCCGTCGCCGGTCGGGGCGAACCAGCCGGCCAGGTCGACGACCAGGTGGACGGTGCCGGCGCCGTTGCGGAGGCGGACCGAGCCGTCGCGCCCGACGGTCGCGACGACGGCGTTCGGCCGGGTCTCGCCGCGGACGACGTTGAGGCTGCTGGCGAGCGGGACGGCGCTGCCGACGGGGGTGGGGTAGGCGCGGACGTCGGTGGTCGCGCTCGCCCCGACGGCGGTGACGTTGAGGACGACCGCGGTGGCCGGGAAGGGGATCGCCCCGGCACCGGCGACCTGCACGTCGAGCACCTCGCCCGGCCCGACGGCGCTGCTGGTCGTACGGGTGTCGGTCAGCCGGGTCGGGGCCACCGGGTGGAACGCCGAGCCGCCGGCCGTCGGGACGTACCAGCCGGCGAGGTCGATCACGACGTGGACGGCACCGGCGCTGCTGCGCAGGCTGACCTCGCCCCCGTCGCCGACGCCGACCACGACCGACGCGGCGACCGGGCGGCCGGGCGGGGGGTTGAGGTTGCTCACCAGCGGCGGGTCGGCGTCGCGTCGTGGCCAGACCCGGATGTCGGTGGAGCGGGTCGCGCCGACCGCGGTGACGGTGAGGACCACCGCGGTGGCGTCGGCGGGCGCGCCGTTGGCGACCCCGGCCACCGGCAGGTCGCGGACCTCGCCGGCAGGGAGCGGGGCTCCCTCGTCGCGGGTGTCGAGCAGCCGGCGCGGGTCGACGCCGACGTGCGTCGAGCCGGCCTGCTCGGCGAAGTAGCCGGACAGGTCGACGACCAGGTGCACGCTGCCGGACTGGTTGCGCAGCCGTACCGCGCCGCCGGCGCCGACCTTGACGTGCACGAGGTTGGCGACGGTGCTGCCCGCGACGACGTTGAGGTTGCTCACCGTGGGAGGCGGCTCGTCGCCGATCGGCGTCGGGTAGGCGCGCACGTCCGTGGACGCGCTCGCACCGGTCGCGGTGACGTTGAGGACCACGGCAGTCGCGCCCTGCGGCACGCGCAGGCCGTCGGCCACCAGCACGTCCACGGTGCCGCCCGGACCGACGGGGAGGCCCGCGCCGTCACGGGTGTCGAGGATCCGCACCGGCTCGAGCGCGGTGAAGGTCGACTGGCCGGGCTCGAGGTCCTCGGCGGCCGCCGGGGCGGACAGACCGGCGAGCAGCAGGAGGGCGGCGAGCGGGAGCACGAGGCGCTTCACGCGCGGAGGCTACGACGTCTCGCTGCGTCCTGCTGCTCGCCGCGCGAGGTGCTCCGCTGCGCAGGACGCAACGGGTCGGTGGTGGACTCTGCGCCATGCGGATCGCTGGACGCTTCAACGGACCACCCGGGTCGGGCAACGGCGGGGTGACCTGCGGGAAGCTGGCGTCCTACGTCGGGGCGGCCGCGGTCGAGGTCACCCTGCGCCGGCCGCCGCCGCTCGACACCGACCTGCGGGTGGACGCGTCGGGCGGCTCGGCGCGGCTGCTCGACGGCGACGTGCTGGTCGCGGAGGCGATCCCGTCATCGGTCTCGCTCGACCCGCCGGCCGCGGTCTCGGTGGAGGCCGCGCGCGCGGCGGAGGAGTCGTACGGCGGTCTCGTCGACCACCCGTTCCCGACCTGCTTCGCCTGCGGGACGGGGCGGTCCGACGGGCTCGGGCTGCGGCCGGGGCCGGCCGCCGGCGGGACCGCCTGCACCTGGGTGCCGGCCGACGACGACCCGGTCATGGTGTGGGCGGCGCTGGACTGCCCCGGCGGGTGGACCGTCGTGGCGCCGGGGCGGCCGCTGGTGCTCGGCCGGATGGCCCTCGAGCTGCGCGGGCGGGTCGTCCCGGGCGAGGTGCACGTCGTCCAGGGGTGGATCACCGGCGAGGACGGCCGCAAGGTGCACACCGGTTCGGTCCTGCGCGGGCCGGACGGCTCGGTCGTGGCGATCGCGCGGGCGACGTGGTTCGAGGTCGACCCGGCGACCTTCGGGGTCTAGTCCGCGGACGTCCACCGTCCACCTCGGGGTGGGCCGCGGTGCGGTCACCCGTGAGAGCCAGCCGTGACTTGCGAGGTGGACGGCGAAAGTCCCTGGGGAGGCGACCGCCGGTGGGAGAAACCACGTGCACCTCGGCGTGCGAGCCGAGGCGTCCTGCCACGCCGACCCTGGGAGCGAGCGACGGTGCACGAGGTGCACGCAGGTCCTCCCAGCCCCGGGATGATCAGCTCGGGCGGGGCGGGGCGCCGGACTCCACGGGTTCGCGGGCGTCGTACGAGCGGAAGTTCTTGGCGCCCGCGGCGATCGCGGCGGTGACGCCGACCACGGCGAGCCCGCCGGCGATCGACGACCCCTGCAGCCCGATCAGCTCGGCCCCGCCACCGGCGCGGGCGTCACCGAGCCGCGGCCCACCCGCGACGACCACGATGAAGACGCCGCCCAGCCGGCCGCGCATCTCGTCGGGGGCGGCCGCCTGCAGGATCGCCGTCCGGAAGACCGCCGACACCATGTCCGCGAGGCCGGCCGCGGCCAGGCACAGCACCGCCAGCGGCAGCACGTCGGTGATCCCGAACAGCGTGATCGACAGCCCCCAGCAGACGATGGCGACGAGCACCGCGACGCCGTGCCGGTGGATCCGGCCGAGCCAGCCGGAGAACAGCGCCCCGAGCAGCGCGCCGAAGGCGATCGAGGAGTAGAGCAGCCCGGCCGTCTGCTCACCCCCGCCGAAGACCTCCTCGGCCAGCGCGGGGAAGAGCGCGCGCGGCATCGCGAAGACCATCGCGACCAGGTCGACGACGAAGGTCATCAGCAGCACCTGCCGGCTGCGCAGGAAGCGCAGCCCCTCGAGCACGCTCGCCGTCCCCGCGCGACGCCCGCCGCCGGCCGGCGGCATCGGCGGCAGCCCGCGCACCGCGACCAGCGCGGCGAGGAAGGTGACCGCGTCGAGGCCGTACGCCGCGCCGTAGCCGAAGCGCGCCACCAGCACGCCGGCGAGCAGCGGGCCGAGCGTCACGGCCAGGTTGAACTCGACCTGCTTGAGCGCGTTGGCCGCCGGCAGCAGCTCCTTGCGCAGCAGCCGCGGGACGAACGCCTGGCGGGCCGGCGAGTCGATCGCGAACAGCGCCGCCTGGCAGGCGACGACGCCGTAGAGCAGCAGCGTCGAGCCGACCCCCGCGACGGCCTGCGCCATGAGGACGCAGGCCAGCACCAGCTGCCCCGACACCGTGAAGAGCACCAGCTTGCGTCGGTCGACTGCGTCGGCGATCGCGCCGCCGTACAGCCCGAAGACCACCAGCGGCACCAGCCCGGCCACGCCGACCAGCCCCACCGCAGCGGCGGAGCGCGTCTGGGCGTAGACCTGCAGCGGCACCGCGACCGTGGTGACCTGGGTGCCCACGATCGAGACGGCCTCGCCGAACAGCAGCCGGCGGTACGGGCGCGACTCGCGCAGCGGGGTCAGGTCGAGCGCCGCGCCGCGCAGCCGTGCGGTGAGCCCCTGCCGGGACTGCGACGACGGCCGCGTCACGGGGACAGTCGCTCGACGACCCAGCCGTCGGCGGTGGAGCGGAAGCGCAGCCGGTCGTGCAGCCGGTCCGGGCGGCCCTGCCAGAACTCCACGGCCGTCGGGGCGAGCCGCAGCCCTCCCCAGAAGTCCGGCACGGGGACGTCCTTCCCGGCGAAGCGCTCCTCGAGCTCGGCCCGGCGCGCCTCGACCGCGTCACGGTCCGGGATGACCGCGGACTGGTGCGAGGCCCAGGCGCCGATCTGGGCGCCCCGCGGCCGCGTCCGGAAGTAGGCCTCGGTCTGCTCGCGGGAGACCTGCGCGACCACTCCCTCGACGACGACCTGCCGCTCCAGGTCGAACCACGGGAAGACCAGCGTCGCCCGCGGGTTCTCCGCGAGCTCACGCGCCTTGCGCGAGGTGAGGTTGGTGAAGACGACCAGCCCGGTCTCGTCGAAGCCCTTCAGCAGCACGGTGCGGGCGCTCGGGGCCCCGTCGGCCGACGATGTGGCGAGGACCACCGCGTTGGGCTCGCGCAGCGACGCGGCGTCGGCGAACCACCGGCCCAGCTGCGCCCACCACGAGCCGGCCAGGTCCTGCTCCGACAGCCCGGCCAGCGCGTACTCCCGGCGCAGCTCCGCCAGCGGCCGGTCGCTCGTCACCGCAGAGACGCTACGGCCGGGGCGGCCCGAGCCGCCGAGCGCCCCGTCCGGCAAGATGGACCCGCGGGCCCGAACGGCCCGCAGACTCCCCCACCTCGCAGACGAGGAGCCGCTACATGGCCGACGAGACGCTGTTCAAGCCCGGTCTCGAGGGCGTCATCGCCTTCGAGTCGGAGATCGCTGAGCCCGACAAGGAGGGCAGCGCGCTCCGGTACCGCGGCGTGGACATCGAGGAGCTCGTCGGCAACGTCAGCTTCGGCAACGTCTGGGGCCTGCTGGTCGACGGCAAGTTCAACCCGGGGCTGCCCCCCGCCGAGCCGTTCCCGCTGCCGGTGCACTCCGGTGACATCCGCGTCGACGTGCAGTCCGCGATCGCGATGCTCGCGCCGTCCTGGGGCCTGCAGCAGATGCTCGACATCGGTCCCGAGGAGATCCGCGACGACCTGGCGCGCATCTCGGTGATGACGATGTCCTACGTCGCGCAGTCCGCGCGCGGCCTCGGCAAGCCGATGGTCCCGCAGAGCGAGATCGACAAGGCGACGACGGTCGTCGAGCGGTTCATGACCCGATGGAAGGGCGAGCCCGACCCGGCTCACACCAAGGCCGTCGACGCGTACTTCGTCTCCGCGGCCGAGCACGGCATGAACGCCTCCACCTTCACCGCCCGCGTCATCGCCTCCACGGGCGCCGACGCCGCCGCGGCCGTCTCGGGCGCGATCGGTGCGCTGTCGGGCCCGCTGCACGGCGGCGCCCCGAGCCGCGTGCTCACGATGCTCGACGACGTCGAGAAGAGCGGCGACCCGGTGAAGTACGTCAAGGGGCTGCTCGACCGCAAGGAGCGCCTGATGGGCTTCGGGCACCGCGTCTACCGCGCCGAGGACCCGCGCGCCCGCGTGCTCCGCCGTACGGCTCAGGAGCTCGGCTCGCACCGCTACGAGGTCGCGGACGCGCTCGAGAAGGCCGCCATCGAGGAGCTGACCAACCGCTACCCCGACCGCCCACTGCGCACCAACGTCGAGTTCTGGTCCGCGGTCGTCCTCGACTTCGCCGAGGTGCCCGCGCACATGTTCACCTCGATGTTCACCTGCGCGCGCACCGCCGGATGGAGCGCGCACATCCTCGAGCAGAAGAAGCTGAACAAGCTGATCCGCCCGTCGGCGAAGTACGTCGGTCCGGCCCCGCGGCCGGTCTCGTCCGTGGACAGCGGCCAGCTCCCGGCGGGGAACCAGGTCTGATGGTCGAGATCCCCAAGGACCTGCTGCCCGCCGACGGCCGCTTCGGCGCCGGCCCGTCGAAGGTCCGCCCCGCGCAGCTCGACGCGCTGGTCGCGACCGGCCGCTCCTACCTGGGCACGTCGCACCGGCAGGCGCCCGTGCGCGACCAGGTCGGCCGGCTGCGCAGCGGCCTGCGGTCGCTGTTCGACCTGCCCGACGGCTACGAGGTCGTGCTCGGCAACGGCGGGGCGACCGAGTTCTGGGACATCGCGACCTTCGGGCTGATCGAGAAGAAGTCGCAGCACCTGAGCTTCGGCGAGTTCTCCTCCAAGTTCGCGACGGCGGCGAAGGCCGCGCCGTTCCTCGACGACCCGTCGGTCGTCAAGAGCGACCCCGGCACGCACCCGCTCCCGGTCGCGGAGGAGGACGTCGACCTCTACGCGCTGACGCACAACGAGACCTCGACCGGCGTGATGATGCCGATCGCGCGCGTCGACGGCGCGGACGACGGTGCGCTCGTCGCGGTCGACGCCACGAGCGGTGCCGGCGGCCTGCCGGTCGACGCGTCGCAGTTCGACGTCTACTACTTCAGCCCGCAGAAGTGCTTCGCCTCCGACGGCGGGCTCTGGCTGGCGCTGATGTCCCCGGCCGCCCTCGAGCGGATCGCGCGCATCGCGGGCAGCGGCCGCTGGGTGCCGGCGTCGTACGACCTCACCATCGCGCTCGACAACAGCAGGCTCGACCAGACCTACAACACCCCCGCCCTGTCGACCGTCTTCCTGATGGCCGAGCAGGTCGACTGGATGAACAGCCAGGGCGGGCTCTCGTGGGCCGTCTCCCGCACGCGCGAGTCCAGCGACGCGCTGTACGGCTGGGCCGACAAGAGCCCGGTCGCGACGCCGTTCGTCCAGGAGCCCGCGATGCGCTCGCAGGTCATCGGCACGATCGACCTCGACGAGTCGATCGACGCCGCGGCGGTGGCGAAGGTGCTGCGTGCCAACGGGATCGTCGACACCGAGCCCTACCGCAAGCTGGGCCGCAACCAGCTGCGCATCGCGATGTTCCCGGCGATCGACCCCGCCGACGTCGAGGCGCTCACCGCCTGCATCGACCACGTGGTGGAGAAGCTGTCCTGACCGAGCCGGAGCCGCTGCCGCAGGCGTGGGTGCCGCGCGTCTTCAACGTCGCGCTGGCCGTGCTCCTGCTGCTGCTCGTCGCACCGGCCGCGGGCGCCTTCGGCGGGAAGCCCTGGTACGTCCAGCTGTTCTTCGTCGCCTTCGGCATCCCCGTGCTGCTCCTGGCAGCCGCCTGCCTGTCCTCGGCGCTGCGGCCGGGGTCGCTCGGGCGGGCCCTGCGACGCATGCGGTCGAACCGGACAGATCACCCGAACGGCCCTACGCTCGGTGGTCCGCCCGGTCGAGACTGAACGGACAGGGCGAGGTGCCTCACGGGGGGTTCGCAGCATGGACAAGAGCCGGGACCACGAGCTGCTCAGCCACTTCTGGGCCCTGCACGCCGCGGTGATCCGGCGGGACGGGCTCGAGGAGCGGATGCGGTCCGGACAGCTCGACCAGGACCTGCTCGACCGCAGCCTGGCGGCTGCGGAGGCGGTGCTCGAGGCGCGCGCCGGCCTGTTCCGCCACCTCATGGACGCCGGCTGGACGCCGCCGCCCGCCGTCGTGAAGGACCTCACCTACGACGAGATCGTGCTGTCGGAGACCGACGGGGCCGTGCACGGCTGACCTACGTCAGCGGGTAGCGCTCCAGCACGGTGTGCACGACCCGCGGGTGCAGGTCGCTGCGGACCAGCTCGACCTCCGTCGCGCGCCACTGCGGTCCGCGGTAGGTCGCCAGCCGCTCGCGCGGCACGCGCCGGCCGACGGTGAGGTGGGGACGGTACGGCCGGTCGGTCCCGACGCCGGTCGCTCCGGCGACCGCCGCGGCGAGCGCGTGAAGCGCCGGCAGGTCGCCGCCGACGCCGACCCAGACCGGGCCGCGGCCGAACGCGCCGGCGCCCTCGAGGCGGAGGTCGAACGCCGGCCGCCCGGCCAGCGCCCGCCCGAGCTGCGCGTCGACGCTGCCCGGGTCCGCGTCGTCGCCGAGGAAGGCGAGGGTGACGTGCCAGCGGGCCGGGTCGCCCGGCCACTGCGGCAGCTGCACCCGCAGGTGCTCGAGCGCCGTCGACGGCGGTCGCAGCGAGACGAACAGCCGCACGGTCAGTCCTCCGAGACGACGGTCTCGAGGTCGAGCCGGCGCACCGTGAGGTGCGGCCGGCCGAGGTGCGCCTCGACCCGCAGCGAGCGGGCGCGGGCGAGAGCGATCGCGGCGACGACGCCGGCCAGCGCCGTGACCGCTCCCCCGACGACCAGGCTGCTCCGCGGGCCGAACGCCTCGGCGATCGCCCCGATCAGCGGCCCGCCCACGGGCTTGCCGCCGAGGAAGACGAGCACGTAGAGCGCCATCACCCGACCGCGCACCTGCGGCGCGCTCGCCAGCTGCAGGCTGGAGTTCGTCGTCGTGGTGAAGGTCAGCGCGGCCATGCCGGTCGGCACCAGCAGCACCGCCATGACCGGCAGGTTCGGGGCCAGTCCCACGGCGATGATGAGCACCCCCAGGACGATCGCCGCGCCGAGCAGGGTGCGCTGCCGCGGCGGACCCGTACGCCGTGCGCTCGCCAGCGCGCCGATCAGCGAGCCGGCGGCGAAGAACGCCGTCAGCAGGCCGTACGCCCCCGCGTCGAGCTCGAAGACGTTCTTCACGATCAGGGCGAGCGTGATCTCGAAGTTCAGCCCGAAGGTGCCGATCACGAAGACCAGCACCATCGGGATGAGCAGCTCCGGGCGACGCCGGACGTACGACAGGCCCTCGCGCAGCTGGCCCTTCGCGCGGGCGAGCCGCTGCGAGGGGTAGAGCTCGCTGGTCCGGATGGCGTGCAGGCCGGCGAGCACGGCGACGTACGACAGGGCGTTCGCGGCGAAGACCCATCCGGTGCCGACGGCGGCGATGGCGATGCCGGCGACGGCCGGGCCGACGATGCGGGCCGAGTTGAAGGTCGCGCTGTTGAGGCCGACGGCGTTGGGCAGGTCGTCCGGTCCGACCATCTCGGACACGAACGCCTGCCGGACCGGGGTGTCCACCACGGAGGCGAGCCCGAGGCCGAAGGCCAGCGCGTAGACGTGCCAGAGCTGGACCGTGCCGGTGAGGTCGAGCACCGCGAGGACCAGCGCGAGGGCGCCCATCGCGGCCTGCGCCCCGAGCAGCAGCCGGCGCTTGTCGTAGCGGTCGGCGAGCACGCCGCCGTACAGGCCGAACAGCAGCACCGGCAGGAACTGCAGGGCGGTGGCGATGCCGAGCGCGACACCGGAGTCGTTCGACAGCTCGAGGACGAGCCAGCTCTGCGCGACCCGCTGCGCCCAGGTGCCGGTCAGGCTGACGATCTGCCCCCCGGCGAACAGCCGGTAGTTGCGCACCCGCAGCGAGCGGAAGGTCCCGCTCACGAGCCGGCCCCGGACCTGGGCGCGGGGTCGGTGGGCATCAGCCGGTGCAACGCGCTCGCGCCGCGGAGGCTTCCCCGAGGCACCCGGAGGTCGCGGTCGAGGCTCAGCCGATGAGGGCGCTCTCGATCGGCTCGATCGCGAAGTAGACGACGAACAGCGCGGCGATGACCCACAGCAGCGGGTGCACGTCGCGGGCGCGGCCCTGGGTGGCCTTGAGCAGCGCGTAGGAGATGAAGCCGGCGCCGATGCCGTTGGTGATGGAGTACGTGAACGGCATGAGCACGATCGTCAGGAAAGCCGGGATCGCGATGGCGTAGTCGTCGAAGTCGATGTTGCGGATCTGGGTGAGCAGCAGGAAGCCGACGATCACCAGCGCGGGCGACGCCGCCTCGAACGGCACGATCGCGACCAGCGGGGTGAGCAGCAGCGCGCCCAGGAAGAGCAGCCCGGTGACGACGCTCGCCAGGCCGGTGCGCGCGCCGTCGCCGACGCCGGCCGCGGACTCGATGTAGGTCGTGTTCGACGACGCTGACGCCGCACCACCGGCGACGGCGGCGAGCGAGTCGACCAGCAGCACGCGGTCCGCGCCGGGGAGCCGGCCGTCCTCGTCGAGCAGGTCCGCCTCCTGGCCGACGCCGACGACGGTGCCCATCGTGTCGAAGAAGTCGGCCAGCATCAGCGTGAAGACGAGCAGCAGCGCGGCGACGACGCCGGCCCGGGCGAAGCCGCCGAACAGCGAGAAGTCCCCGAGCAGCTCGAGGTTCGGCAGGTCGAAGACCTTGTCCGGGAGCGACGGCACGTTGAGCTGCCAGGCGTCGGGGTTGCTCTCGTCCGGCGACACGAAGGACGGCCCGATGTCGAAGACCGCCTCGACCACGATCGCGACGACCGTCGTGATGACGATGCCGAGCAGGATCGCGCCGCGGGTCTTGCGCGCCACGAGGATCGCGGTGAGCAGGAGGCCGAAGACGAAGACGAGGGTGGGCCAGCCCCGCAGCTCGCCACCGACGCCGAGCTGGACCGGCACCGGACCGACGTCCGTACGACGCACGAAACCTGCGTCCACCAGGCCGATCAGGGCGATGAAGAGCCCGATGCCCACGCTGATCGCGGTCTTCAGCTGCATCGGGATCGCGTTGAAGACGGCGGTACGGAGGCCTGCCAGCACGAGGACCGCGATCACGATGCCCTCGAGCACGACGAGCCCCATCGCGTCGGCCCAGCTCATCTGCGACGCGACCGAGAAGGTGACGAAGGCGTTGAGGCCGAGCCCGGTGGCGATCGCGAACGGGTACTTCCCGATCACGCCCATCAGGATCGTCATGACCGCGGCGACCAGCGCCGTCACCGCGGCCACCTGCGGGATGCCGAGGACGCGGCCGTCGGCGTCCGGGACGGTGCCGATGATGAGCGGGTTGAGCACGACGATGTAGGCCATCGTGAAGAACGTCGCGGCGCCGCCGCGGATCTCCTGCTTGACGGTCGAGCCGCGCTCGCTGATCGAGAAGTAGCGGTCGAGGCCGCTCCGCGGCTCGGTCGGGGCGTCGGTCTCCTGCGTCGTCATGGCGGAGAGAGTGCCAGAAGGTCCACTGCGCAGGGCGTACGGTGGCGTCGTGCCGAGCCGACGCGTCCACCGGCCTGATCCGCCGCCGCTGGAGACCGACGACGTGAAGGTCGTCGCCGTGGGCACCGCGCTCTGGGGAGCCGGGCTCGTGGTGCTCGTCGTGCTCCGGCTCACCGGTGCCGCCGAGGTGCAGGGCTGGTGGTTCGTGATGTGCGCGTGCGGGCTCGCGCTGGGGCTCTACGGGGTGCACTACTGCCGCCGCCGGCACGCCGCGATCGAGCGCGACAAGGCCGCCGGGATCCCGCAGCGCTCCTGAGGGTGTGACCCAGGCCGCATCCCGCACTGCGCGTGCAAGGACCTCGGGTTACGGTGCGAGCTCCCCCTGCCCCACCCCGAGGAGCCTGACCGTGGCCGAGCTGACGCCCACCCAGCGAGAGGTCCTGCTGGCCCTCGTCGACACCGCCGTCCCCTCGCTGCAGGTCGAGGACGACCCGCACGGCTTCTGGGCCCTCCCGGGCAGCGCGGTCGGCACCCACCTCGCGCTCGAGCAGGCCTTCGGCGACATGCCGGAGGCGGACCAGGTGGGCTTCCAGCAGCTGCTCGACGGCTTGGCGATGCTCGGCTTCCAGCACCAGGGGCGCAACACCCGCGAGGGCATGCTCGGCACAGCGATGGCGCTCGCGCCCGAGGCGCTGGTGGCGATCTCGACGCTGCGCGGGGCGAGCTGCATGCTGGCGCACTCGCTGACGGACGAGCAGGGCCGCAACCCGTTCTGGGCGGAGTACGGCTACCCCGGACCGCAGGTCGCGCCCCCGGCGACGGAGCCGTACATCACGCCGCACGTCCCGACCGACGGCGAGGTCCTGGAGGCCGACGTCGTGGTGGTCGGCTCGGGTGCCGGCGGCGGGACCATCGCCGGCGTGCTCGCCCGGCAGGGGAAGCGGGTCGTGGTGCTCGAGGTCGGTCGCGCGACCAGCGAGCGCGACTACCGCGGGCTGGAGATCGAGGCGAGCACGACGATGATGTACCGCGGCGGGATCGCCGTGAGCGCCGACGGCAACGTCGGCCTGCTGGCGGGGGCGACCCTCGGCGGCGGCACCACGATCAACTGGCACAACTGCGTCAAGCCCAGCGCCGAGGTGCGCGCGGAGTGGGCGCGCGACTGGGGTCTCACCGACGTCGACACCCCCGAGTTCGACCGGCACCTCGAGACGGTGCTCGCGCGGATGAAGGCCAACGACTCCTGCTCGGACTTCAACGGCCCGCACCAGCGGATGGCCGAGGGCGCCAAGGCACTGGGCTGGTCGATGCACACCGCGGTCCGCAACGTCGACCCCGACACCTACGACCCGGTCGCCGCCGGCTACACGCAGTTCGGCGACCCGACCGGCTCGAAGATGAGCACCCTGAACACCTACCTGCGCGACGCGTACGACAACGGGGCGGTCATCGTGCCCTGCACGCGCGCCGACCAGGTCTGCGTCGAGGACGGCCGTACGACCGGTGTCGCAGCGACCTGGACCGACCCGGAGACCGGCGAGCAGCGGCGGGTGACGGTCCGGGCGAAGGACGTCGTGGTGGCGTGCGGCGCCCTCGAGACGCCGGCGCTGCTGCTGCGCTCCGGCATCGGCGGCCCGGCCGTGGGCCACAACCTCTACCTGCACCCGAGCGCCGGGATCTTCGGCGTCTACGCCGAGCCGCAGGAGGCCTGGTGGGGCCCGCCGCAGGCAGCGGTGATGGACGAGTTCCGCGACCTGGGCGACGGCTACGGGATCCTCGTCGAGGGCTCGCAGTGGTACTCCGGGGTCTTCGCCTTCCAGCTCGCGCGCCGCGACGGCAAGCAGGCCAAGGAGGCGATGAGCAAGCTCGGGCGGATGGCCGACTTCCTCTTCATCCTGCGCGACCACACCGGCGGTCAGGTCTCGATCGACGAGGCGGGCGAGGCGGTGCACACCTACGCGCTGACCGACGAGCGCGACGTCGCGGCCTACCGGAAGGGCCTGCGGGTCATGGCGAAGCTGCACGAGGCGGCCGGCGCCGAGGAGCTGTGGTTCGGCGCGACGCCGCGGGTCTGGAAGCGCGGCGAGGACCTCGACGCCTGGTGCGACGAGCTCGACGCGATGCACATCGGCGCGGGCGGGCTCTTCATCGGCTCGGCGCACCAGATGGGCACCGCCCGCATGGGCACCGACCCCGCGACGTCGGTGGCGCAGCCCACCGGCGAGCTGCACGACACCGCCGGCGTGTGGATCGGCGACACCAGCGCGTTCCCGACGCCGTCCGGCGCGAACCCGATGCTCACCTGCATGGCCCTGGCCCACCGCACCGCCGAGCAGATCAGCGGCATCAAGCACGAGGAGACCCGATGACGAACCACACCCGCGACACGATCTACGTCGACGGCTCCTGGATCCCCTCCACGGGCAGCGGCACCCTGCCGGTCACCAACCCCTACACCGAGCAGGTCATCGGGCACGTCCCCGAGGGCACGGTCGAGGACGTCGACAAGGCCGTACGCGCGGCCGCCGCGGCGTTCCCCGCCTGGTCGCAGACCTCCCGGGACGACCGCGTGAAGTACTGCTCCGCGATCGCCGAGGGGCTCAAGGCGCGGGCCCAGGAGGTCGCGCTGCTCGCCTCGACCGAGATGGGCGCGCCGTGGCAGATCGCGGTGATGGTGCAGGCCGGGCTGCCGGTCATCGACTTCGCCTCGATCGAGGACCACATCGACGCGATCGAGTGGGAGAAGCGGTCGGGCAACTCGCTGCTGATCCGCCAGCCGGTCGGCGTCGTCGGCTGCATCACGCCGTGGAACTACCCCCTGCACCAGATCTCGGCCAAGGTCGCCGCGGCCTTCGCGGCCGGCTGCACCGTGGTGCTCAAGCCCTCCGAGCTCGTGCCCGGTGTCGCCTACCTGCTCGCCGAGGTGATGGAGTCGGTCGGCCTGCCGGCCGGTGTCTTCAACCTCGTGCCCGGGACCGGGCCGGTCGTCGGAGAGGCGATCGTGAGCCACCCGCTCGTCGACATGGTGTCGTTCACCGGCTCGACCCGCGCCGGACGACGGGTCGCCGAGCTGGCCGCCGCCGCCCCCAAGCGGACGTCACTGGAGCTCGGTGGCAAGAGCGCCTCGGTGCTGCTCGATGACTTGTCGGCCGAGGAGATGGGGCAGGCCGTCGCGGGCTCGCTCACCGGCTGCCTCATCAACTCCGGGCAGACCTGCAGCGCGACGACCCGGCTGCTCGTCCCGCGCGACCGGCTGGCCGAGGTCGAGGGGCTGCTCGAGGTCTTCGCGCAGTTCGCCCCCGTCGGGGACCCGCTGTCGCCCGACACCCAGCAGGGCCCGCTGGTCAGCAAGGTGCAGCAGGAGCGCGTCCGGTCGTACATCACCGCGGCGCTGGACGACGGGGCCAGGCTCGTCGCGGGCGGGGCGGAGCAGCCGCCGACGACGCCGACCGGGTTCTTCGTGCAGCCGACGGTGCTGGTCGCCGAGGCCGGCTCGACGATCGAGCAGGAGGAGGTCTTCGGGCCGGTCCTGACGGTGGTGCCCTACGACGGCGGCGACGAGGGAGCGCTCGCGATCGCGAACGGCACGGCGTACGGCCTCTCCGGCGCGGTGTGGGCCTCGGACCGGGAGCGGGCGATCGCCTTCGCGCGCCGGATGCGCACCGGCCAGGTCGGCATCAACGGCGGGGTCTTCAACCCGACGGCGCCGTTCGGCGGCTTCGGGCAGAGCGGCTACGGCCGCGAGCTCGGGCCGCTCGGCATCGAGGAGTTCACGGCCATCACGTCGCTGCAGCTGTAGGCGGGTCGTACGAACGGTCAGCGCGCAGCGGCACTCGGCCCTGCCGCCCTGGTCACCCCGGCTCGACTTCGGGCCATCTCGGGCCGGATCGCTTCCCTTCGGCGGTCCGGTCCGGCACGGTCTGCGCAGCGCAACCGCGCAAGGGCACGCACTGATCCGACAGCACGAACTGGTCGCCTAGTGGCCGTCGGGGAGCGAAGGGCGAAACCGGGCCTGATCGTCGACCCGGAAGGCCCTCCCATGAACATCCGTCTCGTCGTCGGTGCCGTCGCCGCCCTCGTCGTGCTCGCCCCGGCCGCCGCCGGCGTGGGTGCCTTCGCCGGCAGCATGAGCGGTGGCGGGTCCGACAGCTCGCCCACCCAGCTCGCCGACCCCGCGGAGTAGCCCGCGGCCGCACCCGTTGATCATCCGCAGCATCGCCGCCGTAGGCGCCTCCGAGCGCCGCTGTGGCCGGGGATCCTGCGGATGATCAGCAGAGTCCACCGTGCGACGCTGCGGGCATGCCGATCCCCCGCACCGTCGCTGCGGTCTGCGGGATCGTCGCGCCGCTGTCCTTCATCAGCGCCTGGCTCGTGGGCGGGCTGCGCACCGACGGCTACGACCCGCTGGCCGACGCGATCAGCCAGCTGGCCCGGGAGGGCGCGCCGACGCGGGCGCTGATGACCTCCGGCTTCGTCGTCTTCGGGCTGCTGCTGCCCGTGTGGGCCTTCCGGCTCGGCCGTGAGCTCGACAGCAAGGCGGTACGGAACGCCGCCGTCGTCGCCGGTGTCGCGACCCTCGGCGTCGCGCTGCTGCCGCTGACCCGGGAGGGCGGGCAGCCGCAGGACGTGGGCCACGCGGTGGCGGCAGGCGTCGGCTACGTCGCCATGGCGCTCACCCCGCTGCTGGCCGCCGGCCCGCTGCGCCGGATGGGGTACGACCGGGCGGCCGGCACCTCGGCGGTCGTCGGCGTCGTCTCGGCGCTCGCGCTCGTCGGCACCGTGCTCGTCGTCGACCGCAGCGGCGGCCTGCAGCGGCTCGGCCTCACCGTCGTCGACCTCTGGCACGTCGCGGCGGCGGTGTGGATGCTCCGCCGCCGAGGCTGACGCCTGACGCGTGTCCTACGCCGGGTGCGCGGACCCGTCCTTGCGGGCTGCCAGCTTCACGACCGCGAGGTAGGCGCCGAGCCCGATCAGCGCCGGGATCGACAGCAGGAAGCTGAACCACGTGAACGCCGCCAGCCACTCCGGCAGGCCGCCCCACGGCCCGTCGTTGTACTGGCCGATCATCCCGGCGACGAACAGGCAGATGCCTCCGTAGAGGGCGACGGCGAGCAGGGCGCGGTACGGATGAGCCTTGATCATGTGATCCCCCCGGATCGGTCGGACGGCCGCGTCGGGGTCAAGGCGCTGCGGGAAGGATGCGCCTCGCCGAGGGGCGCTGCAAGCACCCGGCGGGCTCAGCCCTCCGCGACGACGTCGTCCAGCGGCGGGTCGTCGACGCCCGGCACGGCGGCGTCCTCGGGGGCGTCGGCGGTCTCGGCGGCCGCTGTCGCATCGGCCTCGGCATCCGGGTCTGCCGTCGCGTCGGCAGCGGCGGACGCCTCCGCGTCGACCGGCTCGGGCGTGCGCTCGATCTCGACGACCTCGAACTCGTCGTCGACCACCGCCATCCCGGCGAAGCTCGACTCCGGCGTCTCCACCACGACCTCGCTGTGCGCGCCGCAGCCGTGGGTCAGCGCAACGACGCGCCCGTCGTCGGGGGCCATCCCGTTGGCGCACGCGCCGAAGACCCGCCCCAGCGCACCGGCCATCGGCACGAGGAAGCCGCAGCTCGCGCACGTGGCCGGAGCCTGCTTGGCCATCGGGGTGTCCGGTCCGGCCGGCCCGTCGTACCACCGCTCCGCGGCGTCGGCGCGACCGTCGAGCGACAGCACGCGCGGACGGCCCAGGCCCAGCTCGCGGTGCAGCTCGAACGGCAGCCGCTCGGCCTCGACGTCGGCGTACGACGGGACGAGCCGCGGGTCGTCCTTGGGCGGAGGCAGCAGGTCACCGGGCGAGAGGTCGCCGGGCTGGATGCGCTCCGACCAGGGCACCCACGCCGGGGCGAGCAGCGCGCCGCTGCCGGGCAGCAGCACGACCTCGTCGACCGTGACGGCGTCGGCGCCGTCGGCGCGGACGACCGTCACGGCCCAGCGCCACCCGGTGTAGGCCGGCTCGGTGGTCGCGAAGGAGTGCGTGACGACGGTGGGCTCGTCGCCCTCGACCTCGGCGCCGAGGTGCTCGCCGACGGCGGCACCGGCGACCTCGACCGCGGCCGCGCGGGCCAGGTCGACGGCCGAGGCGCAGGCAGGATCGGCGGCCACGTCGGCGGCGGTGCTCGTGATGCTGGACACGGCGGGGGGCTCCTCGGAAGCGGGGGAGGCGGAGGTCGGCGGCTCGGCAGCGGTCGTCGGGGCGACCTCGTCGCGCGGTCCGGCGAGCACGCCGGATACCTTCTTCCCGACGTCCAAGAGCCTGCGTCTCACACCTGGCA
Source organism: Actinomycetales bacterium (assembly GCA_036675425.1). Taxonomy (GTDB): domain Bacteria; phylum Actinomycetota; class Actinomycetes; order Mycobacteriales; family SCTD01; genus SCTD01. Next base: position 62,645 of record JAKFFB010000077.1, on the reverse strand, counting down.
CCCCTGCAGTCTCCCAGACGTCCCCGCCGGCGGGTCCGCCGCCGGACCACCGACAGACCCGGAGCCCGAATGACCCCCCGCCGCCGCCTGCTCGCGGCCGCCGCCGCGACCTCCGCGGCCGCGGCGCTGCTGACCGGGTGCGAGAAGCCCGCGCCCATCGTGACCGTCGTCAGCGGTGGCTCGAGCGCCTACACCGAGGCCGCGGCGTTCTGCTTCGACGAGGACCAGACGCTCGAGAGCGGCGGCTGCGCCCAGCGCGCCGGCGAGATCACCGAGCTGGCCGTCCGCCCGGGTGAGCGGATCGGCATCGACGTGGACGGCGAGCTCGCCGACCGCGGCTGGCAGCTGGTGATCTCCGACCCGTCCGACCCGCAGCGCACGCAGGCGTCCGACACGATCACCGACCACTACTTCCCGTTCACCGCCCCCGGCATCGCGCCCGGCGGGCAGCTGCTGCTGACGGTCCGCACCGTCAACGAGGAGTCGGCGCCGACCGGCGAGTGGCAGTTCGCCCTGGTGGCCGACGAGTAGGGATCAGCCCTCGAGCTCGGTCGCGACGGCGCGCATGATCTGCGCGACCCGGCGGCCGCTCTCCCGGTCGGGGTGCTTGCCGCGGCGCAGCGACGGCTGCACCTTGGCCTCGAGCAGCTTGATGAGGTCCTCGACCATGCCCTGCAGCTCGTCGGCCGAGCGGCGCGCGCCGGCCATCGTGGGCGGCGCGTCGAGCACCGTCAGCGACAGCGCCTGCTCGCCGCGCTTGCCCGCCGCGACGCCGAACTCCACGCGCGCGCCGGCCTTGAGCTCCTCGACGCCCACGGGCAGCGCGGACTTCGGCACGAAGACGTCGCCGCCGTCGTCACGGGACACGAAGCCGAAGCCCTTGTCCTTGTCGTAGAACTTCACCTTGCCGGTAGGCACGCCGACCTCGTCGCATCGCAGGGGTGTGGGACGTCTCCCAGGCTACGTGCCGGGCAAGCCGGTTCCCGCGCACCTACGCTTGCTGCACGAACTCGGGCAAGGCGTACGAGGAGGTCGAGTGGTGCGGGTCGGTCCCTGGCGGCGCGCCGTCCTGACCGCCGCCCTGACCGTCGCCTTCCTCGTCACCGGCCTGGTCCCGACCGGGGCCTCCCCCGTCGTCGAGCAGCTGCAGCCCGCGCCCGAGCGCACCCCCGGCCTGCTGCCGCCGCTCGAGCAGCCGTTCCTCGTGGCCGACGGCGTCGTCCGCCGCACGCTCGCCTTCGGACCCGACGGGCTGGAGCAGTCGCTGGACGTCTTCACCCCGGACGTGGCGCCGCTGGTCCCCCGCCCGACGGTGCTGCTCATCCACGGCGGCGGCTGGCAGATCGGCGACAGCACGGAGTGGGCCGACGAGGCCGTCGAGCTCGTGCAGACCCGCGGCTGGACGGCCGTGTCGCTCAACTACCGGCTGGCCCCAGGCGCGACCTGGCCGGCGCAGCTGCGTGACGCCGAGGCCGCGCTCGCGCTGCTGCGGCAGCGGTCGGCCGAGCTCGGCGTGGACGCCCAGCGCATCGGCGCGATCGGCGACTCGGCGGGAGGCCACCTGGCCGCGCTGCTCGGCCAGCCCGCGCCCGGCCGGGAGCCGCTCCGCTCCGTCGTCACCTGGTCCGGCGTCAACGACCTCGCCGCGGTGACCGCGCAGCCCAGCAGCGGCGGATGCGCCCCGGGCAGCGCCGGCTGCACCTACCGCGGGCTCGCGGCGAAGGTCGTCGACGACCTGATGGCGTGCACGCCGGCGCGCTGCCCCGACGAGTACTCCCTGGCCTCTCCCGCGGCGGCCGTGACGCCCGGCCACGCCGCGACCCTGGCCCTGTCCAGCGAGGGCGAGCAGATCGACCCGCGGCAGGCCTGGGTCATGGACGCCGCGCTGCACCGCAACCGGGTGCCGAGCCGCGTGCACGTGCTGCCGGGGGCGCTGCACGCCCGCGGCTACCAGGACCTCGCCTGGCCGCGCAGCCTGCACTTCCTCGCGGCGACGCTCACCCCGGAGACCGCGCCGGAGTACCCGCGGCCCTCGGTCCGGGTGACCCTCGACCTGCCCTCCCGGCTCGAGACGCGGGTGGGCAGCGCCGTCCGGCTGAAGGGCGTCGTACGCCCTCGGCAGGCGGGCAGCAGCGTCTCCCTGCAGGTGCGGCAGCCCGACGGCAGCTGGCGGACGGCGCGGCTCGCTCCGCTGCGAAAGGGCCTGTACGACACCTACTTCGACCTCACCTGGACCCCGCTCACCCGCGGCACGACGGTCTGGCGCGCGGTGTGGCGCGGCGGCGGTGCGGAGGCGGCGACATCGCCGCGGGCCGTGGTCGTCCGATGACGGCTCGGCACGCGGGCGGCGCGGAACCGGGCGCCCGGCTGGTCGTCGCGGGAGCGCTGCTCTTCGCGATCGGGATCGTCGGGGTGCTGCTGGTCGTCGTGCCGTTCCTGCTCGGCCGCGACGACGCGCCGCTGTGGACGACGCTGCTGGCGTCGCTGCTGCCGGTCGGCCTCGGACTGTCGCTGCTCGGGCTGCTGCGCGGCGCCCGTCGCCGGCGCCCCTAGACCAGGTTCATCGACCCGCTGCGGAACTCCTGGGCGGTGACGTGCGCGAAGCCCGCCGCCCGGACCACCTCCAGCGCCGCGTCGTCGCACCGGGCGAGCGCCGCCGGGTCGAGCTCGACCCGGGCCACGCCGTCGCCGAGGTCGCGGACGCGCAGGTCGACCACGTCGACGAGGTGGGCCCGCAGCGCCGACTCCGCCCGGTCGACGCGAGCGAGCCCGGCCGGGGTGACCTGCAGGCCGTAGGCGATGCGACTGGCGAGGCAGGCGAGCGCCGGCTTGTCCGCCGTCGGGAGGCCCCAGCGCCGGGACGCCTCGCGCACCTGCTCCTTCGTGAGCCCCGCGTCGAGCAGCGGCGTCAGGGCGCCGCGCTCGGCGGCGGCGCGGATGCCGGGACGGAAGCCGGCGACGGCGTCGTCGGCGTTGGTGCCGGTGGCGACCGCGGCGAGCCCCAGCTCGGCCGCCAGCGGGCGGAGGGTGTCGAGCAGCGTGGCCTTGCAGTGGAAGCAGCGGTCACGGCCGTTGGCGACGTAGCCCTCGCGGGACAGCTCGTCGGTCGCCGGCGTCACGTGCCGCACGCCGAGCGAGGCGGCGTACGCCACCGCTGCCGGCAGCTCGGCGGCCGCCAGCGACGGGCTCACTGCGGTGGCGGCGACGACGCGGTCCGGACCGAGCGCACGCGCGGCGGCGGCGAGCAGGAACGCGGAGTCCGCGCCGCCGGAGAACGCGACGAGCAGGCCGTCGACCTGCCGGAGCGCGGCCTCGAGGACCTCCAGACGGGCGTCGAGGTCGTCGGGCATGACCGGAGCGTAGGCCGGTCAGCCCTCGCCGGCCTCCAGCTGCTGACCGGGACCGCGGGCCGCCTCCGTGTCCTCGGTGTCGGTGTCGACCGGCGGGGCGGCGCGCTCGGCCTCGGGCCCGTCCGGCAGCCCCCGCGCGGCCGGGCCGCCGCCCGAGTCCGGGCTCTCCGCCGTGGAGGCGGCCGACCCCTCGTCGACGCCCTCGGTGGTGACCAGGTCCTCGTTCGGGTTCGTCATGGGGCACTCGTTCCCGGCCTGCCCGGCCGCACACCGGCGACTAGCGTGGGCCGGATGGACTCCGCCCGCAGCCTGGCCGACTGGCTGCGCGGCTGGCCCGACGGGCGGCTGGCCGACCTGCTCGTCGCGCGGCCCGATCTCGCGGTCCCGGTGCCGCCCGACGTGGGCGTGCTCGCCGCCCGGGCGGCGGTGCGGCTCTCGGTGCTGCGGGCGCTGGAGTCGCTCGACGCGTTCACGCTCGCGCTGCTCGACGGGCTGGTGCTGGCGTCGTCGGAGTCGACGTCCACCACGCTGGACGCGCTGCAGGGACTGGTCGGCACCTCCGCCACGGCCGATCAGGTTGCCGACGGCGTCCGGCGGCTCGAGGACCTCGCGCTGGTCTGGGGGCCGCCGACCGCGCTGCACGTCGTCGGTCCGGTCCGCGACGTCGTGGCACCGGCCGCGGCGGGGCTCGGCCGGCCGGTGCGCACCCTGCTGTCGATGCAGCGCGTCAAGGACGTCGCGCCCGTCGCCGCGACCCTCGGGGTGGACGGCGTCGGAGGGGTGGTCGAGCTGTTCGCCGACCCGGCCCGGGTGGCCGCCCTCGTCTCCTCCGCCGGCGACGACGCGCGCCGGGTGCTGGAGACCCTCGCCGCCGGATCGCCGCTCGGCCAGGTGAAGGACGCCCGCAAGCCCGCGTCCAGCGCCGACTCCCCCGTCCGCTGGCTGCTGGCGCACGGGCTGCTCGTCGCCATCGACGACTCCACCGTCGAGCTGCCCCGCGAGGTCGGCCTCGTCGTCCGCGGGGAGCGGGCGCTGGGCGCGCTCGACCCGGTGCCGCCGTCGCTGGAGACCGCCAAGGTCGCGGGGGTCGACGACACCGCAGCGCACCGCGCCGCGGAGGTGGTGACCAAGGCCGAGGCGCTGCTCGAGCTCTGGGCCGAGTCGCCGCCGTCGGTGCTCCGCGCCGGCGGCGTCGGGGTGCGCGAGCTCAAGCGCACGGCCAAGGACGTGGACCTGCCCGAGCCTGCCGTGGCGCTCCTGGTCGAGGTGCTGGCCGGCGCCGGGCTGCTCGACCAGACACCGGGCGTGGACCCGGAGTGGGTGCCGACCACCGCCTACGACAGCTGGCTCGCGCTCCCTCCCGAGCTGCGCTGGATCGCCCTCGTCACCGCCTGGCTGGACCTGACCCGGCTGCCGGCCCTGGCCGGGGAGCGCGGCGACCGCGACAAGGTGATCGCCCCGCTGGGACCGGACCTCGAGCGGTCGGGCGCGCCCGCGGAGCGCCGGCGGGTGCTGCAGCTGCTGACCACGACGCCACCCGGCACGGCGGCGACGCCGGAGAGCGTCTCGGCCCGGCTCGTCTGGTCCGCGCCTCGTCGCGGCGGGCGGCTGCGCGACGCCGTGCACCGCTGGTCGCTGTCGGAGGCCGAGCAGCTCGGGCTGACCGGTCGGGGTGGGCTGTCCGCGGCCGCGCGCGCCCTGCTCGCCGGCGACGAGCGCGAGGCGGCGAGGCTGCTCGGCGACCGGCTGCCCGCTCCGCTCGACCACGTGCTGGTGCAGCCCGACCTCACCGTCATCGCCCCCGGGCCGCTCGAGCGCGAGCTGGCACGGGACCTGGCGCTGACCGCCGACGTCGAGTCCACCGGCGGGGCGACGGTCTACCGGGTGAGCGAGACGTCCGTACGCCGCGCTCTCGACGCGGGCCGCAGCGCCAGCGACCTGCACGAGCTGTTCCGGACCCGCTCGCGCACCCCGGTCCCGCAGGCGCTGACCTACCTGGTCGACGACGTCGCGCGGCGGCACGGCCGGATGCGGGTCGGCATGGCCGGGAGCTACGTCCGCTGCGACGACGAGACGCTGCTGTCCGAGGTGCTGGCCGCGAAGCGGGCCGAGCCGCTGCGGCTGCGCCGGCTCGCCCCCACGGTGCTGGTCAGCAGCGCGCCCCTCGACCGGGTGCTGGAGCTGCTCCGGGCCGCCGGCTACGCGCCCGCGGCGGAGGCGCCCGACGGCGCCCTGCTGCTCGCGCGACCCGAGGCGCGGCGCACCTCGCCGCGTCAGCGACCGCACCGGCACACCGAGACCGCTCTCGCGCCCGAGCAGGCCGCGCTGTCCGTGACCGCCCTGCGCGCAGGCGATCTCGCGGCGCGGGCCGCACGCCGGGCACCGGTCACCACCACCCGGTCGACCACTGCGGACACCCTCGCCTTCCTGCAGTCCGCGGCGCGGGAACGGCGCCAGGTGTGGCTCGGCTACGTCGACGCCCAGGGCCGGGCGACGTCCCGGGTCGTCGAGCCGCGCGGGGTCGAGGGGGGCTTCGTCACCGCCTGGGACCACCTCCGCGCCGAGGACCGCACCTTCGCCCTGCACCGCATCACCGGCGTCGCCGACGTCGAGGCGCCGGACTCCGCGTGACCCTCCCCCTTCCGGTGATCCACGTGAGGTTGTGGGTGGATCCGCGCCGGGATTCCACCCACGACCTCACGTGGATCACCAAGAGTGGCGGGACCGAGCGCGCCGTCGGGGATCAGACCGGGCGCGCCGGGCGTTGGAGACTCCTGTGGTGAACCCTCCCGACGGCCCGCTCATCGTCCAGTCCGACAAGACCCTCCTGCTCGAGGTCGACCACCCGCTGGCGGCCGAGTGCCGGATGGCGATCGCGCCGTTCGCCGAGCTCGAGCGCTCCCCCGAGCACGTGCACACCTACCGGCTCACCCCGCTCGGCCTGTGGAACGCCCGCGCCGCCGGCCACGACGCCGAGCAGGTCGTCGACGCGCTGGTGCGCTTCAGCCGCTACGCCGTGCCGCACGCGCTGCTGGTCGACGTCGCGGACACGATGGACCGCTACGGCCGGCTCCGCCTCGAGCAGGACCCGATCCACGGACTGGTCCTCCGTACGACCGACCGCGCGGTGCTCGAGGAGGTCGTCCGCAGCAAGAAGGTGTCGCCGATGCTGGGCGTACGCCTCGACCCGGAGACGGTCATCGCCTTCCCGTCCGAGCGCGGGCGGCTGAAGCAGGCGCTGCTCAAGGTCGGCTGGCCGGCGGAGGACCTGGCCGGCTACGTCGACGGCGAGGCGCACCCGATCGAGCTGAACCAGGACGGCTGGGTGCTGCGCGACTACCAGTCGCTCGCGGTCGACGGCTTCTGGCACGGCGGCTCCGGCGTGGTCGTGCTGCCCTGCGGCGCCGGCAAGACGCTGGTCGGCGCCGCCGCCATGGCCCGCGCAGGTGCGACCACGCTCATCCTCGTCACCAACACCGTCAGCGGCCGGCAGTGGAAGTCCGAGCTGCTCAAGCGGACGTCGCTGACGGAGGAGGAGATCGGCGAGTACTCCGGCGAGAAGAAGGAGATCAAGCCGGTCACCATCGCGACCTACCAGATCATGACGACCAAGCGGAAGGGCGAGTACGCCCACCTCGAGCTGTTCGGCGCCCGTGACTGGGGACTGGTCGTGTACGACGAGGTGCACCTGCTGCCGGCTCCCGTCTTCCGGATGACCGCCGACCTGCAGTCCCGGCGGCGGCTGGGCCTGACCGCGACGCTCGTCCGGGAGGACGGCCGCGAGGGCGACGTCTTCAGCCTGATCGGCCCCAAGCGCTTCGACGCGCCGTGGAAGGACATCGAGAGCCAGGGCTGGATCGCCCCCGCGGACTGCACCGAGGTGCGGGTGACGATGACCGACGCGGAGCGGCTGACGTACGCCACCGCGGAGCCGGAGGAGCGCTACAAGATCGCCTCCACGGCGCACACGAAGATCGCCGTCATCAAGAAGCTGGTCGAGCGGCACGACGACCAGGTGCTCGTGATCGGCGCCTACCTCGACCAGCTCGACGAGGTCGGCGCGGCGCTGGACATGCCGGTCATCCAGGGGTCGACCAAGAACGCCGAGCGCGAGCGGCTCTACGACCTGTTCCGCCGCAAGGAGATCCCCGGGTTGGTGGTCAGCAAGGTCGCGAACTTCTCCATCGACCTGCCCGAGGCGACCATCGCCATCCAGATCAGCGGCACGTTCGGCTCCCGGCAGGAGGAGGCGCAGCGGCTCGGCCGGGTGCTCCGCCCGAAGGAGGACGGGCGCAGCGCGCACTTCTACACGGTGATCAGCCGCGACACCCTGGACCAGGAGTACGCCGCGCACCGGCAGCGCTTCCTGGCCGAGCAGGGGTACGCCTACACCATCGTCGACGCGGACGACGTGCTGTCAGGAGGGTGATCAGGATGCGGCGAAGGGGGCCGGCGGCCCTCGTCGCCGCGGTGGTGCTCGCGGGGTGCGGCGGCAGCGCGCCACCCGTGACGGCACCCTCCCCGGTGGCGCCCGTCGCCTCGCCGACGGTCGCGTCCCCGACGCCGCCGACCGTCGGGCTCGTCGCCGCTCCCGCGGTGCGCCTGCCGGGTGCGGACCGGACGGGCGCGGCCCAGCTGGCCGTGCGCAGCAGCGGCATCGACCGGCCGTTCCTGCTGGCCCCCGCCCGCACGGTCGTCTCCGGGCAGCCGCCCGCGCTGCTCGTGCTGCTGCCGGCGGCCAACACCCTGCTGCGCGAGGAGTACGACCGCTACGGCCTCGACGCCTTCCGCGACCGCGGTTTCACGGTGCTGGTCGCCGGTCACGACGCGGCGAGCTGGAACGCCGGCTCCTGCTGCGGGCGGCCGGCCGAGCAGCAGCTCGACGACGTGGCGGCGGTGACCCTGATGCGAGACGAGGCCGTACGCCTCTCCGGTGCCGACGCGGACCGCACCGCGGTGCTCGGCCACTCCGTCGGGGCGTTCATGGCGTGGCGGCTCGCCTGCACCCCCGGCTTCGGGGCGACGTCGGTCGTGGCCGTCTCGGGCACGCTCGTCGCCGACTGCCCGACGCTCCCGCAGACCCCGCGCTTCCTGTCGCTCAACGGCGCGCTCGACACCACCGTGCCCGTCGACGGGAGCGAGGAGGTCGTCGCGATCCTCGGCGTCGCGCCGCCGTCGGTGCACCGCTCCGCGGACCGGCTCGCTGCCGCCGGGGGCTGCGCGGCACCGGTCGAGACCGCGCCGGGGGTGACCGACTTCGCCGGCTGCAGCGGCGGCGGGCAGGTGCGGCTGCAGCTGGTCGCGGGCCAGGGGCATCCGTGGGCCGACCTCGACGCCGGTCGGCGCGCGGCAGAGTGGTTCGCTGCCACCGTGCCCGGAGTGCCCCGTTGATCAACGCCGGGATTCCTCACCATCGACAGCGGCGGGCACTGCGGAAGGGCGGCGTTGATCATGGCTGCTGACGCGGCGGTCACCGCCGCACGCGCGCTGGTCGCGGCCGACCTGGCGGACCCGCGCTGGGACGCCGCGCTCGACGAGGCCGCGGCCCACCGGCGGTGGTGGGTGCTGCAGTGGCCGGAGGGTGCGGAGCACGTGCTCGGACTGCTCGCCCAGGACGCGCAGGAGGCCGTGCACGGCGTGGACCCGCGGTGGCCCGTCTGCCGCGAGCCGTCCTGCGAGGAGGTCGGCCGGCACGCGCTGTTCGTCGAGCCGGACCTCGGGCCGGATCCGTTCTGGGTGTGCGAGCGGACCGGCTTGCCCGTGGCCCCGGTCGGTCACCTCAACGGCTGAGGACTACGCGCAGCCCACATCCCGGCACACCTGGTCGGTGAGCACGACGCCCCAGCCGTCGCCCTTGCGCCGCAGCGGGAGCTCGACCGACGTCTCGTCCTGTCCGCGACGGATCTCGACGACGGCGGTGGCCTCGCGCCCGCGCTGCTCGACCGACCGCAGCTCGATCCCGATGGTCGCCGCCGCGGCCCGCGCGTCCTCCGTGCTCGCGCGCAGCGCGCGGCAGACCGCCGCGTCGCTGCGCCGCTCGGACGCGGGTGCGATGGACAGCCGGTCGTACGCCGTGCAGTCGCCGAACACCGCCGCGCCCGTCCACGCGAGCGCGGTGCCGCGCGGGGTCTGCAGGCGGCGCAGGTCGATCGCGGCGACCGTTCCGACGGCGAGCGACAGCACGACCAGCACCCCGATCAGCCCGATCGGGCCGCGGGCGATGCTGAGCTGCCGCTGCGGCTCGAGCTTCTGCTCGAGGGCGGCGTAGCGGGCTTCGAGAGGATCAGCCGTAGACGAGGCGGGTCACCCACTCGGCGACGAGAGCGGGCTTGCCCTCCCCCTCGATGTCCACGGTGATCGTCTTGGTGACCTGCAGCGTGTTGGCGTCCTTGGCCTCGACCGCGGACAGCACGCTGGTGGCGCGGATCTTCTGGCCGACCTTGACCGGGTTGACGAAGCGCACCTTCTCGAAGCCGTAGTTGACGCCCATGACGATGCCCTCGAGCCGCTCGGGCGGGGTGGGGATCGACGCGGACAGGTGGGTGAGCAGCGACAGGGTGAGGAAGCCGTGCGCGATCGGCACGCCCCACGGCGACATCTGCTTGCAGGCCTCGGGGTCCACGTGGATGAACTGGTGGTCCTCGGTGACGTCCGCGAAGGCGTTGATGCGCTCCTGGGTGATCTCCACCCACTCCCCGGTGCCCTCGGTCTCGCCGATCGCCTTCTGGTGCAGCTCGTACGCCTTCTCGCCGTTCGTGGCCATGCTGAGGAGTCCTCCGTGGAGTGGGGTGCGTTCCCTCCAGGATCGCAGGAGGGAGCCCGGACTACTGCAGCAGGTCGACCGGCACGACCTCGACCGGGAACGGGAGGGTCGCCTGGTAGCGCTCGGCACCCACGACGACCGCGACCTCGGTGTACGACCCGTCGCGCAGCTCGAGCACCGTCAGCGACGGGGTGAGCGGGTCGACGAGCCAGTAGGACGGGATGCCGCCCTGCTCGAAGACGAGCCGCTTCAACGTCCGGTCCGTGGCCGACGTGCTCGGCGAGAGGACCTCGACGACGAGCACCGGACTGCGGTCGGGAGCCGAGCGGTCCTTCGGCAGCACCACCAGGTCCGGCTGCAGCTGGCGGCGCGGGCTGAAGCGGACGTCGAACGGGGCGACATGGACGCGCAGCGTGTCTGGGACGGCGAGCCGCAGCAAGAAGTACAGGTTCCCCAGCGCGATCTGGTGCTCCTCGGACGGCGCAGAGCTCACGAGCAGCACCCCGTCGACGAGCTCGTAGCGCAGCCCGTCATCGGGGAAGCCCGCCAGGTCGTCCACGGTCCATCCCCCCTCGGGGGCGGACAGGAACGACGTCGTGGTCACAGCGGTCATCGTGCTCCCTCGTCTCGGTCATGTCGACCAACGTGGAGCGGTTCGCGCCCAAGGGCACTCAGCGGCAGCCGATCTGTGGATTACGGGACGATGACCGCGCGCCCCTCGACCTTGCCGTCGGCGAGCAGCCGGTAGGCGTCCGGCGCCTCGTCCAGCGAGAACGTCGTGACCGTCGGGGTCAGCAGGCCGCGAGCGCCGAGGTCGAGCACCTCGACGAGCTCGGGACGGGTGCCCCAGTAGGTGGTCTGGATGCTGAGCTCGTACGGCACCGCGAAGAAGGAGACGGGCAGGACCCCGCCGGCGATGCCGACGATGGTGAGGTCGCCCATCTGCCGAGCGGCGGCGGCGCCGAGCGCGAGAGTGCCTTCTGCGCCGACGAAGTCGAGCACGACGTCCGCTCCGCGACCACCCGTGGCGGCCTTCACCGCCTCGGCGGTCCCGTCGCCGGGACGGAAGACCTGATCGGCCCCGCAGCGCTCGGCCAGCTCGAGCGCCTCGTCGCGGGTGTCGACCGCGATGATCCGCGCCGCGGTGGTGGCCTTGAGAGCCTGCACGCCCAGGTGACCCAGCCCGCCGACACCGATGACCAGCGCGGTGCTGCCGGGCGGCAGCTTTCCCCAGGAGCGACGGACCGCGTGGTACGGCGTGAGGCCGGCGTCGGTGAGCGGCGCGGCGTGCACCGGGTCCAGCCCGTCCGGCAGCCGCAGCAGGTGCCGGGCGTCCGGCACGAGCAGGTAGTCGGCCATGCCGCCGTCGAGGCCGAGCCCTCCGCCGCCGCCGGGGATCGGCGCCGACATCAGGTCCTCGCAGTAGATCTCGATCCCGAGCCGGCAACGAGCGCAGCGGCCGCAGCCCCAGGGCCCGTAGACGGCGACGGCGTCGCCCACGGCCACGCTGGTGACGCCGTCGCCCACGGCGTGCACCCAGCCGGCGTTCTCGTGCCCGAGGGTGAAGGGTGGTCCCCAGGGCAGCCCGGCGCTCGCGTCGAAGTCGTGCATGAGGTGCAGGTCGGAGTGACACGCACCGGCGCCGCCGATGCGCACCACGACCTGGCCGGGTCCCGGCTCGGGGTCGGGGACCTCCACCAACCGCGGCTCGGACTTCCACTCCTGCAGACGCAGTGCGCGCATGACGACCTCCTCGGATCCCGTCCAGCGTCCTGCGGGGTGCGAGCCACGACCAGGGCCGAACGGCCTGACGTGCGGCTCCGCGCCGGGCACCATGTCCGCGTGGAGGCGAGGCGGGACCGGCGGCTGCGGTTGCTGGCCGGCGCAGTGACAGCGGCCGCGCTGGTCGTGACCGTCGCGGCCATCTGGTTGAACGTCACGTGGGGCGACCGGATCGAGGACCTGCGCCCGCTGCAGCTGGGCGACGTCGTGCTGGCAACGCTCTACCCGCTGGCCGGGCTGCTCGTGCTCTGGCACCGCCCGCGCAACGCCGCCGGCTGGGTGCTGCTGTCCGGCGCGCTGGTCGCGGTCTCGCTGCTGGCCCACACCTGGTACGAGATCGGCGTCCAGGAGCCGGGAGCGCTGCCGTGGGTCCCGCTCGCGATCTGGCTCAGCGCCTGGACCTTCGTGCCGTACTGGGCCCAGCCGTCCCTGCTGCCGGTGCTCTTCCCGGACGGACGGCTGCCGTCGCCGGCCTGGCGGAGGTACGTGCGGGTGACGGTCACGCTGCTAGTCGTGCTGGTCCTGTCGGCCATGCTGAAGGTCGACGACGACGTCGAGGGGCTGGGCGGCGCGAACCCCCTGGCCCAGCGGTGGCTCTTCGAGGCGCTCCCGTCGGCGACGGGCCCCGTGCTGCAGTTCGGCAGCTCGATGCTGCTCTGGCTGGTCTGCAGCCCCATCGCGGTCGCGGGCCTGCTCCGCCGGCAGCGCGCCACCACCGGCCTGGAGCGGACGCAGCTGCAGTGGCTGCTCCTCGGTCTCACCGGCTGCGTGCTGCTCACCGTCACCGACGTCGTCATCGGCGGCGACACGGAGGTGCTGTTCGCGCTCGGCTTCGCGCTGGTCCCGGCGAGCGTCGCCGTCGCCGTGCTCCGGCACGGGCTGTTCGACGTCGAGGCGGTCGCCAACCGCACCGTCGTGTGGGTCCTGCTCACCGGCAGCGGCCTGCTCGCCTACGTCGGCCTGGTCGCGCTCGCCGGCCGCTACGTCGGCGCCGACGGGCTGGGACCGGTGGTGGCCGCCCTCGTCGTCGCGGCGGCCGCCGCCGGTCGGAGCCGGATGCAGTCGCTGGTGGACCGCCGCCTGTTCGGCAGCAGGAGCGACCCGTACGCCGTCGTGCAGCAGGTCGGCGCGTCCACGGCGCAGGCACCCGCGCCGGGCGAGGGGCTCGCGGCGCTCGTCGAGGCGGTGCGTACGGCGCTGCGGCTGCCGTTCGTGCAGGTGCTGGACGAGCGCGGCGAGGCCGCCGCGGAGTCCGGCGCGCCCGTGGCCGGGACCCACGTGGTGCCGGTGGTCCACGCGGGACAGCAGCTCGGGGTGCTCGTCGTCGGGCGGCGCTCGCGCAAGGAGCGCCTGCGCACGGAGGAGGCCTCGGCGCTCGTGGACGTGGCGCGTCGCGCCGGCGCGCTGCTCTCGGCCCGCAGCCTGATGAGCGACCTGCAGCGCAGCTACGCGCAGGTGGTCGAGGTGCGCGAGGAGGAGCGTCTGCGCCTCCGCCGCGACCTGCACGACGGCGTGGGTCCGACCCTCGCCGGCGTTGCCCTGCAGCTCGAGGGACTGGCGGAGCGGCTCGCGCACGAGCCCGACCTCGCGGACCGCGCGACGCGCGCCGGCCGGCGGCTCCTCGACGCGGTGCACGACGTCCGACGCATCGTCGACGGGCTGCGCCCCACGGCGGTCGAGGAGCTCGGCCTCGAGCAGGCCCTGCACGAGCTGGCCACCGGGGACGGCGATCCCGTGCGGGTCGTCGTCGACGTCGACCTGGCGCGGCCCCTGGACCCGCGCACCGAGGTGGCGGTCTACCGGATCGCCGGCGAGGCCGTGACCAACGCCCTCCGCCACGCGGCGGCCACCGAGGTGCGGCTCACCGTCGTCGGCGACGGCGACGCCGTCTCGGTCGAGGTCGTCGACGACGGCGTCGGGGTAGGGGTCCCCGCGCAGCGCGGTGTCGGCCTGCAGTCGATGCAGCAACGCGCCGAGGAGCTCGGCGGGCGGTGCGAGCTCTCGCCGGCCGACGGCGGCGGCACCCGGATGCTGGCCGTGCTGCCGGCGGCCGCGCCGTGAGCCTTCGCGTGGTGGTCGCCGACGACCACCCGGTCTACCGCGAAGGACTGGTGACGATGCTCAGCGACCGCGGGCTGGTCGTCGTCGCCGACGTCGACAGCGGCGAGGCTGCGCTCGCCGCGGCGGCCGAGCACCGGCCCGACGTCTTGCTGATGGACCTGCAGATGCCGGGGATCGGCGGTGTGGAGGCGACCCGTCGGCTGCTCGCCGAGCAGCCCGGCACCGCGGTGCTGGTCGTCACGATGGACAGCGACGACGCCGCGGTGTTCGCCGCCCTCAAGGCCGGCGCGCGTGGCTACCTCGTCAAGGACGCCTCGGGCGCCGACATCGCCCGCGCCGTCGAGAGCGTCGCGCGGGGAGAGAGCGTGCTGGGCGCGCGCATCTCCGGTTCCGTGCTGGCCGCTGCCGTGGGGTCGGGTCTGGCTGCGCCGCAGGCGTTCCCGCAGCTGACGGCCCGTGAGCGGGAGGTGCTGGAGCTGGTCGCCCGCGGCTACGACAACGCGCGGATCGGCCGGCACCTCGGCCTGTCCGAGAAGACGGTGCGCAACAACGTCTCCACGGTGCTGGCCAAGCTGCCGGCCGCGACCCGCGCCGAGGCCGTCGCCGCTGCGCGCGACGCCGGCCTCGGCGATTGAGCTACTCCCGGGCCAGCGCGAGGCCGATACCGGCCACCACCAGGAACAGCGGCGTGATGATGCCGGAGAAGCCGGTGAAGCCGAAGCCGAGCAGGAAGCCGACAGGCACCAGCAGCGCGACGACGCCCACGGCGCCCACCCAGCGCGGCACGAGCCGGTCCCGGAAGGCCAGCCACGCGATACCGCCCGCGGCGATCGCAACGCCCCACCAGGAGAAGTAGCCGGCCAGGTCGTCGAGCAGGTAGTAGACGTAGATGTCGCGGTCCGGGTAGGACGTCTCGTTGAAGCCGCCGTCGAGGTAGGCCGCGAGCTGCCCCTTGACGCCGTACGCCGCGATGAGCGCCCCGGCGGACGCCAGCAGCGCGTACGGGACGGCGCGCAGCGCCAGCGAGTCGGACGCCTGGCGTGCGCCCCAGCGGGAGAAGCCGGCCGCGAACATCACCAGGCAGGCGACGGCGGCGAAGCCGGCGACGGCGCCGACATGGAAGACGTCGCGCGTGAGCTCGCCGTACACCTCGTCGAACCCCGCCTTGCGCGCGGTCTCGGAGACCGGGGACGCGGCGAGCAGGTTGGCAATGACTCCGCAGACCCCGGCGGCGGTCCCCCACAGCGCCCAGGTGCTGCGACGCGCGGCGGTGCCGGCGGTCGTCGGTGCGGTGTCCAGTGCGGTCATCGTGCTCCCCCTCGGTGCGGCGGCTCCCTGCCGTCTGCGAGAGCGACGATGCCGACCCGCCGTCCCGGGCGGCAGGGGACGCAGTCCCGCATGTCCGGGATCCTTCGAGAGCGCCGACGGGGCGGCCTCCCGAAGGAGACCGCCCCGTCGTACGAGCGAGAAGTGCTGGAGGCGGACTAGAAGTCCATGTCTCCCATGCCGCCACCGGGCATGCCGCCGCCGCCGGCCGGGGCCTTCTCCGGCTTGTCGGCGATGACGCACTCGGTGGTGAGGAACAGCGCCGCGATGGAGGCGGCGTTCTGCAGCGCGGAACGGGTGACCTTGGCCGGGTCGATGATGCCGGCCTTGATCATGTCGACGTACTCACCCGTCGCCGCGTCCAGGCCCTCGCCGACGGGAAGGTTGCGCACCTTCTCGACCACGACGCCGCCCTCGAGGCCGGCGTTGATCGCGATCTGCTTGATCGGGGCCTCGAGCGCCAGGCGCACGATGTTCGCGCCGGTGGCCTCGTCGCCGACCAGGTCGAGCTTCTCGAACGCCGTGGTCGACGCCTGCAGCAGCGCCACGCCACCACCGGCGACGATGCCCTCCTCGACAGCGGCCTTGGCGTTGCGGACGGCGTCCTCGATGCGGTGCTTGCGCTCCTTGAGCTCCACCTCGGTGGCCGCGCCGACCTTGATCACCGCGACACCGCCGGCCAGCTTGGCCAGGCGCTCCTGGAGCTTCTCGCGGTCGTAGTCGGAGTCGCTCTTCTCGATCTCGGCGCGGATCTGGTTGACGCGACCGGCGATCTGGTCGGCGTCACCGGCACCCTCGACGATCGTCGTCTCGTCCTTGGTGATGACGACCTTGCGGGCCCGGCCGAGCAGCTCGAGACCGGCGGTCTCCAGCTTGAGGCCGACCTCCTCGGCGATGACCTGGCCACCGGTCAGGATCGCGATGTCCTGCAGCATGGCCTTGCGGCGGTCGCCGAAGCCGGGCGCCTTGACGGCGGCCGACTTGAAGGTGCCGCGGATCTTGTTGACGACGAGCGTGGCCAGGGCCTCGCCCTCGACGTCCTCGGCGATGATCGCGAGCGGGCGACCGCTCTGCATGACCTTCTCGAGCAGCGGCAGCAGGTCCTTGACGGAGCTGACCTTGCCGTTGAGGACCAGGACGTACGGGTCCTCGAGCACGGTCTCCATGCGCTCGGGGTCGGTCACGAAGTACGGGCTGATGTAGCCCTTGTCGAAGCGCATGCCCTCGGTGAGCTCGAGCTCGAGACCGAAGGTGTTGCTCTCCTCGACGGTGATGACGCCTTCCTTGCCGACCTTGTCCATCGCCTCGGCGATGATGCCGCCGACGACGGGGTCAGCCGCCGAGATGCTGGCGGTGGAGGCGATCTGCTCCTTGGTCTCGACGTCCTTGGCGGCGTTGCCGATGGCCTCGACGACGCGCTCGACGGCGGCCTCGATGCCCTTCTTCAGGCCCATCGGGTTCGCGCCGGCGGCGACGTTGCGCAGGCCCTCGCGGACCAGCGCCTGCGCCAGGACGGTGGCGGTGGTGGTGCCGTCACCCGCGACGTCGTCGGTCTTCTTGGCGACCTCCTTGACGAGCTCGGCGCCGATCTTCTCGTAGGGGTCCTCGAGCTCGATCTCCTTGGCGATCGAGACACCGTCGTTGGTGATCGTGGGGGCTCCCCACTTCTTCTCCAGGACGACGTTCCGGCCCTTCGGGCCGAGGGTGACCTTGACGGCGTCGGCGAGCTGGTTCATGCCGCGCTCGAGGCCGCGACGGGCCTCCTCGTCAAAGGCGATGATCTTGGACATGTACGGGTCCTCCCGGTCGGGCGTGCTGATCCGCAGGTGCCCGCGACGGACGACCGGACTGCCGGTCTCACCTGCCAGATCTGGCACTCTGCACGTCGGAGTGCTACGTCCTTGTTAGCACTCTCCCCCTGCGAGTGCAAGGCGAGTGACGTCGTCCGGGTCGCGGATCGGGCCGACCACGCACGCCCTGGACCGGCATCACCACTGATCAGCCCAGCGACTCCAGAAGGAGCGCCTCGGCGAGGCAGGCCCGCTCCCACATGCCCAGGTGCAGCGACTCGTCGATCCCGTGCCAGCGCGACGCGGGATCACCCACTCCGGTGACGAGCACCGTGGCTCCCGGGTAGGTGCGCGCGAACTCGGCGATGAAGGGGATCGAGCCGCCGATGCCCGCCTCGACGGGTGCGTTGCCGTACGCCGTCTCGAACGCGACGCGGGCCTTGTCGTAGACGTCGCCGGTCGCCTCCAGCGCGAACGCGCCGCCGACGGAGCCCGGGGTCACCTCGACCTGGCAGCCCCACTCGGCGTGAGCGGTCAGGTGGTCGCTGAGCAGCTTGAGGGCGGCGTGCTCGTCGGTGCCGGGCGCGAGGCGCAGGCTGACCTTGGCGCGGGCGCGCGGCAGCAGGACGTTGGAGGCGGCGGCGGTGCTGGGGACGTCCATCCCGAGGACGGCGATCGCGGGCTTGTGCCACAGCCGCTCGGGGATGCTGCCGGTGCCGATGAGCTGGACGCCCTCCAGCAGTCCGGCGTCGGAGCGGAAGACCCCGACGGCCGGGTCGGGCGCCGCGGAGGCGTTCGAGGGCAGGCCGTCCACCGCCACGTCGCCGGCGTCGTCGTGCAGCGTCGCGAGCAGCCGGCACAGCGCGGTGAGGGCGTCCGGGACCGCGCCGCCGAAGACGCCGGAGTGCACCGGCCGCTCGAGCACGCGGACCTCGACGCACAGGTCGACGAGTCCCCGCAGGCTGGTCGTGAAGGCCGGCACCTCGACCGAGGCGTTGCCGCTGTCGGCGATGACGATGACGTCGGAGCGCAGCAGGTCGCGGTGCTCGGCAAGCAGTGCGGGCAGCGTCGGCGAGCCGATCTCCTCCTCGCCCTCGAGGAAGAGCACCACGCCGACCGGCGGCCGGCCGTCGAAGGCGCGCAGCACCGCCAGGTGCATCAGCACGCCGGCCTTGTCGTCCGCCGCCCCGCGGCCGTAGAGCCGGCCGTCCCGCTCCGTCGGCTCGAACGGGCCGCTGGTCCACTCCTCCGCCGGCCCGGTCGGCTGGACGTCGAGGTGGGCGTAGAGCAGCACCGTCGGCGCTCCCTCGGGAGCCGGCCAGGTGGCCACGACCGCCGGCTGGCCGCCGGCCGAGATCACCTGCACGTCAGCGGCTCCCGCCTCGCGGGCGAGCTCGGCAGCCCGCTCGCACGCTGCCGCGACGTCGCCCGCGTGCGCCGGGTCCGCCGAGATCGTCGGCACCCGGACCATCGCCTCGAGGTCGGCCCGCGCCCGCGGCATCTCCCGGCGTACTGCGTCCTGCACTGCAGAGGTCTCCATGGGGAGAACCTAGGACTCGAGCTCCAGCCGGTCACCGGGCTGCACGTCGGGCAGCGTCTCCGGCGCCGTCTCGACGACCGTGTCGAACGGCTCGTCCGGCCCGTACGTCGGGCACTCCTGCGGAGCGAGGCCCTTCTCGCACGGCGGCATCAGCACCGACAGCACCACCCGGCCGTCGCGCACGAAGACCGCCCGCAGCGGGATCGGCACGTCGTACATGTAGAAGCGCGACCGGACCGGCTCGTCATAGACGAACACCATGCCGGTGCCCGGCGGGACAGACGTGCGACGCATCAGCCCGACCGCACGCTCCTGCTCGTCGTCGGCCACCTCGAGCAGCAGCTCCACCCCGTCGAGGGTGGCGCGCACCTGCCCTGGAGGTGCCGGCTCCGGGTCGTCACCGCTGCAGCCCGCGAGCAGCAGGACGGCGACCAGAGCAGCGAGCGCCCTCATGCGGTCAGGCGAGGCCTGTCTTCACGAAGGCGGAGTACGACGGGTCGATCGTCGCGCTCGGCCCGACCTCACCGGCGACCGCGTCGAGGGTCTTCAGCCCGTCGCCGGTGTTGTAGAGGACGGTCTCGACGTCGGGGTCGATCTGGCCGCGCTCGAGCAGCTGCTTGAGCGTCGCGACGGTGACGCCGCCTGCCGTCTCGGCGAACAGCCCCTCGGTCGAGGCCAGCAGCCGGATGCCCTCGACGACCTGCGCGTCGGAGACGTGGCCCATCGCACCGCCGGTGCGGCGCACCGCGTCGAGGGCGTACGGCCCGTCGGCCGGGTTGCCGATCGCCAGCGAGCGGGCGATCGTCGACGGCTTCACCGGCTTGACGGTGTCCCAGCCGTTCTCGAACGCGGTCGCGATCGGCGAGCAGCCGGTGGCCTGCGCGCCGTAGACCTTCCACGGCGACTCGTCGACCAGGCCGAGCTTGGTGAGCTCGCCGAAGGCCTTGTCGACCTTGGTGAGCAGCGAGCCGGACGCCATCGGGATGACGACCTGCGGCGGGATCCGCCAGCCGAGCTGCTCGGCGACCTCGTAGCCGAGGGTCTTGCTGCCCTCGGCGTAGTACGGGCGGACGTTGACGTTCACGAACGCCCAGTCCTCGTTCTCCGCGATCTCGCTGCAGAGCCGGTTCACGTCGTCGTAGCTGCCGTGGATCGCGACGAGGGTCTGGCCGTAGACGGCGGTCTGCACGACCTTGCCCTGCTCGAGGTCGTCCGGGATGAAGACGACCGCGCGCAGGCCGGCCTGCGTCGCGTGGGCGGCGACGGAGTTGGCGAGGTTGCCGGTGGACGCGCAGGAGACGGTCGTGTAGCCGAAGGCCCTCGCGGCGCTCAGCGCGACCGAGACGACGCGGTCCTTGAAGGAGTGCGTCGGGTTGGCGCTGTCGTCCTTGACCCACAGCTTCTTCATGCCGAGGGCTGCGGCGAGGTTCTTCGCCTCGCGCAGCGGCGTCATGCCGGCGCCGAGGCTGACCCGGGTCGCCTCGTCCTGCCCGGCGGGCAGCAGGCCGGCGTAGCGCCAGATGCTCTGCGGTCCGGCCTCGATGCTCGCGCGGGTCACCTGGCGCATCTTGTCCAGGTCGTAGCCGATCTCGAGCGGCGCGAAGCACTGCTCGCAGACGTGGATCGGCGCCAGGGCGTACTCGGCGCTGCACTCGCGACAGACGAGCGCCCGGGCGGGCGAGGCGGCGAAGGCCGCAGGAACGGTCAGGGTGGTCAAGCTGATCTCCTCATCTTTCCCGCGGTCCGCGGGACGGAATTGGCACCTGGCGCGAAGCTGCGCTGGTTGCCGGGGCGTCGTCGGGCCGTGTCCCTGGTGCCCCTCGGGATGAGCGTGCTGTGCAGTTGTGGAACCGAGTGTAGGCGAGCGGCAGGAGTCCTCGACAACGGGGCGAAAGGGGCAGCACCCCCTCGAACGGAGATCCCGTGACCCTGCACCGCCTGCCCCTGCTGCTCGGCCTCACCACCGCTCTGCTCGTCCCCACGGCCCCTGCGCTCGCGCACGGCGGCCACTCCGACCTGCCCGCCCAGGAGGTGGCGCCGGTCAGCGCAGCCTCCCCGACGGCGCAGGCGCTGCTCCCCGCCTCGCTGCAGTCCGCCCCCACGACCGAGTCCTCCGGACCGGGGCGCTTCCGGCTGGTCGGCCACGAGCCGCTGTTCGGCCGGGGCATGAACGCCGCGCTCGCCGTCTACGGCAAGCACGTCTACGTCGGCAGCCGCACCGACGCGACCCCCGGCCACCTGCACCCGGGGATCCAGGTCGTCGACGCGACCGACCCCAGCGCGCCGAAGGTCGTGCACGAGATGGAGGCCGAGCAGGCCGTCGTCGGGCAGACCTCGCGCGAGCTCCGGGTGTGGCCGCAGCAGAAGCTGCTGATGGTCATGAACTTCCAGTGCAGCGCGCTGCTGCACCGGTGCACCTCGCCCGCCGAGGTCGCCGGGAGCCTGGCCAACGCGATCCGCTTCTACGACCTGACCGATCCGGCGAAGCCGACGCTGGTCTCGACGTACGTCCCGCCGCGCACGCCGCACGAGATGCACCTGTGGCTCGACCCGCAGCGACCGGGCCGCGCGCTGCTCTACTACTCCACCCCCACGAGCAGCGACACCGCGCCGAACATGATCGTCACCGACATCAGCGGCGCCCGGAAGGGGGAGTTCACCGAGCTCGCGAGGTTCAACGCCAACTCCGCCTTCTCCGACGCCGACCGCGACCAGTTCGACGTGCGGCTCCACTCGATGGCCACGACCGCGGACGGCAAGCGCACGCACGTCGCCTACCTCGGCGGCGGCTACCTGCTGCTCGACACCGCCGACCTGGCCAACGCCGTCGCCGACCCCGAGATCCGCGTCCTCACCCCGGTCGAGAAGCGGGTCAGCTGGGGCAACCCCGGTGCGCACTCCGCGGTGGAGATCCCGCAGCGGCCGACGCTCGCCCTCGCGACCGACGAGGTCTACGGCAAGCTCGGCGGGGTCCTCGCCGAGCACGGCTGCCCGTGGGGCTGGGTGCGGATCCTCGACATCAAGAACCTGCTCGCGCCCAAGGTGCTCTCCGAGTACAAGCTGAAGGAGAACACCGAGGCCTTCTGCGAGACGCAGACCGACCAGCGGACCGAGAACTTCACCTCCTTCTCGGCCCACAACCCGACGGTCGTCGGGCCGAACCTCGCCCTGGTCACCTGGCACGGCAAGGGCGTGCAGGCCATCGACCTGCGCAACCCGGCGAAGCCGGTGTCGGCCGGCGAGTGGATGCCGGAGCAGCCACTGGCCACCGTCACCACGGAGGACCCGGCGCTCGGCGGCGGCAACGTCGACAACGTCGCCGGGGGCACCCGCGACAAGGTGATCATGTGGAGCTTCCCGGTGGTCGTCGACGGCCTGATCTACGTCGTCGACCTGCGCAACGGCCTCTACATCCTCGAGTACGACGGGGAGCTGGCACCGGCCGTCGACCGCACCCGGTTCCTCGAGGGCAACAGCAACGTCGGGCAGGTGCTCGAGCTCGAGGCCGCGCGCGCAGGGCGGCGACCCGAGAAGGTCTAGCCTGCGCCGGGTGACCTCGCCGCTGCTGCTGGCCTCCAACCGCGGGCCGCTGCAGCACGTCGAGGACGACTCCGGCGAGCTGGTCACCCGACGCGGCGGCGGCGGGCTGGTCTCCGCCGTGCTGGCCGCCTCCATCGCCGACTCGGCCACCTGGGTCTGCGCGGCGCTGTCCGACGCCGACCGGCGCGCGACCCGGGCAGCCGCGGGCGGGGCGGTCGCCCCGGGTGTCCGCATGCTGGACATCGACGCGGTCACCTTCGACCGGGCGTACAACCGCGTCGCCAACTCCACCCTGTGGTTCGTCGCGCACCTGCTCTACGACACCTCCAACACCCCGGTCTTCGACGCGCGCAGCCGGCGGGAGTGGACGGCCTACCGCGAGTACGACGACGCGTTCGCGGCCGCCCTCGCCGAGGAGGCCGCGCCCGGGGCGACGGTGCTGGTGCAGGACTACCACCTGGCGCTCACCCCGCGGCAGCTCCGCGAGCGGCGGCCCGACCTGCGGATCAGCCACTTCAGCCACACGCCGTGGGCGCCGCCGGAGTACTTCAGCGTGCTCCCCGAGGACGTCGCGCGTGAGGTGCTGCTCGGCATGCTCGGCGCGGACGCCGTCGGCTTCCACTCGGCCCGCTGGGCCGACGCCTTCGCCCGCTGCTGCGTCGAGGTCCTGGGCGCGACCTACGACGGGCGCGCGGTCGAGCACGAGGGACGTACGACGGCGGTCTCCGTCAACGCGCTCGGCGTCGACGCCGCCGAGCTGCGGCAGCGGGCCGCCGCACACGACGTGCAGTCCCGCCTGCCGGGGCTGCGCGACGTCGTCGGCGACCGCCAGCTGATCCTGCGGGTGGACCGGACCGAGCTGAGCAAGAACATCGTGCGCGGGCTCGAGGCCTACCGCGAGCTGCTCCGCGGCCGGCCGCAGTGGCGGGAGCGGGTCGTCCACATCGCCTTCGCGTACCCCTCCCGGCACGACCTGCCGGAGTACCGCGCCTACACCGGCGCCGTGCAGCGGGTCGCCCGCGAGGTGAACGAGGAGTTCGCCACCGAGGGCTGGCTCCCGGTGCACCTCGAGGTCCGGGACGACTACCCCCGGTCGCTCGCGGCGTACGGCCTGGCGGACGTGCTGCTGGTCAACCCGCTGCGGGACGGCATGAACCTGGTGGCCAAGGAGGGACCGGTGCTGTCGGAGCGCGGGCTGTCGCTGGTGCTGTCGCGGCAGGCGGGGGCGGCCGACGAGCTCGGGGCGCACGCGCACCTGGTCAACCCGTTCGACGTCGGGCAGACCGCCGAGGCGCTGCACGCCGCGCTGTCGGAGTCCCCCGAGGCGCGTCGCCGCAGCACGGCCGCTCTCGCCGAGGCCGCCACCGCGCTCCCCCCGTCGGCCTGGCTCGCCACTCAGCTCGCCAGCCTCACACGCTGATCCCTCCCTTGCGTCATGCTCAGCGGAGCACCGCGCCGCGGACGCGGCAGGACGCAAGGGCTCTACGCTCCGCGACGTGCTGACCCTCACTGCGGTGCTGCGCGGCTCGGCGCGCTACGACCGGCACGGCATCGTGCGCCTGCCGCTGCAGGCGCTGTCCGGTCTCGGCGTGCAGGACGGCAGCGTGGTGCTGCTGCGCGGCCGGCGCGTCACCGGGGCGCTCGCCGTCGTGGCGCCGCTCGACTGCCCTCCCGGCACCGCCCTCTGCGACGAGCTGCTGCTGTCGAACCTCGGCCTGCGCGACGGCGACACCGTGGTGGTCGAGCCGGCGCCCCGGATGGAGGCGCGGCGGATCACCGTGACCGGCGACGACGAGGTCGCGCGGACCGTCGACCCCGCGGTGCTGCGGACCGCGCTGCTCGGCAAGGTCGTCACGGCCGGCGACCAGGTCTCGCTGCGCCCGAGCGACCTCGCTCCCCCGGCGGACTTCGCCCGGCTGCGGAGCAACCTCACGGCCTGGCTGGGCGCCGGCTGGCCGACCCGCATCCTGCACGTCTCGGACGTCGAGCCGGCTGGTCCAGCGGTGGTCACGATGGGCACCGTCGTCGGCTGGCAGGGCGGCACGACCACGACCGGCGAGGCGACCCCGGCGCCCGCGCCGTCGCTCGCCTCGAACGCCGCGCCGCTGACGCTGGCGGACCTGCCGGGGCTGGAGAGCCAGGCGGCGGCGCTGCGGGAGTGGCTCGACCTCGGCTTCCACCACCGCGACCTGCTGGCCCGGCTCGGCACCTCGCCCGGCATGGGCGTCCTCGTGACGGGTGCGAGCGGCTCGGGCAAGGCGTCGCTCGTCGAGGCCGTCGCCCACGCTGTGGGCGCGCGCTTGACCCAGCTCTGGGCGCCGACGCTCGCCGCGACCGAGACGACCGCCGCTGCCCAGCAGCTGGTCGAGGTGCTCGCCCGCGCCACCCGGGAGTCGCCCGCTGTCGTGCTGCTCGTCGACGTGGAGGCGATCGCCCCGCGGGAGGGCGCCGGGCCGCTGCTTCCCGTGCTGCTCAAGGCGATCCGCGACGTCGTGAAGGACGGCCGGGCTGCCGTCGTCTGCACGACGTCGCACCCCGAGCGGGTCGCGCCGGCGCTGCGGCAGCCGGGCACGCTGGACCACGAGCTCGCGATCCCGCTGCCCGACCGCCCTCAGCGGCTGCGGCTGCTCGAGGTCAGCACCCACTCCGTGCCGCTCGCCGACGACGTCTCGCTCGACGAGATCGCCGGGAAGACACCGGGTTTCGTCGCCGCTGACGTCAAGTCGCTGGTACGGGAGGCCGCCCTGCGCGCAGCCGCCCGGCAGCGCGGCGACGACTCGCCGACGCTCGCGGCCGAGGACTTCACCGCCGCGCTGGAGGTCGTGCAGGCGAGCTCCATGGAGGGCGCCTCGCTCGAGCTCGACTCCCTCACGCTCGACGACGTCGGCGACATGGTCGAGGTCAAGGAGGCGCTGACGGAGGCCGTGCTCTGGCCCCTGAACTACCCCGACACCTTCTCCCGGCTCGGGGTGGCGCCGCCGCGCGGGCTGCTGCTCTACGGCCCGCCCGGCTGCGGGAAGACCTTCCTGGTCAAGGCGATCGCCGGCTCGGGGCAGGCCAACGTGCTGTCGGTCAAGGGCGCCGAGGTGCTGTCGAAGTGGGTCGGCGAGAGCGAGCGGGCGGTCCGCGAGCTCTTCCGGCGAGCCCGCGAGTCGGCCCCCTCCATCGTCTTCCTCGACGAGGTGGACGCGCTGGCGCCGGTCCGCGGCCAGTCGACCGACGGGGGCACCACCGACCGGGTCGTCGCCGCGCTGCTCACCGAGCTCGACGGCGTCGAGTCGCTGCGGGACGTCGTGGTCATCGGCGCGACGAACCGGCCGGACCTGGTCGACCCCGCCCTGCTGCGCCCGGGCCGGCTCGAGCGGCTCGTCTACGCGCCGCCGCCGGACGCCGAGGCCCGCGGGCTGATCCTCAAGGCGGCGGCCAAGACGGTGCCGCTCGCACCCGACGTGGACCTGGTCGAGGTCGGTCGTCGCACCGACGGCTACTCCGCCGCCGACTGCGCCGCGCTGATCCGCGAGGCCGCGCTCACCGCGATGCGCGAGTCGATGTCGGCCACCACCGTGACGCTCGCGCACGTCGATGCCGCCCTGGCAGTGGTGCGCCCCTCCCTCGACCCGGCCCAGGTCGCCGCCCTCGCCGCCTACGCGGAGAACCGCGCCAGCCGCTGACACCTGCTCGTACACCAGGTGATCCACGCGCATCTTGAGGTGGCTCTGCTGGAAAGATCCACCTCGAGGTGCGCGTGGATCACGGGGAAGCGGGCGGGTCAGAGGAGGGTACGGAGCAGCTGCACCACGCCCGGCGGTCCGTCGACGACGACGTCGGCGCGGGCGCGGAGCTCGGGCGGGCCCTCGTCGCTGCCGCTGCACACGGTCACGCCGGGCACGCCACGCGCCCGCAGGCCGTCGACCACGTCGAAGGCCGGCAGGTCGCCCACGTCGTCACCGGCCACGAGGACCGCCGACGGCAGCGGGTCGCAGAGCGAGAGCAGGGCGCTGCCCTTGTCGTAGCCCGGGGGGCGCAGCTCGAGCACGAGCCGGCCGGGGTGCACCTCGAGCCCGGCGGCGCCTGCCACCGCGCGCACGCCCGGTTCGAGCCGCTCCAGGGCTCCGACCGGGTCCGGTGCGCGCCGGGTGTGCACCACCAGCGAGATGCCCTTGTCCTCGAGGTCGGCGCCCTCGGGGGCGAGCAGCGCGGGCAGGGCCGCGCGGGCGTGGTCCACCCCGGACAGCTCTTCCGGCGTCGTGATCCCCGCCCCGGACCAGCGCTGCGCGCCGTACTGCCCGAGCACGACGAGGCCGGGCACAGCGGTCAGCCCGGCGAGCTCGACGACGACGTCGGCGGGCCGGCCGGTGACGAGGGCGAGGGCGCGCACCCGCGGTGCGAGCGCGGTCAGCAGCTCGATGACCCCGGGCGCGGGGACGGCGTCGGCGGGGCGGTCGACGATCGGGGCGAGGGTGCCGTCGTAGTCGAGAGCGACGACCGCGCCGGCGAGGTGCGCGCGGAGCGGGGCCAGGACGTCGGTCACCCGCGCCAGCCTAGGAGGAGGCGTACTCCCGCGTGACGACCACGACGAGGCCGCGAGCCGGCAGCGTCGCGAAGCGCGGCCGCACGCGGGCGATGCCGTCGAAGCGCCGGGCGAGCTCGCGCGCGGACGCCTCCTGCCCTGCCTCGTAGTAGACGGTCGTGACCGGGATCCGGCCGCGGAAGTTGCCGGTGGCCTTGACCGGCCAGCCGCCGGCCCGGAAGCGAGCGGCGGCGATGTCGGCCAGCCCCTCGTAGCGGCTGTTGTTGAGCACCGTGACCGGGATGACCACCGAGGGAGCCGCGACGGCGGTCGAGGCGGCCGGGGGCGGCGGAGCGACCGGCGCGGCCGCGACGGACGGCGCCGGCGGGTCGACCGGCGCCTCCTCGGTCTCGGGGGCGGTGGCGAACTGCGACGCCGGCGGCGGCGCCTGCACGACCGGCCCCGGGCCCTGCGACGGGTCGTCGCTGATCCAGAGCAGGGTGCCGATGCCGAGCAGCACGCCGGAGACCGACACCGCGGCGCCGGCCATCGCCCGACCGGGGGAGAGCCGACCGGGCCGCGCGGCGCGCGCGGGCCGGCCGGTACGCGTCAGCGGCCGCGCGTCCGCCTGCGCGGGGTCGGGAGGGCCGGGCTGCACGGGGACAGCGTCCACCTCAGGCGCGTCCGGGGCCAGCGTCACCTCGAGCTCAGGCGTCGAGGCCCAGGCGGCGGGCGGACCGCGTCCGCTGGCGGGAGGACCGCAGGCGCCGCAGGCGCTTGACGAGCATCGGGTCGGCGACGAGCGCCTCCGGCTTGTCGATCAGCGCGTTGAGCACCTGGTAGTAGCGGGTGGCGCTCATGTCGAACAGGTCGCGGATCGCCGTCTCCTTGGCGCCGGCGTACTTCCACCACTGCCGTTCGAAGGCCAGGATCGCGGTCTCGCGCTCGGTCAGGGGGGTCGCGCCGGCCGGCGCAGCCACCGCCAGGGGGGCGGGCGTGGAGCCGCTCATCAGGTCCTCCTGCGGTCGACGTCGGGCCAGAGTGACAACGTTGTGATTCGCCCGCGGCCATGAAAGCACAGGCCCCCGGGGGACCCCGGCATGACGAGCAGGTGACACCCGGCCTGTTCTCCCACCGGACCGGACACCGCGTGCCACAGTCGGACAGGTCAGGACAAGGACCCTCCGGAGGACCGCTCGTGCGCACGACCGCCCGTTCCCTGCTCGGTGCCGCCGTCGCGCTCGCGCTGACCGCACCGGTGCTGCCCGCGCTGATCCCCTCCCCCGCGGCCGCCGCGCCCGTGGTCACCGCGGTCGGCGGACCCGCCGAGCTCGGCTACGACCGGATCGGCGTGCGCCGGGGCGACACCTGGTACCTCCGCGACGCGCTCGACGGCGGGCCGAACCGCAGCTACCGCGAGGGCATGTCCGGCTGGCAGCCGGTCGCCGGCGACACCGACGGGGACGGCGTCGGGACGGCCAGCCTGTTCCGGGACGGCGTCTGGCTGCTCCGCGACAGCGAGCAGCAGGCCGCCCCCCGGGTCGTGCGGTTCGGGCTGGCCGGGGACAAGCCCGTCCTGGGCGACTGGAACGGCGACGGCGTCGACACGATCGGCGTCTTCCGCGGCGGCCGGTGGTACCTCCGCGACGTCAACCTCAGCGGCCCCGCGCGCATCTTCGGCTTCGGCGTCCCGGGCGACGTGCCCGTCGTCGGCGACTGGGACGGCAACGGCACCACGGACATCGCCGTGCGCCGGGGCGCCACCTGGTACCAGCGCGACGCCACCAGCAGCGGGCCCGCCAGCCGCACCTTCGCCTTCGGGCTGAACGGCGACATCCCGATCGCCGGTGACTGGGACCACGACGGCAAGGACACCCCCGGGCTCTTCCGGAACGGCACGTGGTTCTTCCGGGTGGGCAGCTTCCCGAGCCCGTACCAGACGACCAGGTTCGGGATCGCGGGCGACCGCCCGGTCGTCCGTCGTACGCCCTCGCTCGCGCCGGGGGTCACGCACAGCGTCGTCCGGCTCCCGAGCGGGCCGTGGGTGGCGCACGTCGCGACGGTCGACCTGTCGGCCGCGTCGTCACCGGAGACCGTGCTGGCCAACAACCGCCTGCAGGGGCTCGACGCGGTCTCCACGATGACGCGCCAGGCCGGCGCTGTGCTCGGGATCAACGGGGACTACGCCCTGTCCTCCGGGCGACCGGTCCACCTGTTCGCCAACGACGGCCGGCTGTCGCAGACGCCCCAGCTGCTCGGCCGGGCGCTCACCCTGGACGCCGCCGGCAGCAGCGCGCGGATGGGGTTCCCCGACCTCGCCGTCGACATCACGACCGCCTCGGCCACCTCGACCGTGACCATGGCCGTGCCGCGGGTGAACAGCGGCGGCCCCGACGGCGACGGCCTGGCGCTGTTCACCGGCGACGGCGCGCTGCTGGAGGTGCCGCCGAACAACGCCTGCTACGCCGGGCTCGCACCGGCGGGCGGCCGGGACATGACGAGCGACGGCGCCGTGCGCACCCCGCTGTCGGTGACCGGCACCCGCTGCGGCGGCGAGCGGCCGGTCGTGCCCCCGACCGGCGGGATCCTCACCGCGAACAGCTACCACGGCAGCGAGGCCTTCATCCGCGGCCTGGCCCGCGGCCAGCTGGTGGACCTGACCACGCGGCTCGGCTCGCCCGGCGCCATCGACGCGCTCGGCGGCAACCCGATGCTCGTCTCGAGCGGCCGCATCGCCGACGGCGACGTGGACGGCGGCGGAGCCTTCTTCGGCCGCAACCCGCGCACCGCCGTCGGGGTCACCGCCGACCGGAAGCTGCTGCTGGTGGTGGTCGACGGCCGGCAGTCGGGCTACAGCGTCGGCATGACCCTGCGCGAGCTCGCGCAGCTGATGGCCGACCTCGGCGCGGTGGAGGCGGTCAACCTCGACGGCGGCGGCTCCTCGGAGATGGTCGTGAACGGCCTGGTCGCCAACCGTCCGTCCGACGGCGGCGAGCGACTGGTGTCCAGCGCGCTGGTCGTGCTGCCCGGCGCCGACACCGGCCAGGCAGACCTCAGCGGCTCGGGCACGGCGCCGACCGCCGGGCTGCGGACCACCTCGTCGTACGCCCCCTCGGACCGGCTGCTCGGCCCGGCCGCGACCGACCCGGCCAGCACCGGCGGCCTCGCCGACGCCCTGCGCCGCTCCGGGGTCCGGCTCCCGCCGGACCTGGCACGCACGGCTGAGGCATTCGCGCGCTCGCAGCGGTAGCCGATCCCCCATCTGCAGTCTGGCGAACACCCGCTCGGTGCTGTTGGCTGGACGCATGCGTGATCCCGCACCGCTGACCCCTGCCGTGCGACGACTGCTGGTGGCCAAGGCAGCGCTCGTCGGCGGACTGGTGGCGTACGGCAGCGCGGTCCCGGCCCTGGAGGTGGTCGTGTGGGCCGCCCTCTGCGGCCTGGCCGCGGTGTGGCTGCTGCTCCTCGCCGCCTCCGTCACCCGGCAGGAGCCGGCGCGGGCGACGACCACTCAGGCCGTCGTCCTGCCGGAGCGCTCGGTCGCGGGCTCGGCCGTCCCTGACGCCGCCGTCCAGGCGCGCTTCGCGCTCGTCGAGCAGGCCCGGGCGAACCTCCTCCAGGCCCGGCGCCGCGAGGCCGGCATGGACGAGCTGCTCGCGCTCGCCGAGGCGCAGCACGAGGCCGAGGTGGACCTCGCCCGCGCGACGATCACCGCCGGCGGGTGGGTGGCTCCCGCGATGCGCGACGAGCTCGCGCTGCGGGACCGCGCGGAGCAGGTCGAGCAGCCCAGCGACCTCTGACTACGGGTAGAGCCCGCGGGTCCGGTGCGCCTGCGCGACACGGCCGACCCCGATGGTCTGCGCGGCGGTGCGCATCGAGATCCCGCGTTCGTGCGCCATCGTCGAGACCTGGTCGTACGCCGACTCCATCAGCAGCTTCAGCCGGTCGTTGACCTCGTCCTCGGTCCAGAAGTAGGCCTGCAGGTCCTGCACCCACTCGAAGTAGGACACCGCGACGCCGCCGGAGTTGGCGAGCACGTCCGGGACGACGAGGACGTTGTTGCCCTCCAGGATCTTGTCGGCGTCCGGGGTCGTCGGCCCGTTGGCGCCCTCCACGACGAAGAACGCCCGGATCCGGTCGGCGTTGCCGTCGTGGATGACCCCCTCGAGCGCCGCCGGGACCAGCACGTCGACGTCGAGCTCGAGCAGCTCCTCGTTGGTGATGACGTCCGCGCCGGGGAAGCCGACCACCGTGTCCGCACCGGACTTCAGGTGCTTGAGCAGCGCGGCGGGGTTGAGGCCCTTGGCGTTGTAGACGCCGCCCTTCCAGTCCGACACCGCGACGACCAGGCAGCCGGCGTCGTGCAGGAACTGCGCCGCCAGACCGCCGACCTTGCCGAAGCCCTGCACCGCGACGGTGGCCCCGCGGTGGTCGACGCCCGCCTCGCGCAGCGCGCTGAACGCGGCGTACATGACGCCGCGGCTGGTCGCGCCGCCGCGCCCCTCGGAGCCGCCGACCGAGATCGGCTTGCCGGTGACGACACCCGTGACGGTGTAGCCCTTGTGAGCGCTGAAGGTGTCCATCATCCAGGCCATCGTCTGCTCGTCGGTGCCGACGTCAGGGGCGGGGATGTCCTTCTCCGGACCGATGATCGGCATGATCTCGCTGGCGTAGCGGCGGGTCACCCGCTCGAGCTCGTTGCGGCTCAGCAGCCGCGGGTCGACCGCGACACCGCCCTTCGCGCCGCCGTACGGGATGCCGATGAGCGCGCACTTCCACGTCATCCACATCGCCAGGGCACGCACCTCGTCCATGTCCGTGTCGGGGTGGAAGCGGATGCCGCCCTTGGCCGGTCCGCGCGAGAAGTTGTGCTGCACGCGGTAGCCCTTGAGGACCTTCAGCGTGCCGTCGTCGCGCCGCAGCGGCACCGACACCTCGAGGGAGCGCCGGGGCGTCGCCAGCATCTCGTGGATGCCGTCGTCGAGACCGAGCTGCTCGACGGCCTGCTCCAGCTGGTACAGCGCGCTGTCGAGCGCGGACATGCGTGCGGACACGCGACGGGCTCCCTCACGACGTGAGCCGGTCGCCGTTGACCGACTGCCCGCCGAGGATGTCACGCCGGCGCGCGCCCGGGCGAGGACCGCGCCGGGGTGGTCACTCCTGCGGCCTCCTCGAGGACGCCGACGGCGAGGTGCACCAGCACGACGACCACGACGGCCCCGACGACCCCGCCGAGCTCGAAGCCGGCGGTGAAGCCGACCGCCGAGAGGAAGGCCATCGGCATCTGCGGTGCGGGCTGCCGCCGGTCCACGAGCCGCACGACGACCTCGCCGGCGACCAGCGCGGCCAGCGCCAGCGCCGTGACCAGCCGGGACGTGCCGGTGACGAGCAGCAGGACCAGGGGTGCGTGCCCGACAACGACCCCGAGGCCCGGGAGCAGCCGCCACCAGGCCATCCACAGCCCGAGGACGGCGGGCGCCGGGACGCCGCCGGCCTGCGCGACGAGCGCCGTGATCAGTCCGAGCGCGGCCACCCGCCGGATGACGTGCCGCGCCGCGGTGGCGCCGTCGTGGACGCCGACGTCGATGCCGACCCAGCGCCAGGGATGGCCCTCGGCGTTCAGCCGCAGCAGCCGCTGCTCGAACCGCTCGTAGGCGATGAGCATGAAGATCGTCAGGGTGATGACGAGGACGACCTCACCCAGTCGCTCGGCGGCGGTGCGTGCCGCGCTGGCCGGGGATCCGAGCAGCCGCTCGGGCGCGGTCGCCACCAGGTCGTCCGTCCGTCGCACCAGGTCGACGCGCTCGTCGAGGTCGGCGAGCACGCCCTCCTCGACGAGTCCCTCGACGGCGGCCGGCGCGCTCTCCTGCAGGTTGCCGTACTGCTCGACGACGGCGTCCACGACGCCGTACGTCAGGAGAGCGGCGCCGGACAGCGTCGCGAGCGTGACCGCCAGCACGGCGAGGCCGCGACGCACGCGCCGCTCCACGAGCGCGCGCACCGGTCCGTCCAGCAGCATCGCCGCCGCACCTGCCGTGATGAGCCAGTGCAGCACCGTGCGCGACCGGACGAGGACGAGCAGCACCAGCACGACGCCCACAGCGGTCGCGACGGCTCGTACGGCCGACGCGGGCGCGACCCGCACCTGCTGCGGCAGCGGCGCGCTCACGACCTCAGCTCCAGGCGCGCGGCGTTCACCGCGGCGACGAGCGGGATCGCGAGCACGGCGCCGAGCAGGCCGGCCGCCGCGACCCCGAGCAGCGCCACGACCATCGTGGTGAGCGGCGAGAGCTGCACGGCGCGACCGACGACCACCGGCTGGACGACGCGGTTCTCCACCTGCATGTAGACGAGCCAGACGACCGTCGCCGTCAGCGCCGTGCCCGGTCCGACCGTCAGCGCCAGCGCGACGAGCCCTGCCCCGCCGACGATCCCACCGAGCTGCGGGACGAAGTTCCAGAGGAACGCCCACAGCGCTGCGAGCGGGACCAGCGGAACCGACAGCGCGAGCCCGATCACGAACGCCGCGACCCCGGCGATGACGGCGAGCAGCAACGACCCGACGGCGTACCTGCCGATGACGACGTACGTGCTGCGTCCGACCCGGTCCGCGTCGTGCCGCCAGCGGTCCGGCAGGACCCGCTGCCCGGCGCGCACCAGTGCCGGTCCCTCCACCAGCAGGAGGACCAGCAGCAGCAGCGTCTCCACGACGCCCGCCGCCTGCACCGCGACGGCCTGCGCCGTGCCCAGCAGCCCGTCGAGATCACCGGCAACGCGGTCGGGGTAGTCGTCGAGCCACGCCTGCGCCTGCTCGGGGACCGAGTTCTCCTCGAGCGCCTTGCCGATCACCGGCAGGCGCACCAGGTCGGCGAGCACCTCCGGCGCGTCGTCCCCGACCAGCTCGGCCTGCTCGATCACCGACGGCACGAGCAGCGCCCCGGCGCCGGTGGCGATCGCGACGGTCAGCGTGACGACGACCGCCACCGAGGCGGCGCGACCGAGACGGGCGAGCCGCTGGACCAGCCCGACGACGCGGTCGAGGGCGAGCGCTCCCACCACGGCGAGCAGGACGTGGATGACCGTGTCGTCGACGGCCTTGGAGAGGTCGTGGGCCACGACCACGCCGACCAGCATCGCGGCGAGCGGCAGCAGGCTGGACCAGCCGATGTCGACGTACCGCCGAGGCGAAGCCGTCTCCTGCACGCGAGCAAGCGTCCTCTGCGCGAGGCCCCCTGTCACGGGACCAACGGCTCAGAGGAACTCGAGCCGCACCTCGTCGCTGGTCGGGTGCGACTGGCAGGTGAGGACGACGCCCGCCGCGAGCTCGTCCGGCTCGAGCGCGTAGTTCACGTCCATCTCCACGGAGCCGCTCACGCACCGCGCGCGGCAGGTCCCGCAGACGCCGCCCTTGCACGCGAACGGCGCGTCCGCGCGGACCGCGAGGACGGCGTCGAGCACCGAGCCGCCGTCCTTGGGCACCGACAGCGTGGTCGTACGGCCGTGCAGCTCGACGGTCACCACCGCCGTGTCGGCAGAGCCCGCAGGGACGGTGCGCACCCGAGGCGGCGGCGCGTCGGCGTGGAAGAGCTCGACGTGGACGGCGGAGGGGTCGACCCCGCGGTCCAGCAGCGTCTGCCGGCCGTCGGTCACCATCCCGAACGGACCGCAGAGGTACCACTCGTCGACATCGGTGAGCAGCGTGTCGAGCAGCCGCTGCAGCCGGTCGCGGTCGATCCGGCCGGACAGCAGCTCGGACTCCTGCTCCTCGCGCGAGAGCACGTGCAGCACCTGCAGCCGATCCGGGAAGCGGTCCTTGAGGTCGGCGAGCTCCTCGAGGAACATCACGTCGCCGCTGGTGCGGTTGCCGTAGACGAGCACGACCTCCGACCTCGGCTCCACGTCGAGCACCGTCCACGCGATGGACAGCACCGGGGTGATCCCGCTGCCGGCGGCGACCAGGCCGTACTTCCGGGTGCGCGACGGGTCCACCGCCGGGCCGAAGCGCCCCGCCGGCGGCAGCACCTCGAGGACGTCACCGGGCTTGAGCGCGTCGAGCACCCACGTCGAGAAGACCCCGCCGTCGAGCCGCTTCACCGCGACGCGCAGCGGTCCGCCGGCGGCGCTGCTGCAGACGGAGTACGTGCGCCGCAGGTCCTGCCCGTCGGCCACCCGGCGCAGGGTGAGGTGCTGCCCGGGCCGGAAGGCGAATCGGGAGCGCAGCTCCTCCGGCAGCTCGAACGTGATGGCGGCGCTGTCGGCGGTCAGCGCGTCGACGGCCTCGACCCGCAGGGGGACGAAGCCGAGGTCCTCGGCGGTGGCTGCGGTCATCGGTCAGTGCGCCTTGAAGTGGTCGAAGGGCTCGCGGCAGGAGCGGCACCGCCACATGGACTTGCACGAGGTCGAGGCGAAGCGCGCCATCTCCTCGGTGTCGCTCGACCCGCACTGCGGGCAGGCGATCTCCGGGCGACGGCCGATCTGGAGCAGCAGCTCACCGGGGGGCGCGATGCCGTACTCCTGCAGCTTCTGCTTCCCGGACTCGCTCATCCAGTCGGTCGTCCACGCGGGCGCGAGCTCGGTCCGCACCTCGGCGTCGTCGAGACCTGCGGCGGCCAGGGCGGTCACGATGTCGGCGCGGATCTCGTCCATCGCCGGGCAGCCGGAGTAGGTCGGGGTGATGGTCACCGTCACGTGCGACCCGTCGACCGCGACGTCGCGCAGCACGCCGAGGTCCTCGATGGTCAGCACCGGGATCTCCGGGTCGTGCACCGAGGCCAGCACCGCGCGCACCTGCTCGACCGTGGTCACCACGACACCCCCGGGTGCGACCGGTGCAGGTGCTGCAGCTCGGCGAGCAGGTAGCCGAAGGCCTCGGTGTGCGTGCCGTGCCGGCCACCGGTCGGCCGCCAGTCGGTCTCGGGCAGGGAGAGCGTCGCCTCGGCCACGACCTCCGACACGGTCGCGAACCAGATCGGCTGCAGCGCAGCAGGATCCGCCGCGACACCTCGCTCCACCAGGCGCTGCAGCAGGTCGTCGCCTTCGAAGAGCTCGAAGGAGTACGGCCACACCTCGTCGAGACCGGCCTGCATCCGGCGGTGCGACTCCTCGGTCCCGTCGCCGAGCCGCACGACCCACGACCGGGCGTGGTCGAGGTGGTAGGCGACCTCCTTCACGGCCTTCCCGGCGATCGCCGCCAGGTCAGCATCGGTCGACGTGACCAGCGCGTCCCAGAGCGGGAGGGCGTACGCCGACACCAGCAGCTGGCGCGCCATGGTCCGGCCGAAGTCGCCGTTGTCGAGCTCCATCAGCTGGGCGTTGACGAAGTCCGGCTCGTCGCGCAGGAAGGCCAGGTCGTCCTCGTCCCGCCCGGCGCCCTCACGCTCACCCGCGAGCGTCAGCAGCGACCGCGACTGGCCGAGCAGGTCGAGCGCGAGGTTCATCAGCGCGACGTCCTCCTCGAGCTGTGGGGAGCGCGCGGACCACTCGCAGAGCCGCTGGGCGAGCACCAGCGCGTCGTCGCCGAGCCGCAGGCAGTAGGCCGCGACGTCGGAATCCTGATCGGCCATCAGATGTGCGAGACCTCGTCCGGCACGTCGTAGAACGTCGGGTGCCGGTAGGGCTTGTCGCCCGCCGGGTCGAAGAACGCGTCCTTCTCGTCCGGGCTGCTCGCGACGACGTCGGTCGCGCGGACCACCCAGATCGACACGCCCTCCTGCCGCCGGGTGAACAGGTCCCGCGCGTTGCGGAGCGCCATGTGCGCGTCCGGCGCGTGCAGCGATCCGGCGTGCGTGTGGGACAGCCCGCGCTTGCTGCGGACGAACACCTCCCAGAGCGGCTGCGAGCTGCTCACGCGGCCACCTCACGCGCAGCGTGCTTGGCGGCGTACGCCGCTGCTGCCTCGCGCACCCACGCGCCGTCCTCGTGCGCCGCCACCCGGCGCTCGAGCCGCTGCCGGTTGCACGGGCCGTTGCCCTTCATCACCTCGAAGAACTCGGTCCAGTCGATCTCGCCGAAGACGTAGTGGCCGGTCTCCTCGTCGTAGCGCAGGTCGGGGTCCGGCACGGTCAGCCCGAGCCACTCCGCCTGCGGGACCGTCGCGTCGACGAACCGCTGCCGCAGCTCGTCGTTGCTGAACCGCTTGATGCCCCAGGCCATCGACTGCGCGCTGTTGGGGCTGTTGTCGTCGGAGGGGCCGAACATCATCAGCGACGGCCACCACCAGCGGTCCAGCGCGTCCTGCGCCATTCGCCGCTGCGCCGGCGACCCGTTCGACAGCACGGTCATCGCCTCGAAGCCCTGGCGCTGGTGGAAGGACTCCTCCTTGCAGACCCGGATCATCGCCCGCGCGTAGGGGCCGTACGAGCAGCGCGTCAGCGGCACCTGGTTCATGATCGCGGCGCCGTCGACGAGCCAGCCGATCGCCGCCACGTCGGCCCAGGAGACGGTCGGGTAGTTGAAGATCGTGGAGTACTTCTGCTTCCCGGCGTGCAGCAGGTCGAGCAGCTCGTCGCGGTCGGCCCCGAGCGTCTCCGCGGCGCCGTAGAGGTAGAGCCCGTGCCCGGCCTCGTCCTGCACCTTCGCGACCAGGATCGCCTTGCGTCGCAACGACGGGGCTCGGGTGATCCAGTTGCCCTCGGGCTGCATCCCGATGATCTCGGAGTGCGCGTGCTGCGCGATCTGCCGGATCAGCGTCTTGCGGTAGCCCTCCGGCATCCAGTCGCGCGGCTCGACCCGGCTGTCGCTGTCGACGGTCGTCTGGAACTGCTGCTCGAGCGCGTCCACGCCTGGCTCCTCCTGGATTGCAGAACGATCGTTCAGTATCGTCCCCGACGTGACCGTCGACCGTCAAGCCGCCCCCCGGCGCGGCCGCCCGCCGCGGTTCACCCAGGAGGAGCTGCTCGACCTGGTGGTGGCGGAGTTCAACGCCCGCGGCTACGACGCGACCTCGATGGAGGACATCGCGCGTGCGACCGGGATGACGAAGTCGGCGGTCTACCACCACGTCCCGGGCAAGGAGGCCCTGCTGCGGCTCGCGGTCACCCGCGCCGTCGACGCGCTCGTCGCCGTGCTCGACGAGCCGGCGAGCACGACGGGCACCCCGGTGGCCCGCCTGGAGCACGTGCTGCGACGGAGCGCCGACGTGCTGGTCGAGCTGCTGCCGTACGTCACGCTGCTGCTCCGCGTCCGCGGCAACACCGCCACGGAGCTGGAGGCCCTCGCCCGCCGGCGCGAGCTCGACCGGAGGCTGTCCGGCCTCGTCCAGGACGCGATCGACGCAGGCGAGGTCCGGGGCGACCTCGATCCTCGGCTGGTCAGCCGGCTGCTGTTCGGCATGGTGAACAGCCTCTCCGAGTGGTACCGCCCGGGCGGGCCGCACGGACCCGCCGAGCTGGGCGACGCGCTGGTGGCGCTCGCCTTCGGCGGGCTGCGCCGCGCGGCACCTTGACCGCCGCGGGTCGCTCCACCGAGAGTGCGCGGATGCTGCTGGAGAGCTGGGTCGCAGGCCGTTGGCGCACGCCCGAGGACGAGGGGCTCGCCCTCCGCGACGCCACCACCGGCGAGGAGGTCGCGCGGCTGTCGACCGCGCCGGTGCCCGCGGCCGAGGCGCTGGCCTTCGCCCGGGAGACCGGCGGCCCGGCGCTGCGCGCGCTCGACTTCCCCCAACGGGCGGCGATCCTCAAGGCCCTCGGCCTGCACCTGATGGAGCGCAAGGAGGAGCTCTACGAGATCTCCTTCGCCACCGGCGCCACCCGCCGCGACAGCGCCATCGACATCGACGGCGGCGCCGGGACCGTGCTCTCGTACGCCAGCCGTGGCCGCCGCGAGCTGCCCGCGGGGAACGTCGTCGTCGACGGTCCGCTCGAGCAGCTCGGCAAGGGCGCGTCCTTCGTCGGGCGGCACGTCCTGACGCCGATGCGCGGCGCGGTGCTGCAGGTCAACGCCTTCAACTTCCCGGTCTGGGGGATGCTCGAGAAGCTCGCGCCGGCGTTCCTCGCCGGCGTGCCGTCGGTCGTCAAGCCCGCGCCGCAGACGGCGTACGTGACCGAGCGCTGCGTGCGCCTGATCACCGAGTCGGGGCTGCTGCCGGAGGGGTCGCTGCAGCTGCTGATCGGCGACGTCGACGGCCTGCTCGACGGCCTCACCGGCCAGGACCTGCTGAGCTTCACCGGCTCCGCCGGCACCGCCGCCCGGCTCCGGTCGCACCCCGCCGTCGTCGCGAGCAGCGTCCGGTTCACCGCCGAGGCCGACTCCCTCAACGCGTGCGTGCTCGGTCCGGACGGCAAGCCGGGCACCCCGGAGTTCGAGCTCTTCGTGCGCGAGGTCGCGCGCGAGATGACCGCGAAGGCCGGTCAGAAGTGCACCGCGATCCGGCGCGCGTTCGTGCCGCGCGGCCTGGCCGACGACGTGGAGGAGGCGCTTCGCGAGCAGCTGGCCAAGGTGGTCGTCGGCGACCCGCGCGACGAGGCGACCCGGATGGGCGCGCTGGTGAGCACCGAGCAGCGCGACGCGGTGCGCACCGCGGTGGGCCGCCTCGCGGACGGCGGACGCATCGCCGTCGGCGACCCGGACGCAGTCTTCCCCGGACTGGACGCAGGGGCCTTCCTCCCGCCGCTGCTCGTCCGCGTCGACGACGCGAGAACCCCTGCGCCGCACGAGGTCGAGGCGTTCGGCCCGGTGGCGACGCTGCTGCCCTACGACGGGGTCGCACAGCTGCCCGACCTGCTCGCGCTCGGCTCGGGGAGCCTCGTCGCCTCGGTCGTCAGCGCCGACCTCGACGTCGTCCGCGACGTGGTGCTCGGAGCCGCGGCCCACCACGGCCGGATCCTCGTGCTGGACAGCACCAGCGCCAAGGAGTCCACCGGTCACGGCTCGCCGCTGCCCGTGCTCGTGCACGGCGGCCCCGGCCGGGCCGGCGGCGGCGAGGAGCTCGGCGGGATGCGCGCCGTCTTCCACCACATGCAGCGCACCGCCGTGCAGGGCTCCCCCGATGTCCTGCAGGCGGTGACCGGCGTCTACACGCGTGGCGCGCACCGCGAGGAGACCGAGCAGCACCCGTTCCGGCTGTCCATGGCGGAGCTGCGCATCGGCGACACGGTGGTCACCGCGAGCCGCACCGTGACGCGCGAGGACGTCGACCACTTCGCGGAGTTCACCGGCGACACGTTCTACGCCCACACCGATGAGGCGGCTGCGGCCGAGAACCCCTTGTTCGGCGGCATCGTCGCGCACGGCTACCTGATCCTGTCGCTGGCCGCGGGGCTCTTCGTCGACCCGGCGCCCGGGCCGGTGCTCGCCAACACCGGGCTCGACCGGCTGCGCTTCACCAAGCCGGTCAAGCCGGGCGACACCATCCGCGCCGTGCTGACCTGCGCCGCGAAGACGCCGCGCACCCCGCAGCAGGGCGAGGTGCGCTGGGACGTCCAGGTGCTCGACCAGGAGGACGCCGTCGTCGCGTCGTACGAGCTGCTGACGATGGTGAGCGCGCAGCCCCGCTGAGCTCGTGCGGTCAGACGGCTCGCAGCAGCAGCGCCAGGTCGTAGGCCGCGATCGTGGCGGCCAGCGCCCCGGCACGTCGCACCGTGGTCTGCAGCGCGCGCTCAGCCCGCTCGCGTCCGGCCTGCCGAGGCGACGCCTGCAGGACCGCAGCCCGCAGCATCAGGTCCAGCTCCGCCCGCGAGACGGCGTCGGGCAGAGTCGTCGTGGTCATGAGCCCTCCATGCGAGGTGAGTGCCGATCGGCCTGCCCCTTCATCGCCCGGCCGCACCGGTCACGTTGAGGGAAGCGGCCATAGATGACCCGCCTGGGCGGAAGCTCGCGGGCACGTGCGCAGATGCAGCCGCCCGAGCCGACCGGGTCGATCTGACCGCTTGTGACTAGTCGCAACCGGCCCGAGCGTCCCCCTGGCACGCCGGGGTGAGGGATGATCTGCCGACCGCTGAGCGGCTACCACGCTCGACCCGACGGGAAGGAGACCGGTGCCTGGACGCCTGAGTGGACGTCGGCGGCCCAGCGTCGCCCAGATCGAGCCCGCGATCCCGATCGTGCTCGGTGCGCACGGACTCGCGATCTGCGCCCTCACGGAGGTCCCGCTGTGGCCGGCTGCCGTCTACGCGGGTGTGGTCGCGCTCGGCGTCGCGGGCCTGGCCGGCTGGGACTCGATGCGCGCCCGGCAGGTCCGGGCCGTGCTGCTCGTCGGCGTCACGCTCGCACTCACGGTCATCGAGCCGCTGCTCGTGCCGTCGATGCTGCAGTGGTACTACGGCGTCGTCGCGGTCTACCCACTGGTGACGTGGGGGTCGGCCGCCTGGCTGATCGGCCCGCTGGCCGGTCTCTGCTACGTCGGCCAGGTCGTGTCCGGCTCGGTCCCGGTGCCGATCGGGGTCGCCGTGCTGCGCGCGGGCGTGCTCACCGCGCTCGGTCTGGCGACCTGGTCCGCGGGCGTCGCCTTCCGCGCCGCAGTCCGTGCGGCGGAGGAGGGGCGAAGGGAGGCCGAGGACGCCGGCCGGAGGCTGCGGCACGCCGCCACCCACGACGAGCTGACCGGCCTCGCGAACCGGCGCCTGCTGCACGCCGAGCTGGCCACCACCGGCGACGCTCCGCTGGCGCTGCTGCTGCTCGACCTCGACCGGTTCCAGGAGGTCAACGACACCCTCGGCCACCGGCACGGGGACAAGCTGCTCACGCTGGTCGGCGTCCGTCTGACGGACGCCGTGGGCCCGTCCGGCACCGTCGTGCGCCTCGGTGGCGACGAGTTCGCGGTGCTGCTGCCCGGCGCCGACGAGCAGCAGGCGTCCGTCGTCGCCGCCGACCTGCGCGACGCGCTGCAGGAGCCGTTCGTCGTCGAGCAGGTCCTGATCGCCGTCGACGCGAGCGTGGGCATCGCGCTGCGCCCCGACCACGCCCAGCACGGCGACCAGCTGCTTCAGCTGGCCGAGGTCGCGATGTACGACGCGAAGGGCGGCGGGCGCGGCTGCTCGGTCTACCGGCCGGAGATGTCCCGGCAGACCGCCGACGCGCTCGCGCTGCTCGCCGAGCTGCGCGGGGCGATCAGCGGGGACGAGCTCCTGCTGGAGTACCAGCCGAAGGTGCGCGCCGGAGACCGGACGCTCGTGGGGCTGGAGGCACTGGTTCGCTGGGACCATCCGCTCCGCGGCCGGATCATGCCGGACGCGTTCATCCCGCTGGCCGAGCGCAGCGGCGTCATCAGGCCGCTCACCGCGTGGGTGCTCGCCACCGCGATCGCGCAGTGCCGCGTCTGGCGGCAGGACGGGCTCGGCGTGGCGGTCTCCGTCAACCTCTCCGCCCGCGACCTCGACCAGGCGGACCTCGCGGAGTCCGTGGCCGACTGCCTGCGGCGGAACTCGCTCGAGCCGTCCGCCCTGGAGCTGGAGGTCACCGAGAGCTTCCTGATGGCCGACCTCACCCGCGCCAAGGAGCAGCTGCTCGCTCTGCACGAGCTCGGCGTCCGCCTGGCGATCGACGACTTCGGGACCGGCATGTCGTCGCTGAGCTACCTGAAGCTCCTGCCGGTCGACATCCTGAAGATCGACAAGGCGTTCGTCTCCGGCATGCTCGCCGACCAGGTCGACACCCGGATCGTGCGCGGGATCGTCGATCTGGCAGGCAGTCTCGGGCTGGAGACGGTCGCCGAGGGCGTCGAGGACGAGGCCACTCTCGAGCACCTCGCCGCCATCGGCTGCGGGTTCGCGCAGGGCTACGTCATCAGCCGGCCGCTGCCGGTCGCGGAGGTCGAGGAGTGGTGCCGCCACCATGCGCCGCAGCCGGCGGTCGACTAGCCGCCCCGCACCTCGGCCTCGCCCCGGGGCGGGTCCCCCTCGGCCTCGAGCAGCGCCGACTGCGCCTCGTCGTACAGCCGGGACCGGATGAGGAAGCGCACCCCGCGCGGGGCCTCGACGGAGAACCCGCTCCCCCGCCCCGGCACGACGTCGACCGTGAGGTGGGTGTGCTTCCAGTACTCGTACTGCGGGCCGCTCATGTAGAACGGCGTGCCGGCGACCCAGCCGAGGTGCACGTCGCGGCTCCCCACGCGGAACTCGCCGCGGGGGAAGCACATCGGGCTGCTGCCGTCGCAGCAGCCGCCGCTCTGGTGGAACATCAGCGGACCGTGCTCGGCCTCCAGGGAGGCGAGCAGCTCCAGAGCGGCGGCTGTGGCGGTGACGCGTTCGAGGCGCACGAGGACCTAGAAGAAGCCGAGCTTGTTCGGGTTGTAGCTGACCAGCAGGTTCTTGGTCTGCTGGTAGTGGTCGAGCATCATCTTGTGGTTCTCGCGGCCGATGCCCGAGGCCTTGTAGCCGCCGAACGCCGCTCCCGCCGGGTAGGCGTGGTAGCAGTTCGTCCACACGCGGCCGGCCTGGATGTCACGACCGGCGCGGTAGGCGGTGCTGCCGTCGCGGGTCCACACGCCGGCCCCGAGGCCGTAGAGCGTGTCGTTGGCGATGGCGATCGCGTCGTCGTAGTCGGTGAAGGTCGTGACCGACACGACCGGGCCGAAGATCTCCTCCTGGAAGACGCGCATGTCGTTGCTGCCCTTGAAGACCGTGGGCTGCACGTAGTAGCCGCCCTCGAGCCCCTCGACGGTGGCGCGCTCGCCGCCGATGAGGACCTCGGCGCCCTCCTTCCTGCCGATGTCGAAGTAGGACAGGATCTTCTCGAGCTGGTCGTTGCTGGCCTGCGCGCCGATCATCGTGGCGGGGTCGAGCGGGTTGCCCTGCTTGATGGCCTTGACGCGCTCCATCACCTTGGCCATGAACGGCTCGTAGATGGACTCCTGGATCAGCGCGCGCGACGGGCAGGTGCAGACCTCGCCCTGGTTGAGCGCGAAGAGCACGAAGCCCTCGACGGCCTTGTCGAGGAAGGCGTCGTCCTCGGCCATCACGTCGGCGAAGAAGATGTTCGGGCTCTTGCCCCCGAGCTCGAGGGTGACCGGGTTCAGGTTCTCCGAGGCGTACTGCATGATCAGCCGGCCGGTCGTGGTCTCGCCGGTGAAGGCGACCTTGGCGACGCGGTCGCTGCTGGCGAGCGGCTTGCCCGCCTCGACGCCGAAGCCGTTGACGACGTTGACGACGCCCTCGGGCAGCAGGTCGCCGATGAGCTGCATCAGCAGCAGGATCGAGACCGGCGTCTGCTCGGCCGGCTTGAGC
Organism: Actinomycetales bacterium; assembly: GCA_036675425.1. GTDB lineage: Bacteria > Actinomycetota > Actinomycetes > Mycobacteriales > SCTD01 > SCTD01. The sequence goes on along the minus strand of JAKFFB010000077.1, from coordinate 18,824 downwards.
ACGACGCAGTTGCCGGCAGCCAGGGCAGGCGCGAGCTTCCAGGTCGCCATGAGGAGCGGGAAGTTCCACGGGATGATCTGCGCGACGACGCCGAGCGGCTCGTGGAAGTGGTAGGCGACGGTGTCCCCGTCGAGCTCGCCGGCCGAGCCCTCCTGCATGCGGATAGCGGCGGCGAAGTAGCGCCAGTGGTCGACGACGAGCGGCAGGTCGGCGGCGAGGCACTCGCGGACCGGCTTGCCGTTGTCCCAGGTCTCGGCGATCGCCAGCTGCTCGAGGTTCTGCTCGATGCGGTCGGCGATGGCGAGCAGCACGGCCGCGCGCTCGGTCGGCGAGGTCTTCCCCCACGCGTCCTTCGCGGCGTGCGCGGCGTCGAGGGCGAGCTCGACGTCCTCGGCGGTGGAGCGGGCCACCTCGCAGAACGGCAGGCCGTTCACCGGCGAGACGTCCTCGAAGTACTGCCCCTTGACCGGCGGCACCCACTTGCCGCCGATGTAGTTGTCGTAGCGCGCGTCGAACTCGACGAGCGCGCCGGGGGTTCCGGGGTTCGCGAAGACCATGGGGTCACCTCTCAGGCGGTGCGGCCGCGGAGTAGCGGCGTGCCGACACCGTGCGCCCCGGAGGTTGGTGAGAGGTAGGTCACGCGTCGACGGCGCGCTGCAGCCGAGCACGCGCGCCGGCGAGCCGGGGGTCGCCGGCGGGGAGCACGTCGACCAGGTGCTGCTGGACCTGCAGGTCGTACGGGTGCCGGTCCGCGTGCGCGAGCACCACCTCGACGTCGCGGCACCCGAGCACCGCTGTCGTCAGGGCGACCTCGACGTACTCCCGCCACTCGGCCAGGTCGGGGGACTCCGAGCCGGACAGCAGCGGGCCTCCGTACGCCCGCACCGCCCCGGCGACGTCGCCGGAGTCCAGCGCCCGCAGCACGCGGTGCACGTCGCTGTCGGTCTCGACCAGGAGGCGGTACGGCCGGGAGCCGACGGCGCCGGCCAGCGCGGTGCGCAGGTGCGACACCTCGGCCTTCAGCGTCGCCGGGCTGACCCGCGCGTCGCCGTAGAGCCGCGCGTGCAGCGACTCCAGCGACAGGCCGTCCGGGTGCAGCACCAGCAGCGCGAGGATCTCGAGCTGCCGCTGAGGAAGGAGGAGCTCCGAACCGCCGACCCGAGCCCGGTGCGCGCCGAGCAGGCTGAGCTCCAGGGCAGGACCGCGATCGGGCTCGACCCGTGCCGCAGCGGTGATCATCCGGCCGAGCACCCCGGCGGTCGTCATCGCCAGGGGGTGCGCGCGGTCCCAGGTCGTCGACAGGTCGAGCACGCCGCGGACCTCACCCGTCCTCGGGTCGGTCAGCGGCACGGCGTAGCAGACCCAGCCGTGCACGGCGCGGCTGAAGTGCTCTGCGGAGTAGACGGTCGACGGCTCGCCGGTGCGCAGCGCAAGGGCGAGCGCGTTGGTGCCGACCGACGCCTCGTCCCAGCGGCCGCCGGGCACGAAGCCGACCCGCTCACTGCGCCTCCGCATGACCCGACTGCCGTGCGTCCACACGATCCGGCCGCTGTCGTCGGTGACAGCGGCAACCAGCCCGCCGTCGTCCGCCGCCCGGCGGACCTCGTCCTCGACGATGCGCAGCCCAGCCGCGATCGGCGTGCGCCGCCACGCTGCGACCGCGCTGTCCGACCCGTCGACGGGTGCCGCCTCGACGTCAGGGCTCACCCACTCCGAGGAGCGGCGCCAGCTGTCGAGGACCCGCGGCGAGGGGAGCGTCAGCCGCGGGTCCTCGCTGCCGCGGCGCACGACCTGCGCCCAGGTGCGGCTGAGGGAGTTGCGGCGGTCGCGCAGCTCGTCGCGGCTCAGCACGCTCCGGGGCGGTGGTGCGACGCACGTCACACGCCGACGGTACGTCGGCTCGGGCCGTTGCGCCCGGGCAGAAGGTCCCGGCCCCTCCAGACGAGGCCGCGATCAGGACAGAGGTCCCTTACCCATTCGCCACGTTCTTGTCAATCCACCCATGAAGTGCCACTTTTTCCGTCATGACGTGCCAAGACAGGCGAACATCCCGTGCGGTAGTGGACGGGTACCGCGCGGGTCGGAGGGATGCCGGATGAGCACGGACACGGCCGGGACCCTCCAGCTGCTGTGCGTCGCGGTCGCGACGCACCGCTGCGCGCTTCCGATCGAGGTCGTCGGCGAGATCCACCCAGCGGTCGAGCTGGTCGCCCTCCCGGATGCGCCCGAGGTCGTGGTCGGGCTGGCGAATCGGCGCGGCTCGCCGGTGCCGGTGCTCGACCTCCGTCACCGGTTGGGCCTCCCGACCCGGCCGCTCCAGGCGGAGGACCACCTGGTCGTCGTCGACCTGCCGACGCATCAGGTGGCCCTGCTGGTGGACGCCGCGCTGGAGGTCATCACGGTGGACGCCTCCGCCGTCGACGAGGCGGTCACTCGCTCTGTCGACGCGGTCCGCAGCTCGGGCGTGGTCGTCCTGCACGACGGGCTGGCCGTGGTTCTCGACGTCGCGACGTTCCTGTCCTGCGAGGAGAGCTCCGCCCTCGACGAGGCGCTGCAGGAGCGGCGGGTGGCACTCGCATGAGTCCCGCGGGCGGGGCTGCCGGCGCGGTCATCGACTACCTCGAGTCGACGATGGGGCTGAGCTTCACGGGGCCGCGTCGAGAACGGCTGATCAGCGACATCGAGGAGCAGCAGGCGGCAGCAGGGCAGGCGCCGGAGGCCTTCCTCGCGGCCGTGTCCCGCCCCGGTGCCGCCTTCGACCGACTCGTGGCGACCGTGACCGTCGGGGAGACCTACTTCTTCCGCGACCGCGTGCAGTGCGACCTGCTGCGCGGTCTCGTGCTGCCGGAGGTGCTGGAGAGCGCCGCTGAGCGCACCGTGCACCTGTGGAGCGCCGGCTGCGCCAGCGGAGAAGAAGCGTTCACCCTCGCCGCCCTCGCCGAGGAGGCCGGCCTGGACGACCGGTACGCCGTCGTCGGGAGCGACGCGTCACGCCGGGCCATCGACAGGGCGCAGCGCGCCGTCTACGGCAAGTGGTCGATGCGGTCGACGACCCCCAGCGAGCTCAGAGCGCACTTCGTCGAGCAGGAGGGCCGGTTCCGGGTCGAGGAGGGGCTGCGCCGGCACACCCGGTTCCTGCAGCGCAACCTGCTGGACGGCGCTCCCCCACCCGGCCGGTTCGACGTCATCCTGTGCCGCAACCTCCTGATCTACCTGACGCCGGCCGCCGTGCAGCGGGCCGCGGACATCCTCGGTTCCGCGCTGGCCCCAGGAGGCTGGCTGATCACAGCCGCCGGCGATCCGCTGCTGGACACGCCCGGCCTGGCGCTGGTCCGCACGCGACACGGCTTGGCCTACCGCGCCCGTCCCCGATGGACACCCACGCCCGTTGTGGCGCCGCGGCAGCACGCCACCCGGCGGCAGCAAGTCGCCAGCCCCACCAACCGGCGGCCGCCTGCGACGACCACGCGACCGTCCTCAGCCGTCAGCACCCCCGCCCTGGAACCAGCGAGGTCCACCGCACCGCAGGTGACGACGGACGCCGCCGAGCGGCTCGCCACACAGGTCCGGGCACTCGGCGACGCGGGACGCCTGGACGAGGCCCGCCGCGCCGCCGCGCACGCGGTGCTCGCCCATCCGCTGGCCGCTGAGCTCCACTACCTCTCCGCGGTCGTCGACCTCGCAGCAGGCCGACTGGACGACGCCGCCTCCGCGGCTGCGCGTGCGGTCTACCTACGACCCGACCTGCCGGCCCCGCACGTGCTGCTGGGGCAGGTGGAGCACGCACGCGGCGCGACCGCACGCGCCCGGCGCAGCTTCCGCAACGGCGTGCGGCTGCTGGCTGCGGTGCCCGATGACGCCGGGGTGGAGCTCGCGGGCGACCTCCCGGCAGCCCATCTCGCTGCCGTCGCCCAGCACTACCTGGCCGGGTCGGCGAGCTCGCCATGACGTCGCCGCCGCCGGTCCTGGCGGACTCCGCCGCGGTGCTGCGCAGCCGGGCAGTCCGGCTCGCCACGGCACGGGTCGAGGAGCAGGACACCGCATGGACCGACCTGCTGATAGCGGTCATCGGCGGCCGGCAGGTGGGTGTGGACCTGGACGCCGTGGCCGAGGTGCGCCCCCCGGGTCCCGTGGCCGAGGTGCCCGGGGTCAACGCTGCCCTGGTCGGCCTGGTCGGCGGCCGGGGCGAGGCGCTGGCGGTCGCCTCCCTCGCGACCCTGCTCGAGCTGCCGGCCGGCGTCCCGCCGCACGAGCAGTGGGTGGTGGTCCTGCACGACCCGAGGGCTCCGCTCGGCCTGCTGGTCGACACGGTCGAGGAGATCGCCCGCGTCAGCGACGACGACCTCGTCCCAGCCGTCGAGGCCGAGGGAGTCGTCGGCGCGCTCAGCCCGGCGGGAGCCCTCGTGCTCGACGCCCCCGTCCTGCTCCGGGACCCGCGGGTCTCACTCCATCCGCACGACGAACAGGAGTCCCCGTGGCGCGAACGATGACCATCCGCAGCCAGGTGCTGGCCGGCTACGGCGCACCGCTGCTGGCCACTCTGGCGATGATCCTCGTGGCGGTCTTTGCGCTCGAGAGCGTGACGACCTCCAAGAACGACGTCATCGAGCGCGACGCCCACCTGTTGATCGAGGCACACGACCTCAGCGCGGCCGTGCACGAGCGCGCCGGCGCATCGCGCGGCTTCCTGCTGACCCGCGACGACAGCTACCTCAGGGAGGTGAAGGAGGGTGACGGCGACCTGGAGGGCAGCCTCGCGGCGCTGGAGCGCGGCGCCCGGACCGACGAGGGCCGCCAGCTCGTCGAGCAGATCCGCTCCGCGCGGGACAGCTGGATCGAGGAGTCCGACGCGGTGCTGGAGCAGGCCCAGCGAACCGGCACGACCTCGGCGCAGATAACGAGCCTCTTCCAGGCCCGTCAGGGGCCCGCTCTGCGGCGCCTCGACGACCTGCTCGACGAGTTCATCGGCTTCCAGGAGGAGCGGATCAGCATCGCCGTCGAGTCCTCCGACGACGCCGCACGGGACGCCCGGAACCTCGTGTGGGTGCTCGGAGCGCTGGCCTTCCTGACGGCTCTCGGCGTCGGCCTCGCCATCGCCCGCCGGATCGCGCGGCAGCTCACCGCGCTCGCGCTGACGGTCGACGCGGCGGCCTCCGAGGTCCTGGCCGGCACCACCCAGCAGGTCTCGGGATCGGCCCAGCAGTCCGCCGCCGTGCAGGAGACGGTCTCCACCGTCGAGGAGCTGGTCCAGACCGCGCAGCAGAGCGCGGACCGGGCGCGCGCGGTGGCGGACCAGGCGCAACGGGCTGCCGAGGTGTCGCAGGACGGAACGCAAGCGGTGTCCGAGTCGGCCGCAGGCATGGTGGCCATCCGGGACCAGGTCGCCACCACGGCGCGCACCGTGGTCGAGCTCGCCGAGCGCGCTCAGGCGATCTCCGACATCGTCGCCGCCGTCGAGGAGATCGCCGGGCAGACCCACCTGCTGGCGCTGAACGCCGCGATCGAGGCGGCCCGCGCCGGTGAGCACGGGAAGGGCTTCTCGGTCGTGGCCGGCGAGGTCCGCAGCCTGGCGTCGCAGTCACGACGCGCCACAGCGCAGGTCTCGCAGATCCTGGGCGAGATCCAGCAGGGCACCACCACCGCGGTGATGGCGAGCGAGGAGGGGACCAAGCGGGTCGCGGACGGCGTGCGTCGCACGGAGCAGGCCGGCCAGACCATCCGGGAGCTCGCCGACAGCATCGCCTCGGCGGCGGAGGCCGGCGAGCAGATCGCCGCCTCGTCGGTGCAGCAGGCCGTGGTCACCGGGCAGATCGGTGACGCGATGCGGAGCATCGAGCAGGTGATGGAGCAGAACACCGCCTCGGCGCGCGAGGCCGAGCAGGCGGCGCGCGACCTGCACCGCGTCGCCGCCGAGCTCAAGGAGCTCGTGGGAGCTTCCGGCGATGGTCGCTGAGCAGGAGCTGCAGCGGCGCCTGCGAGCGCTGTTCGGCGAGGAGCTGCAGGACGGGCTGCAGCTGCTCGCTCCAGGACTGCTCGCCCTGGAGAGCGGCGCCGACCAGGTGGCAACCGGCGAGCTCGTGCAGGAGCTCTTCCGGTCCGCGCACAGCCTGAAGGGCGCGGCGCACGCGGCGGGGGTGTCGGAGGCGGTCGCGATCTGCGACCGCCTCGAGAGCGCCCTCGCGGCCGTGCGCGACGGGGCCCAGGCTGCCGACTCGACGCTCGTGACGGAACTGCTCGCAGAGGTCGACGCGCTCACGGCGGTGTCGACCGCCCTGCAGCGAGGGGACTCCCGGCCGGAGCCCCGACCGGCAGCTGCCCCCACCATGGAGCCGCAGGCCGATCCACCGGCCGTCCCCGCGGCGACCGGTGCGGCACCGCCGTCGTGGCGGGTGAGCGCGCAGTCCGTGCACGAGGTGCTCAGCCGGGCCGCGGAGGGTCTTGTGGCCGCGCAGCGGGTGCACGGGGTTCTCGAGCAGGCCACGCGCGCGGCCGAGCAGGTGGAGCTCGCTCGGACCACCGCACGGACGGCCCTGCGCGACGACGCGCTGCGACGGTCGGCACCCGGCCTGGACGCCGCCCTCGCCGAGGCGGTCCGCGCCGTCACCGGGCTCACGCGCAGCGTCGAGGCCGCCGACCGCGCGCTGCACCACACCAGCAGCGGCGTGGCCGAGGCCGCGCAGCGACTGCGGACGCAGCCGTTCGCCGACGCCTGCACGTCGCTGGATCGGGCGGTACGCGACGTGGCCGCGAGCGGCGGCAAGTCTGCGAGGCTGGTCATCCAGGGCGAGGAGGTCGATGTCGACCGCGGCGTCATCGCCTCCCTTCGCGATCCGCTGCTGCACCTGGTCCGGAACGCGGTGGACCACGGGCTCGAGACCGCCCAGGCGCGCGCCCTCGCCGGCAAGCCCGAGGTCGGCACCGTCGAGGTGATCGCGAGGCTGGAGGGCAGCCTGCTGCACGTCACGGTTGCCGACGACGGGCGCGGCCTGGATCTCGACAGGCTGCGCGAGGCAGCCCTCGACCGCGGCGTCCCGGTGCCGGCCGATGAGATGGAGCTCCCCTTCGTGCCGGGCCTGTCCAGCCGGGACGAGGTCACCGACGTCTCGGGTCGCGGCGTCGGGCTGGACGCCGCCAGAGCCCGCATCGAGCAGCTCGGCGGCAGCCTGACCGTCTCGTCCGAGCCCGGCGCGGGGATGCAGGTGGACCTGAGGACCCCGGTGACGCTGGCCGTGCTGAGGGTGCTGCTGGTCCGGGCCGGTCAGCAGGTGGTCGCACTTCCGACCTCGACGGTGGAGGGCGTACGCGAGATCGACCGGCAGAAGCTGCGGGAGGTCGGGGGCTCCGCCGTTCTCACGCTGGACGGCCGCAGCAGGCGCGCGGTGGCTCTCTCTGACGCGCTGTCGTTCTCCGGGGGCGGCGCGGGGGCCGTCGACGGCGTCCGGATGGGCCTCGTGGTGCCGCGCGGCAGCGACCTCGTGCTGGTGACCGATGGACTTCTCGACGAGCGCGAGGTGGCCGTGCAACCGGTACCCGAGCGCCTCGCCGGGGCGCCGGGTGTGCTGGGGGTCGCTCTCCTGGAGGGCGGGCTGCCGGCGATCGTCGTCAATCCCGTCGCCGTCGGTCGCGGAGCGCCGCCGCTGGCACAGCCCGCCGCCCGCGACGACGAGGCGCGGGCGCCGCGTGTCCTGATCGCCGAGGACACCGTCACGACGCGCGCGCTGGAGCGCAGCATCCTCGAGGCGGGCGGCTACTCCGTCGCCGTGGCAGTGGATGGCCTCGACGCCTGGGAGCAGCTGCAGCGCGACGGGGCGGACCTGGTCGTCTCCGACGTCGACATGCCCCGCATGAACGGCATCGAGCTCTGCCGCCGGATCCGCGCCTCGGCGCAGCTGCGGACCCTGCCCGTGGTGCTGGTCACCTCGTTGGACGCGCCCGAGGACCGGCAGCGGGGGATGGAGGCCGGCGCAGACGCCTACGTCGTCAAGGGCGAGCTGCAGCAGGGCACCCTGCTCGACGCGGTCGCGAGGCTGCTGTGAGCACCCCCGCCAGGCAACCGCCGATCCGGGTGCTGCTCGTGGACGACTCCCGGACCTCGCGGGCCTTGCTGCGCCAGCTCTGCGAGGACGACCCGCGCCTGACCGTCGTCGGAGAGGCCGTCGACGGCCCCGAGGCGATCGAGAAGGTCGCGTCGCTGCGGCCATCGATCGTCGTCATGGACATCGAGATGCCCAGGCTCGACGGCATCGAGGCGACACGGCAGATCATGGCCCGGACCCCGACGCCGATCCTGGTCGTCACCGCGCACCACAACGCGCGGGACGTGGCGCTGTCCCTCCAGGCCGTCGGCGCCGGCGCGCTGAGCCTGCTGCCCAAGCCGACCGGACCGGGCTCGCCCACGTTCGAGCCGGACGCCCGGCACTTCGTCCGCCTCGTGAAGGCGCTGGCGGGCGTGCACCCGGTGCGCCGGCAGCTGAGCAGACCAGCCCGGATCCCGCCCCCGCCGGAGGCGCCGCCCAGGACGAGCCCGCTCCGAGCAGTCGGCGTCGCCGCGTCCACCGGCGGCCCGGCTGCGCTCTACCGGCTGCTGGAGCTGCTGCCGGCGCGGCTCCCCGTACCCCTGCTGGTCGTGCAGCACATCGCCGACGGGTTCGCGCCCGGCCTCACAGCCTGGCTCCGCGGCGCCACACCGCACCCCGTGACGCTGGCCGCGCACGGCATGAGCCTGGTAGCGGGTCGGGTCCACGTCGCGCCGGATCGCACGCACCTGACGGTCGGCCGGAACGGGCGGGTCGTCCTGACCGACCGGCCCCCGGTCGCCGGCTTTCGTCCGTCCGCGAGCGTGCTCTTCGACTCGCTCGCCGAGGTGTTCGGCGCCGCGGCCGCCGGCGTGGTGCTGACCGGGATGGGCTCGGACGGCCTCGAGGGCGCCCGCAGCCTGCGTCGCGCGGGCGCCCCCGTGCTCGCGCAGGACGCGGACTCCTCGGTGGTCTTCGGGATGCCCAAGGCCGTGGCCGATGCGGGCCTGGCGACCACCGTCGGGACCGTCGAGCAGCTGGCAGGAGCGCTGGCGCAACTGCTGCCGGCGTCGTCGTGAGAGAGGACATGTCATGCCCGGACGTCTGCTCATCGCCGAGGACAGCCGCACCCAACGGGAGGTGCTCCGCACGAACCTCCAGGAGGCGGGCTACGAGGTGCTGGCGTCCGCTGACGGCGAGGAGGCGCTGGAGCAGCTGAGCCACGGCGGCATCGACATGCTGATCAGCGACGTGGTCATGCCCGGGATGGACGGCTACGAGCTGTGCCGGCTGGCCAAGGCCCACGACCGCCGGCTGCCGGTGATCCTGCTGACCTCGATGACCGATCCGCTGGACGTCGTCCACGGGCTGCAGGCGGGCGCCGACAACTTCCTTCGCAAGCCGTACGAGTTCTCGCACCTGCGGAGCCGCATCGAGATGATGCTGCACAACAAGCACCTGCGCGACGCCGGGCAGACCCAGATGGGCCTGGAGCTGTTCTTCCTCAACCGGCGCTTCATGATCACTGCCGAGCGGCAGCAGATCCTGGACCTGCTGGTGTCCACCTTCGAGGACCTGGTCAGCAGCAACCAGCAGCTGCGCCAGCAGGAGGCCGACCTGGCCGCCGCCCGGGACCAGCTCGACCACCAGCTGCGGGAGGCGCAGTCGCAGCGGGACCGGCTCGAGACCGTCCTGTCTGCCGTGCCGCAGCTGATGGTGGTGCTCGACGAGGACGGCATCGTCACTGCTGCCAGCGACGCTCTCGCGCGCTTCCTGGGGGTGAGCGCCGACGAGCTGGTCGGGCGCACCTCGGCTGACATCGCGAAGGTGCGCCTGCACGACGGCCAGGAGCTCCGGCCCGAGCATCGCGCCGGGCCTCGCGCGATGGCCACCGGCCAGCCCGTGGACGTCGGGCACGCCTTCGACATCGTGGCCGAGCGGGCGGACGGTCGCTTCGTCCCGGTCCTGATCCAGGCCGCGCCGGTCAACGACCGCGACGGCCGCACGACCGGCGCGGTGGTGCTCGCGCACGAGCTGGAGGCGCTCAGCCTCTACGACCCGCTGACCCGACTGCCCGGACACACCACCTTCGCCCAGCGCGTCGATGCAGCTGTGGAGTCGCTGGACGACGGGCAGCAGGTCGGGGTCCTCGTGCTCGTCATCGACCGCGGCACGGAGCTGACCGACAGCCTCGGCAAGGACGGCATGGACCGGCTGATCGCCTCCCTGGCTGACCGACTGCGGGAGGCGCTGTCCCTGCCCGAGCTCACCGCGCACGCCGCGGCGCTGTCGCCGGGCTACCTGGGCAACGGCGAGTTCGCCCTGCTCCTGCCGGGGCTCAGTGATGAGACGAACGGCGTGCTTCTCGCCGACACCGTCCGCCGCCACCTGAGCGGGCGGCACTCCATCACCGACATCGACCTGCCTGTGACGCTGTCCTGCGGCTTCACCGCCAGCGGCGACGCTCGCACCGCAGCCGAGCACCTCGTGCCTGCCGCGGCAGCGGCCGCGCACGCGGGCACCCGACGAGGGGGCGATCGCGTCGAGTCGTCGTCTCCCGACGCGGCGGCGGGAGCCGCCGAGCGGCTGCGCCGCGAGGCGGAGCTGCGCCGCGGCATCGAGCAGGGCGAGCTCCGGGTGCACTACCAGCCGATCATGTCCCTCGACGACGGCGTCGTCGGGGCAGAGGCCCTCGTGAGATGGGAGCACCCCGAGCTCGGCTTCCAGTCCCCGGCGGACTTCCTCCCGCTGGCCGAGGAGTCAGGGCTCGTCGTCCCGCTGGGCTGGGAGGTCCTGCGCCAGAGCTGTCAGCAGCTGGCCGGCTGGCGCAAGGAGCTGCCGGATGCCTCCGACCTCCGGGTCAGCGTGAACCTCTCACCTCGACAGCTGATGCAGGACGACATGGTGATGCGGGTCGAAGCGGCCCTCGACGACAGCGGGCTCGACCCCACCGCGCTGTCCCTGGAGATCACCGAGGTCGGCATGGTGATGGACACGGAGACAGCCGCGACGCAGCTGCGCCGGTTGCGCGAGATGGGGGTCGGCGTCTCGATCGACGACTTCGGGACCGGCTACTCCTCGCTGCTGCAGCTCCGCAAGCTCCCGGTGGACACGCTGAAGGTCGACCGGCAGTTCGTGGACGGCTTGCTGACCGACCCCGACGACGCCGTGATCGTGTCGGCGTCGATCAGCCTCGCGATCGCGCTGCGGCTGAAGGTCGTCGCGGAGGGGGTGGAGACCGCCGAGCAGGCCGAGGAGCTGCGCCGGCTCGGCTGCGACCTCGGCCAGGGCTTCCTCTGGAGCCGACCCCTCGCCGCTGAGGACTTCGGGCGCTGGTGGGCGGATCGCCAGGAGGCATGACGCCGTCCGGGCCACTTCGCCGATCGGCTTCCCGATCTGCCCCTTGTGCCCCAGACTGTCACCGGCCCCCGTCCATAGGCGTCGACGGTCCTGCTCCCACCGTCATCGAGCGAGAAGGAGGAGAACGCGTGAGCAGGACCGGAGCAGGGACGCCGCACGGCGTCGATGCCCTGCCCCACCTGGACGTCGAGCAGGCAGCGCTCCCGACGGCGCTGCTGTCCCCGGACGGCCGGCTGCTGCAGGTCAGCCGCTCGTTCGCCACGCTGCTGCAGCTGCCGTTCGAGCAGCTCGCGGGACAGTCCGCGGCTGATCTCTGCAGCGACATCGAGGACCGCGCCGCGCTGCTGCGCGCCCTGGACTCCGCCGAGACCGGGCAGCTCGCCGGTGAGGTCGACCTGCGCCTCAGCGGCGGTCGCGAGCAGGAGCAGGTCGTGGTCATGACCTGGTCGCTGCTGCCGCGCGGGGCCGACACCCAGCCGGTGCTGCGCAGCGTGTGGTTCCCGACAGGGCTGTCGCCGGTCGCGAGCGAGGCGCGCTGGCAGTCCCTGCTGCACAACGCCGCCGACATCACCTGGACGGCCGATGCCGAGGGACGGATCACGTCGGCCACGACGGGAGTCCTCGACCAGCTCGGCTGGGAGTTCCGGCAGATCGACCACGCCTGCGCGATCGACTTCGTGCACCCGCACGAGCAGGAGGCCTTCCGAGCGGCGTGGGAGCGGCTGGTCACGCGGACCTCACGACAGGAGGTCGTGGAGTGCCGCGTCCGGCGTGCCGACGGCGGGTGGACGTGGATGCGGGAGACGCTGACCGACCTGCGGGACGACCCGTACGTCCGCTCGATCGTCGGGAACGTCGTCGACATCACGCAGTGGCACCACGAGCGGCAGGCCCGCGCCCGGCACGAGGCCCACCTGCGCGCCCGTTTCGAGCAGTCGCTCGTGCCGCAGGCGACGGTCGACGTCCGCGGACTGGTGGTTGCCGCCAACGACGCGCTGGGCACGCTCATCGGGCAGCCCGCCGGGATGGTGCTCGACCAGCCGCTGGCCGTGCTGGCCCATCCGCTCGACCCGGGCCTGGTCGACCGCGCGGTGGCGCAGCTGCTCACCGGCGAGCGGCAGTCGACCCAGGTCGAGGGCACGCTGGTCGGTGCCGCGGGACGCCCCGTTCCCGTGCTGGCCGACCTGAGCGCGTTCTGCAACGAGCACGGGAGCCCCGCGGGCGTGGCGGTGTTCTGGCACGACCTCACCCGGCTCCGGGACGCCGAGCAGCGGCAGCGCCAGCAGGAGGAGTTCTTCCTCGCCCTGAACCGGCGCGCGAACGACGTGGCCGTGGTGACCGATGCCGAGGGCACCGTCCTCCACGTGTCCTCGGCGGTCCGGCACATGCTCGGCCACGACGTGGAGTCGCTGCTCGGGGCCGACTGCTGGGAGCTGGTGCACCCCGACGACCGTCGCTCCGCGCAGGAGGCGTACTCCCGGGTCCTCCGCACGAGCAGCACCGAGACGATCCGGATGCGGGCGCGTGACGCGTCCGGAGGCTGGCGGCACATGGAGGTGACGGCCAGCAACCTGCTGGACACGGCCGTCGGTGGGATCGTCAGCAACCTCGTCGACGTGACCGACCGGGTCGAGGCGGAGCGGGCGCTGCGCGCCTCGGAGGCGCGGTACCGCGCGATCGCCGACACCGGAGGCGAGGGCATCTGGGCGCTCTCACCGCAGGGGTCGACGCTCTACGCGAACGCGCGGATGGCCGAGATCCTGGGCGTCTCGCAGGAGGAGGTGTACGGGGGAGCTGCTGTCTCGCTGGTCGCGCGCGAGCACCTGGCCCGACTGGAGCAGCGGCTGCGGGACGCGTCCATCAGCGACACGGTGCAGGATGAGGTGGCCTACCAGCATCCGACCGGGGATCAGCGGGTGCTGTCCGTGGCGGCGACGCTGCTGCAGGACGTGGACGGCGCGCTGGAGGGCTACCTGGCGATGGTGTCCGACGTCACCGAGGCACGCCGCACCGAACGCGAGCTCCGGCACGCCGCGGTGCACGACGGGCTCACCGGCCTGCCGAACCGAACCCTGCTCCTGGACCGGCTGGAGCACGCCCTGGAGCGCGAGAGCAGCGGTACCGCGGTGGTCTTCGTCGACCTGGACCACTTCAAGCTGGTCAACGACTCGCGTGGTCACGGCTCGGGTGACGAGCTGCTGGTGGCGGTGGCAGACCGGCTGCGCGGCGCGATCCGACCGTCCGACACGCTCGCCCGCTTCGGCGGCGACGAGTTCGTCGCGGTGTGCGAGGACGTCGACGAGCCCGCCGCCGGCGAGATCGCCGAGCAGCTGCTGGCCTCGCTGGCCGAGCCGGTCGACATCGGGTTCGGACCGGTCCACGTCTCCGCCTCCGTCGGGGTGGCGACCTCTCCTGGCGCGTCCGCCAGCGACCTGCTCCGCTTCGCCGACACGGCGATGTACGCCGCGAAGGCCGCCGGTCGCGGACGCGTGCGGCACTTCGACGCGTCGCTGGCCGAGGAGGCCGAGGGCCAGTACGAGCTGGCGATGGACCTGCGCGCGGCGATCGAGCACAACGCCCTGGCACTGCACTACCAGCCGGTGATCGAGCTGACCTCGGGTCGGGTCCTCGGCTGCGAGGCACTGGCCCGGTGGCACCACCCGGTGCACGGCGTGGTCCCCCCGGCCCGCTTCGTGGCGGTGGCCGAGCTGGCCGGCCTGGCAGCCGACCTGGACGGCTGGGTCCTCTCCCGCGCACTGCACGAGGCGGCGGCGCTCCGAGCCGGCGGTGCCCTGCCCGCCGAGAGCTACATCGCCGTCAACCTCTCGGCCCGCAACCTGAACGACCCGCACCTCGAGCAGCTGGTCGTCGCCGCGACGGAGTCCGCGGCGCTGTCCCCGACGGACGTCGTCCTCGAGATCACCGAGGGCGCGGTGATGGGTGACACGCAGGTCGCGGTCGCGCTGCTCCGGCGGTTGCGCGACCGCGGCTTCGGCATCGCGATCGACGACTTCGGGGTGGGCTACAGCTCGCTCGCCTACCTGCGGGAGCTGCCGATCAGCATCCTGAAGATCGACCGGAGCTTCGTCGGTCACATCACCGACGACCGGGATTCGCTCGCCATCGTCGCCTCCATCGTGGACCTCGCCCGTGCCGTCGGCGTCAGCGTGGTGGCAGAAGGGGTCGAGACCGCCCAGCAGGCGGCGGCGCTGCGACGCCTCGGCTGCGCCGCCGGCCAGGGCTGGCTGTGGACCCCGGCGATCGCACCCGAGGACGTCCCGGCGGACGGGCGCTTCCACTCCGGCTTCGCTTCCGCCGAGGTCACCAGTCCACGCCCGCCACGCCGTCGCCGCCCGCAGCCGGAGGTCGGCGCCGAGCACGGCCTGGAGCGACTGCTGGCGCTGCACGCGGAGGGGGCGTCACTCGCGACCATCGCGTCGGCACTGACCCAGGAGGGCTTCCGCACCCCGAGCGGCCTGCGCTGGCACCGGACCAGCGTGGCCCGGGTGATCGCGTCCGCGGCCTACCCCGACACCGACCTGTGAGATGACGCGAGCAGGCCGGCGTTCACTACGCTGCAGACCTGCCCCGCCGCGTTAGCTCAGCTGGTAGAGCACCGCTCTTGTAAAGCGAAGGTCGTCGGTTCGAGTCCGACACGCGGCTCTCAGTCCCCGGCGTCCAGCCGGGGCACCAGCCGGTTGGCGACGACGCGGGCGACGGTCTTGGTCGTCCAGCGCGGTCCGGCCGGAGTCCGCCGGCCCTCGGCGTTGAGGGCCGCGGCGATGGTGTGCAGCGACGCGCCCTCTGCGTGCAGCGCGAGGATCCGCTCCTCGTCCGCACCACCGGACGGGGCCGGTCGGGTGACCAGGCGGGCGTGCGCCCGACCGCGCACG
This sequence comes from Actinomycetales bacterium, assembly GCA_036675425.1. Lineage (GTDB taxonomy): Bacteria > Actinomycetota > Actinomycetes > Mycobacteriales > SCTD01 > SCTD01. The sequence goes on along the minus strand of JAKFFB010000077.1, from coordinate 3,556 downwards.
GGCAGCGGTGCGGCGCCGCGGACGTCGAGCCACTGCTCGACCTCGTCGGCCGGCAGGCCCCGCGACCAGAGGAAGCCCTGGGCCTGGTCGACCCCGAGCGCGCGCAGGGCGTCGAGCTGCTCGACGGTCTCGACCCCCTCCGCGACGACCGTCTTGCCCACCGCCCGGGCCAGGCTGACCACCGACGTGACGATCGCCTCGTCGTCGGCGTCGCGCCCGAGTCCGCTGACGAACGACCTGTCGATCTTGATCGCGTCGACGGGGAACTTCTTCAGGTAGGTCAACGAGGAGTAGCCGGTGCCGAAGTCGTCGAGAGCCAGGCGTACGCCCATCTCGCGGATCTGCCGGAGCACTCCCGGGGCGCCGGGGTCGTCCATCAGCGCGCTCTCGGTGACCTCGAGGATCAGGAGCTCCGGCCGGACCCCCGTCTGGGCGAGCAGGGTGCGCACCAGCTCGGGGAAGGCGCCGCCAACGAGCTGCCGGGGCGAGAGGTTGACCCCGACGGAGAGCGCCCGGCCGGTGGCCGACCAGGCCGCGATCCGCTCGAAGGCCGTCCGCAGCACCCACTCACCGAGCTCGACGACCAGCCCCGACTGCTCGGCCAGGGGGATGAAGTCGAGCGGTCCGAGCAGGCCGCGCTCCGGGTGTCGCCATCGCACCAGCGCCTCGACGCCGATCGGCTCCTGCGTCTCGACCCGGACGACCGGCTGGTAGTGCAGCTCCAGCTCCCCTTCGCCGATGGCCGTACGAAGCCGCTCGACCGCCGCCTCGCGAACCTGCGCCAGCTCCCCCTCGCTGGTGGCGGACCGGACGATGACCCGACGCGACCAGCTGTCGTGCGGGATCGCCTGCTCGGCCGCTGCAAGCAGCGCGCCGGCGTCGTCCGCCGGGCTCACGGACGAGCCGGCCTGCAACCGGACCGACACCGGTGAGCCGTCGATGTCCACCGGCTCCTCGGCGATCTCCACCAGCGACGAAGCGAGCGCGCGCAGGTCCTCCGCCGAGCCGACGTCGTCGACGAGAACGGCGAACTCGTCACCGCCCACCCGGGCGGCGCTGTCGGAGTCGCGCAGGGCGCCCTCCAACCGGGTCGCGAGGACGCGCAGGACCTGATCGCCGCCCTCCTGGCCGATGGCCTCGTTCAGCTCGCTCATGCCGACGACGTCGAGCACGACCAGCCCGGTGACGTCACCGGAGCGGCGGCCGGCGCTGAGCGCCTGGCCGATGCGGTCGAGCAGCAGGGTCCGGTTCGCGAGCCCGGTGAGCGAGTCGCGCACGGCGAGCCGGCGCAGCTCCTCCTCCGCCCGCCGGCGCTCGGTCGACTCCCGGATGTTCACGACCATCCCCCGCACGGCGGGGTCGTGGACCAGGTTCGTCAGCACGTGGTCCGCCCAGCGCCAGGTGCCGTCTGCGTGCAGGACGCGGCACTCGAAGCGCGCCGTGCCACCCGGACGGCCCGCGATGTCGCGCAGCCCGGCCTCCACGATGCCCCGGTCGTCGGGGTGGTCGAAGTCCCAGGCCGAGCGCCCCAGCAGCTCGGTGGAGTCGTATCCGAGCTGGCTGCTGACCCCCGGGCTGGCGTAGCTGATGCGGCCCTCCCGATCCACCACCAGGGCCAGGTCGGAGGCGTGCTGCAGGAGCGAGGTGAGGCGCGCCTCGCTGGCCCGCAGCTCCCGCTCCGCGGTCGCGAGCTCGGTGATGTCGACCGCGATGCCGATGCCCCCGACGACGGTGCCTTGCTCGTCGCGCAGCGGGCGGTAGTCGGCGCGCCACTCCCGCCCCGCCTCGCTCGCCCGAACCTGCGCCTCTTCACCCTCGAGCGAAGCCCTCAGCGCACCGGTGACCTCGGGAGCAGCCGCGTACATCTCGACGAGGTCGACGCCGACCAGCTCGTTCTCCGCCAGTCCGAGGCCGGCCAGGGCGCGGCCTCGGGAGGACGTGCACCGCCCTTCCGGGTCGTAGGTGAAGACAGCGACCGGCATGGTCTCGAGCAGCGCCTCGTAGCGCGCCGCCTCGACGCGCATGCGCCCCTCGGCGGCGCGCAGCGCCGAGACGTCCTGGACGGACGCGGCCAGCTGCGGCTGCCCGCAGCCGTCGTGCATCAGGGCGACGGAGATGACGGTGCGGACCCGCTCCCCGTCGGGCCTCAGCACGTCGTGCTCCTGCGCGAGCGCGCGCACCTCGTGCGAGGTGAGGCGGCCGAGGGCCTCGAGCACCTCCTCTCGCGACTCCTCGGCGAACAGCGTCACGGCGTCGATGCCGACGAGCTGCTCCGCCGGTCGCCTGAGCAGGTCCTCCAGCGCACGGTTGACCTCGAGGATCCGGCCGTCGAGATCCACCCGGCCCTGCGCGACGGGCGAGTCGGCGAACCGCGCGCGCAGCTCCTCGTCGCGCTCGTTGACGGCCTGCTGGAGCTCCCTCGCCGGGCGCAGGTCGCGGTGCAGTGCCAGCGTGCCGACCACCTCGCCGTCCGGGTCGCGCAGCAGCATGAGGTGGATCTCGACGTCGACGCCGCGCCCGTGGCGGTCCAGCCGGACCGTCTCGAAGGGCGGGATGTGGTCCTCGGCCAGCAGCCGGTCCCGCAGCGCCATCTCACCCAGGCGGTCAGGCGGGAAGAGCGTCGCGAGCGGCCGGCCCACGATCTCAGACGCGGTCCAGCCGTAGACGCGCTCGGCACCGGCCGACCACGCGCTGATGGCGCCGGACAGGTCGACGGTCACGAGCACGGTCGTCGGCGACGCGAGAAGTGCCGCGAGCACGGGGTGTTGGTCGATGGGAGTGCTCTTCCGGTCCATGCGAAGCCCTCGCGCCGGGAGGGGGCCGGCGCGGACGAGTCCCCGGGAGCTGGGCGGGACGCCCGTCAGGGCGACATGCTACGTGCGCACCGCGGGCCCAGCGGCCATCTGCGCGCCCCCGACCTGGTGCGCAGAGGCGACGCGGGCCCGTCGGGACTGGTCACAAAGGACCACATCACTGCCCAGATGCCATCTGGTCCCAGATGACCAAAACGTCCGAATTGCTCAAGTGCCGCCCCGAACGCGGCGAAGCACCAGTCGTCAAGCGACAACGGCAAACCCGGTGCGAGCCGGGGACGCAAAGCCACGGGGCCCTCGAGGTCAGCCGGGCTGCCGAACAGCAAAGGTCTCCGAAATGCTCCCGCCTCCCCCACCGCTGTTTTGCCATGCCCCGCGCGATGCTCAGGCGGAATCGCAACTTCACGTTCCCGGCCTCCCCCTGTCTTGACGGCACGGGCGTCGAGCTTTCTTGAACGCCCCTAGGGCCCAACTTTGGTGCATGCCGTGCCATGCGTGATCCGGAGTGCGCGATTCCTCCGGCAGTTCAATTCCTGCCTTTCGCATTGTCCATTCGCCCCCTTCAACTTCACATCTGAAGGTGATAATTCATGCCAAAAACCAACCGTGCGGTGCCTGGCACATCAACGGTGACGAGCCGAGTCCTACTCCAAGTCGTGGCCGAGCAGGCGGGCCAGGACGGGATTGATCGTGTCCTCGGACGTGCCGGACTAAGTGACCAGCGGGAAAAACTTCAGAGCCTC
>JAKFFB010000203.1:0-22897 GCA_036675425.1 Actinomycetales bacterium | reverse complement strand
TACTCCCCGAGGCCCTTGGCCTGCGGGTCGAAGCGGGTGCTGCTCGCGACGCCCTCGCCGAGCAGGCCGTGCACCACGACGTTGACGGCCCGCAGGTTCGGCAGCGGGTGCAGGTCGACGCGCAGGCCGTCCGCCTCGGGCAGCAGCGTCCGGAACTGCTTCTCGTCCAGCCAGCCGAGCAGCCAGGCGGCCGCCTCGTCCGTACGCGCCCAGAAGCCCACGTTGGCGTTGCCGCCCTTGTCGCCCGATCGCGCCCCGACGACCCGCCCCAGCGGTGCGCGGACCGTGCTGCCGCCGATCGGCGGGGAGAAGCGGCGCTCCGGTGGTGTCGGGCTCGATCCGCCCGGCGTGTGGGGGATGACCTCGCGGCGGCCGTCGGGGTGCACCACGACGTGCTCCACCTCGGCGGCGTCGACCAGCGCCGGCCAGTAGACGCCGTACGGGGAGGCCTCGCCCGGCTGGGAGGTCAGCGTGCAGCCCGGGTAGCTGGCGAGCGCGAGCTCGACCGCTGCTCCGGAGAAGGCCCGTCCGAGGACCTTCGGGTCGTCGCCCCGCACGAAGACCCGCAGCAGCGCGGCGGCCTGCTCGTTGGTGGGCGCGTCCTCCCGGTCCAGCCGGACCAGCCGGTGCTCGAAGGGGTGCGGGTAGGCGTCGCGAAGGCCCGCCAGGGCGAGCTCTGCCTTGGCGTCGACGTCGAGACCGGTCAGCACGAACGACATCGTGTTGCGGAAGCCGCCGAGCATGTTGAGGCAGACCTTGAGCCGGCCGCTCGGGGGCAGGCCGCGCACCCCGGAGACCCGCACCCGGTCCGGCCCCTCCTGGGCGAGCGCGATCGACGAGAAGTCGGTGACGACGTCGGGACCCGCGTAGAGCGGCCCGCCGATCTCGTAGAGCAGCTGGGCGGTGACGGTCCCGACGGTGACGGCGCCCCCTGTGCCGGGGTGCTTGGTGATGACCGCCGAGCCGTCCGCGGCCACCTCGGCGACGGGGAAGCCCATGTGGATCGGCTGGGCCACCTCGTCGCGGACGAAGCTGTAGTTGCCGCCGGTCGCCTGGGTGCCGCACTCCAGCACGTGGCCCACCGCGACGGCGCCGGCCAGCCGGTCCCAGTCGTCCCGCGCCCAGCCGAAGTGCGCGGCGGCCGGCCCGACCACCAGCGAGGCGTCGGTCACGCGGCCGGTGACCACGACCTGCGCCCCTGCCTGCAGCGCCGAGGCGATGCCCCACGCGCCCAGGTAGGCGTTGGCGGTCAGCGGGGTGCGGTCGCCCAGCGGAGCACCGGTGTCGAGGTTCGGCAGGTCGAGCTCGCCGACGCGGGGGAGCAGGTCGTCGCCCTCCACGTGGGCCACCGGGACGTCGAGGCCGAGCGTGGTCGCGAGGTCACGCACAGCAGCGGCGCAGGCGGCAGGGGAGAGCCCTCCAGCGTTCACGACTACCCTGGTGCCACGGTCGGCCACGGTGCCGAGCACGGGCTCGAGCTGGCGCAGGAATGACGTCGCCCATCCGCGGGCAGGGTCCTTCGCCCGGGAGCGGAACAGGATGAGCATCGTCAGCTCAGCCAGGTAGTCACCCGTGACCACGTCCACGGGTCCGTCGTTGAGCACCTCAGAGAGAGCGCTCGACCGGTCGCCGTAGAAGCCGGAGCAGTTCGCGATGCGCAGGACGTCCGTCACGCGCAGGATCGTCGCACCGTCCCCGGGCGGTGCCGCAGGAGAGGCAGGTTCCGTGCGAGTCGCTCGCCCGTCCGTCGTCGGCACCGTCGTCGCGGCCACCCTGCTCGCAGGGGTCGCCGTGGCCGGTCTCGCCGCCCGCACGCCCGAGACGACCGCCCGCACGGCGGCCGAGAGCGCCGTCCTCCCCTCGCCGCTGGAGCAGCTGCCCGCCGAGCCGCTCGCGGAGGCTGCGGACCGCAGCCGCGCCGCCGCGCCCGCCCCCGCTCCGAAGGTCGCACCGCTCACCGGCCTGCGCGTCCCCGACCTGCTCGTCACCGTCCGCCGCCCGCTGACCCCCGCGCAGATCGCCGCGGTGAAGGCGGTCCGCAAGGTCGAGGCCGTCACGGTCGTCGACTCCGGCAGCGTCCGGGTCGGCGGGAGGTCCGCCCGCATCCTCGGCGTCGACCCCTCGCAGTTCCGCGGCTTCACGCCGAAGGAGACGGCGTCCTCCGACCCGCTCTGGCAGGCCGTCGCCCGTGGCGAGCTGGCTCCCACCCACGGCCTCGCGAAGGCCCGCAACCTCCCGCTCGGCGGCACGGTGACGGTCGACGGCCACCGCGACCTCGACGTCCGCATCGGCGCTGTCGCGTCGTACGGCCTGCCCGGTGTCGAGCTGGTGTCCACCCGCGCCGTCGCGCAGCAGCTCGGCGTCGTCGCCGACAGCGCCCTCGTCATCAGCGCGCCGGACCGCAAGATCGGCGCGCTGCGCAAGGCCGTCAGCTCCGTGCTCGGCGCCGACGCCGTGGTCGAGGTGCTGCGACCGGAGGTCGTCGCGCCCCGCTCGGGCCGCCCCTCGACCTATCGCGAGCTCTACATCGACTCGGCCCGCTACTGCCCGGGGCTGTCCTGGACCGTCCTCGCCGCCATCGGCCAGGTGGAGAGCGCGCACGGCAAGCACCTCGGCCCGTCCAGCGCCGGCGCCCTCGGCCCGATGCAGTTCCTGCCGTCGACCTGGGAGGCGTACGGCCTCGACGGCGACGGTGACGGCAAGGCCGACATCATGAGCCCGTACGACGCGGTGCCCTCGGCCGCGGGCTACCTCTGCCGGTTCGGCGCCAACCGCGGCCCCGAGGGGCTGTACGACGCGATCTTCGCCTACAACCACGCCGACTGGTACGTCCAGAAGGTGCTCGGCATCGCCAAGCAGTACCGCTAAGCGCCCGCCAGCAGCTCCACCAGGCGCGGCTGCGCCTCCAGCCGGCGGCGCGTCGACGCCGCGGCCACCCGCAGCACGTCGTCGACCCGGCTGTGCTGCATCGGGTTGAGCCCCATCACCGGCAGGTCATCGGCTCCCGGCTGCAGGACGACGACCTCGGCGCCCCGCCGCCGCAGCCGGCGCACCTCACCGGCCAGGAATCGGCGCATCGCCAGCCGCGCGGGGGTGTCGACGCGCGGGCGCAGGGCGGTGCCACGGCCCTGCGTCATCGGCGAGAGCACGACCACCAGGTCGAAGGCGTCGCGCAGCACCACGTCGGCGTTGCTCGGCGAGTGCACGCCGCCGTCGACGTAGTCCTGCCCGTCGACGGTCACCGGCCGGAAGTAGGCCGGGATCGCGCAGGAGGCCGCGACGGCGGTCCCGACGTCGGTCATCGGCGCCCGGGACGTCCCGAAGACCACCCGCCGGGCGTCGCGGGCGCGGACGGCGCAGATCCGCAGGTCGCGGTCCGGCCAGGTGTCGCCGTGCAGCGCGTGCAGGCTGCGGGCGATCATGTCGGTGGGCGTCTTCCCGCGCGGCAGCAGGCTGGAGGCGACGGCGATCGGCCGGACCTTCCACGGCCGGCGGGCCGCCGCGAGCACGGCCTGCGGGGCCAGCAGGCCTCCGCGCGGCTCGGGCTCGGGGACGTCGGGCATGCGCAGGCCACGTGGGCGGGCGCCGATCACGCGCTGCCCCTCGGCCGACATCGGCTCGCCGGTCACCGCAGCGATCAGGTCGTCGGCGGACAGGCCGGCGGAGAGACCGGCGGCCACCAGCGAGCCGGCCGAGGTGCCGACCAGCGTCTGCACCCGGCGCGCGTCGAAGCCGGTGATCTCCTGCAGGGCGCTCAGCACGCCGAGGTGGAAGGCCTGCCCGATGAGGCCGCCGGCGGCCATCACGACCGCCGTACGAGGTGCGGGTGCCGGGCTCATGTCATCCAGCGTGTCAGCAGTCGCTCTCGGCGTACGGAGCCAGTCCGGTCATCCCGTCGTAGACCTTCTCACCGCAGGTGAACGGCGTCGTCGAGTAGAGCCGCTCCAGCGCCGCGAAGCCGGCCACGCCGACGACGTGGGTCGTGCTCGTCTCGCTGGCGTGGCCGGCGAAGGGGGAGTCCTCGCCGATGGCGTAGCCGTCGATGGTCGTGCCGGACTCGGTGCCCTCCTTGCGGGTGACCGCCGTCCACATGTCGACCGGAACGCCCTGGGCGCGCAGCAGCGCCTGCAGCTCGCGGCTCTGGTTGGAGGGCACCAGGCCGTCGACCAGACCGTGCACCACGACGACGCCCTTGAGGCCGGCAGCCGCGATCTCCTCGGTGCGGTTGACGACGGTGCGCTGCTGGTAGGCCTCCGGGGCGTCCATCGGGGTGCCGCCGAAGGCCTGCTCGATGTCTTCCTTGGCGTTCGCGGCGAACTCGTTCGCGTCCGCGAGGACGCTGGCTCCGGCGTAGGTCTCGGTCACGTTCACGGCGCCCTCGACGTCGACCCAGTAGTCGAACAGCGGCTTGCCGTCCGGCCCCTTGGGCTGCGCCGCGACGACCAGCCCGCTGGTGTTGCCGCCCATGCTGACGCCGTAGACGACGTTGGTGCCGGTGGGCTTGCAGAGCCGCTCGAAGTGCTGGGCGTAGGCGATGGTGTCCGCGGCGCCCTCGGCCACGCGCCAGCCGCGGCTGGAGGCCTTCTGGCCGGGCGGCGGGACGGTCTGACCGCGGTAGTTCGGGGCGATCGCGATGACGCCGAGCGTGTCCGCCGTACGGGCCACGTGCTCGCGCCAGCTCTCCATCGTGTGGCCGTAGCCGTGGTCGAAGACGACGATGCCGCGCGGCTTCCTGCGCGGGGTCGCGACGAGCGCGAGGGCCTCCTGGCCCTGCACGGCCAGGCTCATCCGCTCCACGGAGTAGGGGTCCCCGGTGCACGGGTCGTCCTGCTGCGCGGGGCGCGGCTTGCCGCTGTGGGCGTCCCGGCTCTTGCCCTTGCCGTTGTCGTGGTGGGCGACGGCGGGGGCGACGCTCACGGCGGTGAGCGCGGCGACGACACCGGCGAGGACGGTACGGCGGACGGACATCGGGGGCTCCTGCGCTGCTGGGGTCCCGTTCTCTTCGCCGTTGGGGGGGGTTCTCCTGCCGTTACGGCAGCAGCACGACCTTGCCGACGGTGCCGCGGTCCGACAGCCGGGTGAGCGCGGCGGGGGCGTCCTCGAGCGGCAGCTCGGCCCCCACCAGCGGGTCGATCGCGCGGCGCGCCCACAGGTCGAGCAGCGCGGCATGGGTGTCATGGAAGATCTGCGGCTCGTGGTGCCGGTAGAGCCCCCAGTGCAGGCCGACGATCGAGTAGTTCTTCACGAGCGCGTGGTTGGTGGGGGCGTCGGCGATCCGGCCGCCGGCGAAGCCGACCACCACGATCCGGCCCTCGAAGGCGATGCACCTGCGGCTCTTGTCGAAGACGTCTCCACCCACCGAGTCGTAGATGACGTCGGCGCCGCGACCGGCGGTGACGTCCTTGACCACGGCGACGAAGTCCTCGGAGCTGTAGTCGATCGCCACGTCGGCGCCGAGCTCCTCGCAGACCTTGACCTTGTCGGGGCCGCCTGCGGTCGCGATGACCCGCGCCCCGGCGGCCTTGCCGAGCTGGATGGCGGCGCTGCCGACGCCGCCGGCGCCGGCGTGCACCAGGAGCGTCTCGCCCTCCTTGAGCTGCGCCCGGCGGTGCAGTCCGACGTACCCGGTCTGGTAGGTGATGTAGAGGCTCGCCGCCTTGCCGGCCGGCATGTCGTCGGGCACCCGGTGGGCGCCGGTCTCGGGGATGAGCACCTGCTCGGCCAGACCACCCCTGGGCAGGCCCGGTCCGCCGAGGACGCGCTCACCGGCGCGGGGCCCGTCGAGCACGGTGCCGCAGACCTCGAGCCCGGGGGTGAACGGGAGCTCGGGCTTCTCCTGGTACATCCCGCGGCAGAGCAGGACGTCCGGGAAGTTCAGCGCGACCGCGTCGACCCGCAGCCGCAGCATCCCGGCGTGGCTCACCGGCTCGGGGACGTCCTCCAGGCGCAGCACGTCCTGCGGCTCGCCGAGCTCGTGCACCTGCCAGGCCCTCATGCGGTCCTCCACTCGGTCGTCGCCTGCAGGACGGCTTCCTGCAGGGCCTCGGTGCGCAGGTGCGTTCCCGCGCTGTAGGCGGGGTCGCGCACCATGTCGCTGAACGCCTGCCGGCTCGGGTAGCGCACCAGGAGCACCGCGTCCCAGGCCTGACCCTCCTCGGCGACCAGCGGGGTCGACCCGTCGCCGACGTAGAGCACCTCGGCGCCGTGCGGGGCGGCGGTCGTCCGGAAGTGCTCGACGTACTCCAGGTAGCGCTCCCGCCCGCCGTCGGCCCGGAACCGCAGCAGGTTCAGCATCACCACCGGCCCGCCCGGGTCCTCGGCGAGGTAGCGCTTGAGGTCGGCACCACGAGGGTCGACCGCCACGAGATCTCCTGACTGCGGTAGGAAACGCGGATGAGCGCATTCGCTGACTTCCAGAACGAGGTCTACCTCAAGGGGCTGTTCGGCGAGCAGCCGACCCTGCCCTTCGGCTGGCGGGAGACCGAGAAGGCGGCGTACGACGCCATGACCCCGGGCGCGGTCGGCTACGTCGCCGGCGGCGCCGGCGGTGAGGACACGATGCGCGCCAACCGCGAGGCCTTCGACCGCTGGCGGCTGGTCCCGCGGATGCTCAAGGGCATCCCGGCGCAGCGGGCGCACGAGACCACCCTGCTCGGCACGACGATGCCGGCGCCGGTCATGCTCGCGCCGGTCGGCGTGCTGTCGATCGTGCACCCCGACGCCGAGCTCGCCGTGGCCCGCGCGGCTGCCGCGATGGGGCTGACGATGGTGGTGTCGACCGCGTCGTCGAACACCATCGAGGACGTCGCGGCGCAGGCCCCGGACGCCTCCCGCTGGTACCAGCTCTACTGGCCGGCCGACCGCGACCTGGCCGCCTCGTTCGTACGCCGGGCCGAGGCCGCGCGCTACGAGGCCGTCGTCATCACGCTCGACACCTGGCAGCTCGGCTGGCGGCCGCGCGACCTGTCCGCGGCGTACCTGCCGTTCCTCAAGGCGGAGGGCGTCGCGAACTACTTCGCCGACCCGGTCTTCCGGCAGGGGCTGGAGAAGACTCCGGAGGAGGACGAGGGCGCGGCGGTGCTGAAGTTCGTCGGGCTGTTCAACAACCCGACGCTGACCTGGGACGACATCGCGTTCCTGCGCGACCACACGTCGCTTCCCCTGGTGCTCAAGGGGATCCAGCACCCCGACGACGTCGCGAAGGCCCGGTCGATCGGGGTGCAGGCGATCGTCTGCAGCAACCACGGCGGGCGTCAGGTCGACGGCGCGATCGGCTCCCTCGACGCGCTGCCGGGCGTGGTCGAGGTCGCGGGGGATCTGCCGGTGCTCTTCGACAGCGGGATCCGCACGGGCGCCGACGCCTGCAAGGCGCTCGCGCTGGGCGCGTCCGCCGTCCTGCTCGGCCGGCCGTGGGTGCACGGCCTGGCCCTCGCGGGGGAGCAGGGCGTGCACCACGTGCTGCGCTGCTTCCTGGCCGACCTCGACCTGCAGGCCGGGCTCGCCGGGCACGCGTCGGTGAGCGAGCTGAACCGCGAGTCGCTCGTCCGCGTCTGACCGTCATGAACCCCACCAGCGACCGACTGGTCCTCGTCCTGGCCGTGATCGCGCACCTCGGCGCGGGCATCTTCTACGCGGCGGCAGGCCTCGTCGCGCCGCTGTGGGCGATCCTGCTGCTCTGGGCGCTGTGGCTGGTCCTGCTCTGGACGCTGGTGCGGCTGTGGCGGACAAACCGGGGCGGATCTGGCAGAGTGCCGCCACCGATCGCTCGATGATCAAGGAGACCCCCTTGCGCAAGACCCTGCTCACCCTCGCGCTGAGCGCCGCCTTCGCCGGTGCCCTGGCGGCGCCCGCCTCCGCCGGCCCCCTTCCGACGACCGCCTGCGAGCTGCAGGCCTTCCTCGGCTACGAGAACGTCAAGGAGTGCGAGGACCCCGCCTCCTGATCCACGACGACGGCCCCCGCTCCAGCACGAGCGGGGGCCGTCGTCATGTCCGGACTACGCCGGGGGCTCCGCGGCGCCGGTGGGGATGCCGGTGGGGTCGGCCGGCATGGCCGGCTCGCCCTTGTCGTCGAGCGGTCCGGGGATCCCGCGGAACCTGTAGACCATCACGTCCCGACCGGCCTGCAGCAGCCAGGCCTGGCCGGTCTCGGTGCTGTCGAACGCCTGCAGCACCGCCTCGCCCGCGACCTCGACCGGGATGATCGGCACCCCGCTGTCCTGCAGCACCGCCTTGATGTCGGTGATGATCTTGGTCTCGGCGAAGCCCGGGCAGAAGGCGTTCACCGTGATGCGGTCCGGAGCGAGCGCCGGCCCCAGGGCGCGGACGAGCCCGACCACAGCGTGCTTGTTCGCGCCGTAGACCGGGTCGAACGGCGTCCCGGTCAGCCCGGCCATCGACGCGGTGGCCACGATCGACCCGCCGCCGCGCCGGCGGAGAGCCGGGATGGCGGCGTGGGCGCCGTAGACGACGCCGTCGAGGTTGATGCCCATCGCCCGGCGGTAGCGGACCAGGTCGAAGTCGTCGCCGATGCCGCAGCCGGTCGAGATGCCGGCGTTGAGGAACACCATGTCCAGCCCGCCGTGCACCTCCTCCGCGGCCTTCGTCGTCGCCACGACCTCGTCGTAGTCGGACACGTCGCAGTGCAGGTAGGTCGCGCCGAGCTCGTCGGCCACCGCCTGCCCGTCCGCGTCGTTGACGTCGCAGAGCACGACGGCGTCACCGCGCCGGACGAGCTGGCGCGCCACCTCCTTGCCGAAGCCGGAGGCGCCGCCGGTGATGAGCGCGACCTTGGAGGAGCCGCTCACGACGCGCGGTCGACGGCCAGCTTCGCGATGCGCTCGCGGTGCTGGGCCGCATCGCCGTACGCGCCCTGGAGGCGCTTGCACCGCTTGAAGTAGAAGTGCGTGTCGTGCTCCCAGGTGTAGCCGATGCCGCCGTGGAACTGGATCATCGCGGCGGTCGCGGTGTCGGCCGCGTCGGCGGCCTTCGCCTTGGCGATGGACGCGGCCAGCGCCCGGTCCGGCGCGTCGACGTCGGCGGCGTAGGCGGCGTACGTCGCGGCGTGCTCGGCGAAGGTGATCGCGATGTGCAGGTCGGCCAGCTCGTGCTTGATGGCCTGGAAGGACCCGACCGGCTTGCCGAACTGCACGCGCGTCTTGTCGTACTCCACCGTGTCGGTCAGCGCCTTGCGGGCGATCCCGACCAGGTCGCTGGCCACCAGCACGGCAGCCGCGTCGAGCAGCTGCTGCAGCACCTCGGGCGAGGAGGCGTCGAGCTTCTCCCCGGGCGCGCCGTCGAGGGTGACGGTGTCGAGGCGGGTGGTCCGGTCGCGCGAGTCGTGCGACGCGATCGTGACGCCTGCCCCGCGCGGGTCGACCAGGTAGAGGCCGTCCTGCGCGGCGACGACGAGGACGTCGGCGGCCGAGGCGTACTCGACCAGGTCGAGCCGCCCGGAGAGCGATCCGCCGGACGCGGTCGCCGGGGCGTTGGCCGGGTCGGGGGAGGAGCCCTGCTTCAGCAGCGCGACGGCGCCCTTGGTCTGGCCGGCGGCGATGCCGGGGAGCCGCTCGGACTGCTGCTCCTTGGAGCCGGCGAGCCGGATCGCCTCGCCGGCCAGGACGGTCCCGAGCCAGGGCCCGGGCACGGTGCCGGCGCCGAACTCGCGGGCCAGCACGGAGGCGTCGAGCAGGCCGAGGCCGATGCCGTCGTTCTCCTCGGGCACGAGCACGGCCAGCCAGCCCTGCTCGCCCAGCGCAGACCAGAGGGACGCGGGAATGCCGTCGCTGTCGGGGTTCTCGTAGAGCTCGCGAACCTGCGCGGGGCCGAACTTGTCGCGCAGGTAGGAGCGGACGGCGGACTGGAGCGCCCGCTGCTCGTCGGTGAGCTGGAACTGCATCTCGGTCTCCTCGGGTCTAGCGGGGGAGGCCGAGCACGCGCTCGGCGACGACGGTGCGCTGGACCTGCTGGGAGCCACCCCAGATGGTGCAGCTGCGGGACCACATGGCCATGGTGGCGAGCTCCTCGGCGGACATCCCGGGACGCGGGTCAGGGACGGAGAAGCCGGTGCCCACGACCTTCTCGTACGCGTCGCTGACCTTCCGGAAGGTCTCCGACCACATGATCTTGGTCATCGACGCCTCGAAGCCGAGGTCCTTGCCGTTGCTCGTCTGGGTGAGGACGTGCCACGAGTGGTACTTCAGGCACTCGAGCTCGACCAGGGCGGCGGCGAGGTCCTGGCGGAGCACCGGGTCTTCGGACGCCGGGCGGCCGTCGCGCTCGAGCTGACCGGCCACCTTGACGACCTCGTCCCACATCTTGCGGAACTCGGTGTACTGGCCGATCGCGGAGGAGCCGCGCTCGAACGACAGCAGCAGCATCGCGGTGGCCCAGCCGTTGCCCTCGCCGCCGAGGATCTCGTCCTTCGGGCAGGTGGCGTCGGTGAAGAAGACCTCGCCGAACTCGCTGGCGCCGGTCATCTGCTTGAGCGGCCGGGCCTCGACGCCGGGCTGGTGCATGTCGACGAGCAGCATCGAGATGCCGGCGTGCCGCTTGCCGCCCTCGGGCGAGCTGGTGCGGGCGAGGGTGAAGATCTTGTCGCCGTGCATGGCGTTGGTGGTCCAGATCTTCTGGCCGTTGAGGACGTACTCCTCGCCCTGCGGCTCGGCGCGCATCTGCAGCGCGGCGAGGTCGGAGCCGGCGCCCGGCTCGGAGAAGCCCTGGCACCAGATGGTCTCGCAGTGCAGCAGCGGCTTGATGATGTCGCGCTTCTGCTCGTCGGTGCCGATCGCCATGACGGTCGGGCCGAGGAAGGCCAGGCCCAGCGGGTTGACCGTCGACGGGGCGTTGGCCTTGGCCATCTCCTCGTCGTAGATCGCCTTCATGGTCGGGGTGCCGCCGCGACCGCCGTACTCCGTCGGCCACTGGATGCCGCAGAACCCGGCCTGCGCCTTCTTCTGCTCCCACGTCCGACGGGTCTCGAACGACTCGTCGCTGCTCATGCCGGCCCAGAAGGCGGGCTCGCGCATCTCGGCGGGCAGGTTCGCATCGAGCCAGGAGCGGAGCTCGCGGCGGAACTCCTCGTCCTGCTCGCTGAAGCGCAGGTCCACGGGGGCCTCTCTTCCGGGGTGGGGGGAACGGCGGAAAACCGAATGCCGTTCTAGCAGTCGCACGTGGCGGCTGCCACAGGGGGGCGGCAGGCAGACTGCCCGCATGACCGCGACCGACCCCGCCGCCCTGCTCGCGATCGCCGTGGACCTCGCCCGCCAGGCCGGCGCGCTCGCCCTGGAGATGCACAGCGGGCTGGGCGACTCCGACACCAAGTCCAGCCCGACCGACGTGGTCACCGCGGCCGACCGCGCCGCGGAGGCGCTGCTCGTGGAGGGCATCCGCAGCCGGCGGCCGGGCGACGGGATCCTCGGCGAGGAGGGCGCCGCCGACGACGGGACCACGGGGGTGCGCTGGGTCGTCGACCCCATCGACGGGACCGTCAACTACCTCTACGGCCTGCCGCAGTGGGGGGTCTCCCTCGGCGTCGAGGTCGACGGCGAGGCGGTGGCCGGCGTGGTGTTCGACCCGTCCAAGGACGAGCTCTTCACGGCCGTACGAGGCGGTGGCTCGGCGCTGAACGGCCGACCGCTGCGCTGCACCGACGCCACCGAGCTCTCGCAGGCGCTGGTCGCGACCGGCTTCGGCTACGACGCCCGCCGGCGGGCCGCGCAGGCGTCGGTCCTGCCGCAGCTGCTCCCGGCTGTCCGCGACATCCGCCGGATCGGGGCGGGGGCCCTGGACCTCTGCGCGGTGGCCGCCGGTCGGGTCGACGCCTACTTCGAGCTCGGGCTGTCGCCCTGGGACCTGTGCGCCGGGCAGCTGATCGCGACGGAGGCCGGGGCACGGGTCGGCGGCCTGCAGGGCGCTCCCGCGAGCGGCGCCATGGTGATCGCGGCGGCGCCCGGCGTCTTCGACCCGCTGCACGACCTGCTGGTGTCCCTGGACGCGGGGAGGGACCCGCTCGCATGAGGCGGGTCGCCGGCCTGCTGGCGTGCGGGCTGCTCCTGCCGGCGTGCTCCGGCGCGCTGTCGGTGACGGAGCAGGCCACCTGGCGCAGCAGCGCGGGTCAGGCGATGAGCGACGTCCACCGGACCCTCGTCCGCGACGAGACCTGCCGCCAGCCGCTCCGCCTCACGGTCGGCGGCGGCGCTCTTCGCCTCCGCCTCTCCAACGTGCTCAGCCCGACGCCGCTGGAGCTCTCCGCCGTGACGGTCGGGCTGCGGAGCTCCGGCCCGGCGGTCCGACCCGACTCGCTGCGACCGGTCACGGTCGGTGGCGACGCGTCCTTCGTCGTGCCGGCCGGCGACGCGGTCACCACCGATCCGGTGGCGCTGACGACGGCGGCCGGCGACGACCTGCTGGTGAGCCTCGCCGTGGCCTCGGCGGCTCGGCTGTCCGAGCACCGCTTCGGCGCCGCGACCGGGTGGTGCAGCGGGCCGGGCACCGGTGACCTGACCGACACCGCGTCGGGGGACGGCTTCGGGGAGGGCACCCGCTCCGGGCTCGTCGTCGACGACGTGGCGGTCACGTCCACCGGTGACGTCCCGGGCTCGGTCGTCGTGGTCGGGGACTCGCTGACCGACGACGCCCTGCTCCCGGCCGACAGCCACCTCCGCTGGACCGACGCCCTGGCGGAGCGGCTCGACGCCCGGCCCGTGGTGAACGCCGCGATCGCCGGCAACTGCATCGTCTGCGAGGCGGGCTACGGGCCACCGCTGGCGGAGCGCTTCTCGCGAGATGCGCTGTCCCGCAGCGGGATCGGCAGCGTCGTGGTCCTCGCCGGCACGAACGACCTCGCGCTGCGCGTCCCCACGACGCAGCTCGTCGGCGAGCTGCAGGAGCTGGTCGGGCAGGCGCAGGCGGCGGGCGTCGAGGTGCTCCTCGTGACCATCCCGCCCGCGGCGCAGCGCACGCCCGAGCAGCTCGCCGCGCGGCACGCCGTCAACGACTGGATCCGGGACGACTCCGGCGCGGATGCCGTCGTCGACGCTGACCGGCTGCTGCGCGACGCCGCGGAGCCGGAGCGGCTGGCCCCCGGCCTCGACTACGGCGACGGCCTCCACCTGTCCGTGGCCGGCCATCGGGCACTGGCGGCCGAGGTCGCGGCCGCGCTGGGGGAGTAGGGCTCAGCCGGCCTCGACGAACACCATGCCGACGTCCCTCCGGATCGGCTTCGCCTTCTCGCGGACCTGCCAGAGCACCCGTCCCGCCGCCGAGAAGGCGGTCGTGACGCGGACGTCGTCCGTGCGGCTCGCGACGACGAGGTCGCGCCGCCCGTCCCGATCCAGGTCGGCCGTGCCCGCGCCACCGCTCGACACGAGTCCCGGCGCGCCGGGTACGCGCACGTCGAGCAGCCGCGACCCCCTGTCCCCGCTCAGCACCGTCGCCCGGGCTCGCCCCCGGTCCGCGCCGAGCACGACGAGGTCCCCGCCACGCCGTCGCAGGCCGGGCAGCAGCAGCTCGTTGACCCCGGAGCGGGTGAGGGCCTTCCCGGTGCGGCCGTCCACGACCGTGGTGCGCCCCGGGCCGCTGTCCGGCATGCCGATGACCAGCCCGTCGGCCAGTCCGTCACCGGTGAGGTCGTAGCCGCTGTGGACCGACGTCCAACCGGCCTCGTCCAGGGCGACCTGACGAGCCCAGATCTCCTCGCCGGCGACGGTGACCGCGCGCAGCTCGACGTCGACGTCGCCGAGCAGCACCTCCATGAGGTCGGGCTGGCCATCGCCGCCAACGTCCTCCAGCAGGGGGGTGAGCGTGTCCAGCGGGCCGCTGCCCACCGTGGAGCCGTCGGCGAAGGACAGCACGCGGGTGCCCCGGGCGACCTCGCGAGGCTGTGGCCGCTCGAAGCCCCAGGTCGTCACGAGCACGTCCGAGGCCTGGTCGCCGTCGAAGTCGCCTGCCTCCTCGACGTACGCGCCGCGCAGCGGCACGTCCACGCTCCACGCCTGGGTGGCGTCGCACAGCAGGCCGACCCGCGTCAGCGGTCCGAGGGGGGCGCTGGTGGTGTAGCAGCCCTGGGGCTGGTGCGAGGTCGTCTGCGGGGTGACCCAGGGGGTCGAGCGGCCCGTGCCCTGCACCTCGGGCAGCGCCTGCATCTCGCCGTCGGCGAGCGACAGCAGCCCCGGCTCCAGCGTCAGCGAGCCCATCGCGGCGACCGTGCCGGTCAGCCCACCGAGCAGCAGGGCGGGTCGGCCGTCGCTGTCGAGCATCCCGTCGGCGGCCATCAGGGGCAGGGACTGCACCCGGGTCACGCCGAGCGGGCCCGCGCCGGTGAAGGTGTAGGTCCCCGTGGCCAGGTGCTGCCAGCGGGTCCGGCCCTTGCCGTCGAGCCCCTCGAGGTGCACGTCGATGGCGAAGCCGCGGTCGACCTCGACGTACTCGACCTCCACCGCCAGCAGGCGGACGTCGCCGGCGCCCCGCACCGGCGAGAGCGTCCCGCGGTCGCGGCGCAGGAGGACGCGTCCGTCCGTGCCGCTGCGGACCGTGGTGCCCGTGTCGTGCGCGACCAGCAGGTCGTCGCGGCCGTCGCCGTCCAGGTCCCCGGCGCCGGTGACGCGGGCGTAGTCGCGGGGTCCGGTGCTGGTCCCGGATGTCGAGCTGCTCGCGCTCTCCTCGGCGGCAACGGCGCTGAGCAGGTTCGCCCGCCAGGCATGCCGGGCGGCGGCATCGGGTCGCTCGAGCAGCTGCTGCGCAGCCGCCTGGAGCGCGAGCGCGGGCGGGAGCACCGCCCGCTCGGAGACCGTGCGGTCGGCAGCAGCCGGGCCGATGCAGGTCGCCACCACGACAGCAAGGGCGAGCAGGGCGGTGGGTCGGGTCCTGCTCATCGGGCGCTCCCTGCCGAGGGGTCGCCGCCGATCGGCCCCCCCAGGCGGGAGGAGCATTCGACCTCCGGAGGCCGATCCCTGCTGTCAGCGCAGGACGGACCGGTAGAGCTCGAGGGTGCGCCGGGCGATCGCGTCCCAGCCGAAGTGGGTGACGGCACGCTCCCGGCCGGCCCGGCCCATCGCGCCGGCGCGGTCCGGGTCAGCCAGCAGCTCGGCGACCCGCGCCGCGAGACCGGCCTCGAAGCCTCGGGGGTCACCCTCGTCGTAGGGCACGAGCAGCCCGGTCTCGCCGTCCACCACGACCTCCGGGATCCCGCCGACGGCGCTGGCCACCACGGCCGTGCCGCAGGCCATCGCCTCGAGGTTGACGATGCCGAGCGGCTCGTAGACCGAGGGGCACACGAAGACGGTCGCGTGCGAGAGCAGCTGCACGACGTCGGCCTTGGGCAGCATCTCGGAGATCAGGACGACGCCAGCACGCGCCTTCTGCAGCTGCTCGACGAGATCGGCCGTCTCGGCGGCGATCTCGGGCGTGTCCGGCGCCCCGGCGCAGAGCACCAGCTGCCCCGGCAGGTCGCGGGCGGCACGCAGCAGGTGGGCCAGCCCCTTCTGCCGGGTGATCCGCCCGACGAACAGGGCGTACGGCACCGAGGCGTCCACGCCGTGCCGCTCCAGGACGTCGGTCGCGTCCGTGGGGGCGTACGCCTCCGCGTCGATCCCGTTGTGGATCACGTGGACGCGCGACGGGTCGAGCTCGGGGTAGCTCGCCAGCACGTCGCGGGCCATGCCCTCGCTGACCGCGATCACGGCGTCGGCCGCCAGCACGGCGGTCTTCTCCGCCCAGCTGCTGATCGCGTAGCCGCCGCCGAGCTGCTCGGCCTTCCACGGCCGGTGCGGCTCGAGGCTGTGCGTCGTCACCACGTGCGGGATGCCGTGCAGGAGGCCGGAGAGGTGCCCGGCGAGGTCGGCGTACCAGGTGTGGGAGTGCACGACGTCGCACCCGGCGGTGGCCGCGGCCATCCGGAGATCGGTGCTCAGCACCTGCAGCGACGAGTTCGCGTGCCCCAGCGCGGGATCCGCGTCGTGGGCGACGGCGCCTTCGGCGGTGCCGCCGAAGGAGTGCACGTCGACGGCCGCCCCCTCGGCGCGCAGGAAGCGGACGAGGTGCTCCACATGGACGCCCGCACCGCCGTAGACCTGGTCGGGCCACTCGCGAGTCAGGACACCGATCTGCATAGCTGAACGCTAGTGGGACAGGATGTGCCCATGCGCTCGCCTCGGGTCCTCGGCATCGTCCTCGCCGGCGGAGCGGGCAAGCGGCTCGCACCCCTCACCGACGACCGGGCGAAGCCGGCGGTGCCGTTCGGCGGGATCTACCGGCTGGTCGACTTCGTGCTGTCCAACCTGGTCAACGCCGGCTACCTGCGCATCGTCGTGCTGACGCAGTACAAGTCGCACTCGCTCGACCGGCACATCACGACGACCTGGCGGATGTCCACGCTGCTCGGCAACTACGTGACCCCGGTGCCGGCGCAGCAGCGGCTCGGACCGCAGTGGTTCCGCGGCTCGGCCGACGCGATCCACCAGTCGCTGAACCTCGTCTACGACGAGCAGCCCGACCACGTCGTCGTCTTCGGCGCCGACCACGTCTACCGGATGGACCCCCGGCAGATGGTCGAGCAGCACATCGCCAGCGGGGCAGGGGTCACCGTGGCCGGCATCCGCGTACCCCGCTCGGAGGCGCACGGCTTCGGCGTCATCCAGACCGCCGACAACGGCCGCGACATCACCGCCTTCCTCGAGAAGCCGAGCGACCCGCCCGGGCTGCCGGACGACCCGGACACCGTCTACGCCTCGATGGGCAACTACGTCTTCACGACCGAGGCGCTGCTCGAGGCGGTCAAGATCGACGCCGGCGACGAGGGCTCGGTCCACGACATGGGCGGCAACATCATCCCGATGATGGTCGAGCGCGGCGGCGCTCAGGTCTACGACTTCTCGGAGAACGACGTCCCCGGTGCGACCGACCGCGACCGCGGCTACTGGCGTGACGTCGGGACTCTCGACAGCTACTACGACGCGCACATGGACCTGGTCTCGATCCACCCGGTCTTCAACCTCTACAACCGGCAGTGGCCGATCCTCACCACCTCGCCGGCGCTGCCGCCCGCGAAGTTCGTCTTCGAGGAGGAGGGCCGGGTGGGTCAGGCCGTCGACTCGCTGGTCTCCCAGGGGGTCATCGTCTCCGGTGGCCGGGTGCGCCGCTCGATCGTGTCGCCGGGGGTGCGGGTGCACTCGGGGTCGACCGTCGACGAGAGCGTGGTCCTGCACGGGGTGGCCGTCGGGCGAGGTGCCGTGGTGCGCAAGGCGATCCTGGACAAGAACGTCGTCGTGTGGCCCGGGGCCACCGTCGGGGTCGACCACGCGCTGGACCGCGAGCGCGGCTTCACCGTGACCGACAGTGGCATCGTCGTGGTCGGCAAGGGCCAGCAGGTCGTGGCGTGAGGGGCCTGTTCCCGGTGGTCGTCGCGGCGGTGCTGCTGACCGGGTGCTCCGGCGACCAGGAGGAGTCGGCGGCGCCCACCCCGAGCGCGAGCGCGTCGCCGTCGGCGACCTCCGTCCCGAGCGCTGCGCCGACCGCTGCCCCCGACATCGACGGTCTCGAGGTGCTCGCCGAGGACCCGAGCCACGACCACGTCGCCGGGCCGATCGAGTACGACCGCATCCCGCCCCTGGGCGGCCCGCACAACGCGCGCTGGCTGGCCTGTGACGTCTACGACGAGCAGGTGCCCGTGGAGTTCGCCGTGCACTCCCTCGAGCACGGCGCGGTGTGGCTGGCGTACGACCCCGACCTCGCCGACGACGAGGTCAAGGCGCTGGCGGAGCTGGCGGAGACGAACGAGGAGTACGTCCTCGTCAGCCCCCAGGACGGGCTCGACTCGCGGGTCGTCGCGGTGACCTGGGGCGCCGGCCTGGAGGCGAGCAGCGTGGACGACCCGCGCCTGGCGCAGTTCGTCGAGGCCTACGCCGGCGGCGGCCAGGGCGGGGAGAAGGGCGCCCCCTGCCGCGGCGGGGGAGTGACCCCGCGCGAGGCCCGCGGCCAGCTCGGCACCGCCGCCTGAGACAGCCGCCCTCGGCACCGCCGCCTTCGGCGTCAGCCGGGCCGGGGTCGCGCCGGGGCGTCGCCGCCGGGCCGTGGCGGGACCCGAGGCTGGGGAGGCTTCCCCGCGGCTGGCCGCGGGGTCTGCTCCCCGGGGCCGGCCAGGGCTGCGGGCGCCTGGGTTGGGTCAGGCGCTGAGCGGGGGCCGCAGCCGAGAGGTCAGCGTCGACGGGTCGAGCTGCACGGCGGGGGTGGACTCGACCCAGCGCGCGAGCACGGAGGCGAGCCGGGCCGGCTCGGTGAGGTGCGGGAAGTGCCCCGACTGCTCGAAGACCTCGAGGGTGGTGCCGGGCACCGATGCGGCCAGCGACTCCCCGTGCGCCACGGGGATGATCGCGTCCTTGCGCCCCCAGACGACGAACAGCGGCAGGTCGGCCGCGAGGTAGAGGCGGTCGCGCGCGTCGACCCGCTGGCCGGCCGGGTCCAGCACGCTGCGGGCGGTGTGCAGGAAGGCCGAGCGTGTGCCGCGGTCGCTCATCGACCCGACGCCGACCAGGCACTCCGCGAGGCCCTTCGGGACGGGAACCCGCGCGAGGTCCAGCAACGAGCGGACCTTGCCCGCGGCCGCCCGGGTCCACGACCCGGCCAGCAGGGGCAGCACCAGCTCGGAGCCGGGCAGGGTCGCCGCGCGCAGGAAGACGCTCACCTCCCGGCCGAGGCCGCCGGAGCAGACCAGGGCGAGGCGCTCGACCCGCTCCGGGAACTGGTAGGCGTACTGCATCGCGATGCCGCCGCCGAGGGAGTGGCCGACGAGCGAGACGCGGTCGTGGCCGAGGGCGGCCATCAGGTCGCGGATGCCGCAGGCGTGCGCGCCGAGGGAGTAGTCGCCCCGCGGCTTGGCCGACTCACCGTGGCCGAGCAGGTCGGGGGCGATCACGTGGCAGGACTCGCCGAGCTGGGCCATCACCGACTCCCACTGCGCCGCCCGCGAGGCGATGCCGTGCACCAGCACGACGACCGGTCCACCGGACGCAGCGCCGGACTCGGCGTAGCGCACCCGGTGACCGTGGACGGGGATCTCGGACCACACGACGTCTGCCATGACCTCAGAGTGTTACCGCGGGTAACAGACGTCAAGGGCTGGCGCCTGTGAGCAGTGTCGCGCTTGACAACCCGGCTGCTCGGGGATCACTGTTACCCGCGGTAACACCCCCCGGACCCAGGAGACACCATGCCCGGCTTCACCCTCGAGCTGACCGAGGACCAGCAGACCCTGCAGAAGTGGCTGCACGAGTTCTCGGAGAACGTCATCCGCCCCGCGGCGTCGGAGTGGGACGAGCGCGAGGAGACGCCCTGGCCGATCATCCAGGAGGCGGCCAAGGCCGGCATCTACTCCCTGGACTTCTTCGCCAGCAGCTGGGGCGACGAGAGCGGCATCAGCCTCCCGATCACCATGGAGGAGCTGTTCTGGGGTGACGCGGGCATCGGCCTGTCGATCGTCGGCACGACGCTCGGCGTCGCCGGCATCCTGAGCAACGGCACGCTCGACCAGATCGGCGAGTGGGTGCCGCAGTGCTTCGGCGACGAGAACGACGTCAAGCTCGCCGCACTCGCCGTCTCCGAGCCGAACGCCGGCTCCGACGTCTCGAGCATGAAGACCACCGCCGTCTACGACGAGGCCAAGGACGAGTGGGTCCTCAACGGCGTGAAGACGTGGATCACCAACGGCGGCATCGCCGACGTGCACGTGGTCGTCGCCACGGTCGACGCCGAGCTCAAGGCGCGCGGCCAGGCGTCGTTCGTCATCGGGCCGGAGTTCAAGGGCAAGGGCCTCTCGCAGGGCCAGAAGTTCAAGAAGCACGGCATCCGCGCCAGCCACACCAGCGAGGTCATCCTCGACAACTGCCGGCTGCCCGGCTCCGCGCTGCTCGGCGGCAAGGAGGCCCTCGACGAGCGGCTGAACCGCGCCCGCGAGCGCGCCGCCGCCCTCGCCCGCGGCGAGAAGCTGGACCGCTCCCGCGTCAAGGGCGGCCAGGCCGCCATGGCCACCTTCGAGGCGTCCCGCCCGGCCGTGGGCGCGCAGGCCGTCGGCATCGCCCGCGCCGCCTACGAGTACGCGCTGGAGTACGCCAAGACGCGCGAGCAGTTCGGCCGCCCGATCGTCGAGAACCAGGGCATCGCGTTCATGCTCGCCGACATGAAGACCAAGCTCGACGCGAGCCGCCTGCTCGTCTGGCGTGCCGCCTGGATGGGCAAGAACAACGTCCCGTTCACCGCCGGTGAGGGCTCGATGAGCAAGCTGTTCGCCGGCGAGACCGCGGTCGAGGTGACGGAGAAGGCGATCCAGATCCTGGGCGGCAACGGCTACACCCGCGAGTACCCCGTGGAGCGCTGGCACCGCGACGCCAAGATCTACACGATCTTCGAGGGCACCAGCGAGATCCAGCGCCTGATCATCAGCCGCGCGATCTCCGGGCACCAGATCCCGTGAGCGAGCCGGTCCCGCTGCGGGACCGGGCCGCCCGGCGGGAGGAGCTGCTCGACGCGGCCGACCGCATCGTCCACCGCGACGGGCCGGCCGCGTCGATGGCCGCCATCGCCGCCGAGGCGGGGATCAGCAAGCCGATCCTCTACCGCCACTTCGGCGACAAGAGCGGGCTGTACGCCGCTCTGGCCGAGCGCTACACCACCCGGCTGCTCGGCGACCTGCAGGCGGCGCTCGGGACCGGCTCGACCCGGCGCGGCCGGGTCGAGCGGACCATCGAGGCCTACCTGTCGGCGATCGAGGAGCAGCCGCAGGTCTACCGCTTCCTCGTCCACTCCGACGAGGCGGCGCCGGCGCAGTCGCAGGTGCGCACCTTCACCCGCCGGCTGTCGGCGCTGCTGGCCGACGGCATCGCCGCCGAGATCGACGCCTCGCCCGCACGCGCGGCGGCCTGGGCGCACGGGATCGTGGGCATGGTGCAGGCCGCCGGCGACTGGTGGCTCGAGACCGGTGGCGCCACCCGCGCCGAGCTGGTGCAGGAGCTGACCGATCTGCTCTTCGGGGCCTACGGGACGTCGTCCCCGTAGCCGAAGGTCATGGGAGACTGCCGATCTGTGGGACGAGCCAGGAGCGGAGGGGTGCGTCGGTGGGCTGGACGCTGAGGCTCTCCCGACGCGCCGTGCTCGTCGGCACCCTGGTCGCGCTGGTCGTGGGCGTCGGGAGCGTCGCGCCGCTCGCCGGCGCGCTCGACCCCGTCCGCACCGGCACCGACAGCCGGGTGGTGCTCGAGAGCGGTCGGGCGTACGTCCTGCACGTCCCGCCGCTGCTGCGCTCCGCACCGCGGCTGGCCGAGGGGCGCCCGGCGCTGGTCTTCCTGCACGGGCTCAAGTCCGATCCCGCGGACGCGGCGGCCAGCACCGGCTTCAACCGGCTGGCTGACCGCGACGGAGTCCTGGTCGCCTACCCCGAGGGCGTGCGCCGGTCCTTCAACGCCGGCCTGTGCTGCGGCGAGTCGGTCGTGCAGGGCGTCGACGACGTCGCCTTCCTCGCCGAGGTGGTCAACGACCTGCGCACCCGCGGGGCGAGCCGGATCTCCGTCGTGGGCTTCAGCAACGGCGGGATGATGGCCTACCGCTTCGCCTGCGACCGGCCCGACCTCGTGCAGACCGCCGGCGTCATGAGCGGCACCCTGGAGATCCCGCGCTGCAACGGCCGGATCAGGGCGCTGCACCTGCACGGCGAGAAGGACACCGCCGTGCCGTTCGAGGGCGAGGAGTACTCCGAGCGGCTGCAGGCCTTCCTGCGCGCGGTCCCCACCATCCCGGGCGCCGCACCGGGCAGCGACATCGACATCCGCAAGCTGCTCGGCTACGGGCACCGGTGGACCGAGCCGGGCGACGTCATCGACGCCACGGAGCTGTTCTGGGAGTTCGCGGGGATGGCTCCGGCGCCCTAGCCGCACCCCCCGTCGGCGGTGTCACGAAGATCACGCGGACGAGGGGCTGGAGAGCTCTCGCCACCCCGCTACCCTCTGGCGCTCGCACCGCCCCGGCACCCCCGGGCACAACTGCGGCCTCCCGTGCGTTGTGCACGCGCCGGACAAGACGAAGGAGCCCCTGAGCATGGCCACCGACTACGACCAGCCACGACGTTCGGACGCCGACGAGCCCGAGGACAGCCTCGAGGAGCTGAAGGCGCGCCGCGCCGAGGCGCAGTCCAGCAGCGTCGACGTCGACGAGGCCGACCTCAACGAGGCGATCGAGCTGCCCGGGGCCGACCTGTCCGGCGAGGAGCTCACCGTCCGCGTGCTGCCCAAGCAGAGCGACGAGTTCACCTGCAGCAGCTGCTTCCTGGTGCACCACCGCAGCCAGCTGGCGTCCGACAAGGGCGGCCGGCTGATCTGCAAGGAGTGCTCCTAGCCCGATGCCCGGCGAGCTGGAGCGTCGCGAGGAGGTCGGTGAGGTCGTCGGCCGGCTGGCCGCGCGCGACCTCGACACGGCCGAGCGCGGCCGCCTGCTCGTCCGGCTGACCGGCCTGCTCGGGTCCGGCGCGCGCTCGGTCGGCGCCCGGGCCGCGATCACCGGGTCGTGGCTGGCCGAGCTGGTGGACCAGGTGGCGCCGCACATCCCGGTGCGCGACCTGGTCACCCTGCGCTCCCACCACGAGGGCCTGTCCGGCGACGAGCTGGCGGACGCCCTGATCCGCTCGGCCGCTCGCGCCACCGCCGGCGTCGGGGCGGCGGGCGGGGCGCTCGCCGCCGTGCAGCACGCCGCCCCGCCGACCCTGCTGGCCGCCCCGCTCCAGCTGACCGCGGAGACCCTCGCGGTCGTCGCCGTGGAGCTCAAGCTCGTCGCCGAGCTGCACGTCGTCTACGGCAGGGCGCCGGTCGGCAGCCGCTCCCAGCTGGCGACCGCCTACATCGCGGCCTGGGCGGCCAAGC
>JAKFFB010000330.1:0-23034 GCA_036675425.1 Actinomycetales bacterium | reverse complement strand
CAGCGGTGCGCGGCCGGTGCTGTCCGTGGCCCTGCTCGTGGCAGGGGCGGCAGCCGGGACCGGCGTGGGCTACGGCGCCTGGAAGGGCGCGCGGCGGCTGCGCCGCCGCTGACGCCCACCCCGCCGGTGATCCACGCGGAGCTGGAGGTGGATTCCGGCGCCGGATCCACCTCAGACTGCGCGTGGATCACCGACCGGGAAGCGCCGGTCAGCGGCAGGACCGCCGGGCTCGACGAGGTGATCCTCGGCCACGTCCTGCCGGCGCTGGTGCTCGAGCACCACCTCGGGCAGTTCCTCGCGCTCCCGGAGCTGGTCGAGGGCTACCGGGCCCCCGCGCGACGACCGCTCGCGCGCGACCACCGTCGCACCTAGTGCATCGCGTGCACGACGGCGTGGCCCTTGCCACGCGCGATGAGCCAGCGGTTGACCGGCACCGTGAGCACGAAGGCGATGGCGAGCGCCGCTGCGAGCGATCCCCAGAACAGCGGTGAGGCCAGCCCCGCGTGCATCGCGCCCGGGATGCCGAGCATGATCGCGTTGTCGACGACCTCCATCGTCGTGATGCTCAGCGTGTCCGCGGCGAGCACCAGCGGCAGTGCTGCGCGCAGGGCGATCCCGGAGCGCAGGATCGGCACCAGCGCGAGCAGGTAGCCGAAGAAGAACGCGAGCCCGACGGCGAGGGCGACGGTCGACAGGTTGCCCCAGCCCAGGGCGGTGCCGATCACCATGCCGAGGACCTCGCCGATGGCGCATCCGGTCAGGCAGTGCGCGGTCGCGGAGACCGCCAGCCGGGTCAGCTCCCGCCCCTCGAGGTCGTTCCCGTGCATGTCGTGGTGCATGTCGTGGTCCATGTTGTCCACCTCCACTGCGCACGATACCCCTAGGGGGTATCTGTGTCCAGGGTGCAGACGTAGACGGTGTTGGTCGACTCCCCACCGGTCAGGTGGTTGGGGAACGGCACGACATGCGCTGCCACACCGGCGAAGACGTCGCCCGCGCGGGCGACGAACTCGGCGTCGGGCGGGTCGTCGGACCAGAGCGCGAAGACCCCGCCCGGGCGCAGCTGGGAGCGCAGCAGCTCCAGGCCCGCGACGTCGTAGAAGGGCGCGTGGCTGGGGTGCAGGACGTGCCGCGGCGAGTGGTCCACGTCGAGCAGCACGACGTCGACGCCGCCGGCGACCAGCGGGTCGGCTGCCATGACCGTCGCGAAGAAGTCTCCCTGCACGAGCGAGCAGCGCGCGTCCGCGTTGAGCTCGGCTCCGAGCGGGAGCAGCTCGCGGACGTGCCAGTCGATCACCTCCGGGAGCGCCTCCACCACGGCGAGGGACCGGACCCTCGAGTCGGCCAGCGCGGCGCGCGCGGTGTAGCCCAGGCCGAGGCCGCCGACCACCACGTCGAGCTGCTGCCCCGGGTGCGCGGCCAGTCCGAGATCGGCGAGGGCTACCTCGGCGACCGTGAAGAGGCTGGACATCAGGAAGTCCTCGTCGAGCCGGACCTCGTAGACGTCGACCTGCAGCGTCGGCTCGAGCCGCCGGCGCAGGCTGATCTCGCCGATCGGGGTCTGCCGCCAGTCGAGCTCCTCGAACCTGCGCATGCCGCAGGCTAGGGGTCAGCCCCGGGTGAAGTCCCCGTACGGCGTCTTGACGGCGTCCGGCGGCACGAACTCCACCGTCAGCGCGTCGACGGCGAAGCGCCAGCCGCCCTTGGCGGTGACCAGCCGGGGCGCGCCTCCGGCGACCGAGACGACCAGGTCCTTCTCGCCGCGCCGGGTGACGACCAGGGAGATCGGGCCGAGCGAGTACGTCCCTGTCAGCCCGGTGAGGACCTCGTCCGTGAGGTGGGCGGTGTCCGGCTGCCGGTCGAAGCGGATCGGCGGCACCGTCGGCTCGAGCACCGCGGTGAGCGCCGACACCTCGCCGTCGCTGTCGTGGAGGAACTGCGCGGGGATGTGGACGTCCTCGCCGCCGAGCTCGGCGTGCAGGTCGAAGACCTCGAGGTGCCGGTGCCGCAGCGTCGCGGTGACGGCGCGGTACCGGACCGGGAGCTCCTCGCCGTCGCCCGGCAGCACCTCGACCGTCCCGTAGCCGGGGTGGGTGTAGCGCCCCGCGTAGTCGGCGAGCGGCCGGACCGCCGGGCTGTCGGGACGGCTCGTCGTACGCCCCTCCGCACTGGCCTTCATCCCCGCCCGCAGCAGCTGCTCGACGCCGACGACGTGCTCGCCGTGCGGCTGCGGCTCCAGGCCGAGCAGGCGGTCGTAGAGGACGTACGGCAGGGCGTCCCGCAGGCCCGTGCTCGACCGGTTCGTGAGCACGACGACGCCGCTGCCCGTCTCCGGGATCAGGCTGACCTGGCTGGAGAACCCGTCGATGTTGCCGCCGTGGTGCAGCACCCGGAAGCCGCGGTAGTCGTCGACCGCGAGGCCGGCGGCGTAGCCGACCGAGCGGCCGATGGTCAGCGGCGAGACCTCCGACAGCGGCATGACCGGGGTGCGCAGCAGCTCGAGCGCCGTGGCCGAGAGGACCGGCTCGCCCTGCGGCCGGCCGAGCAGCTCGAGCAGCCAGCCGGTGAGGTCCTCGACGGTGCTGTTGATGTTCCCGGCCGGGCCGACCAGGTCGAGGCTGGCGAACGGCACCTCCACCGGGTCGCCGCCCTCGGGGGCCACGACGTAGGGCCGCGCGGCGTCCGGGTCGTGCTGCGACTCCGACACCGAGAAGCCGGTGCGGTTCATGCCGAGCGGCTTGAGCAGGTGGGCGCGGACGGCGTCCTCGTACGAGCTGCCGAACAGCCGCCCGGCGAGCTCGCCCGCGGTGGTGAAGACGAGGTTGTTGTACTGCCAGGCCTGCCGGAAGCCGCGGTTGGCCGGCAGGTGTCGCAGCGCGCGGATCAGGTCGTCGCGGGTGAGCGAGCCGTCGGACGCGGCGTACCAGAGCAGGTCGTGCCGGGGCAGTCCGGAGCGGTGGGCCAGCATGTCGCGCAGCGTCAGCTCGCGCGTCGCGACCGGGTCCTGCAGCGCGAAGCCGGGCAGGTGCCCGGCGATCGGCTCGTCCCAGCCGATCAGCCCCTCGTCCACGGCGAGCGCGCAGATCGCGGCCGTGAAGGTCTTGGTCGACGAGCCGATCGGGAAGAGCGTCGACGTCGTGACCGGCAGGTCGGCGGCGAGGTCGCGGCGGCCGAAGCCCGCGCGCAGCACGACCTCGCCGTCGTGCACGACGAGCACCGCGCAGCCGGGTACGCCGAAACGCTCCCGCTCGGCCTCGACCAGTCCGGACAGCTCGTCCCGCAGCGCGTCGCTCACCCGCACATCTGACCTCGGCCGGCGGCCCCGGTCATCGTCGAGGCGCATGACGGGTGGCGGCGGCGTTGGTACGGCGGGACGACGTCAGGCGCCGATCACCGCGGCGAAGTGCGCCGGATCGGTCACGCCCTCGGTCACCAGCACGACGACCCGACTGCCCTCGTGGACGGCCAGCGCCGCCCGCGCGCCGGGGTCCGCCAGCAGCACCGAGGCACCCGCGACGGATGCGGCGCCGGTGGCTCCGGCGTCCACGCCCAGGTCGTGCAGGCGGCGCATCGCGGCGCACGCCTCCTCGTCGGTGACCGCCAGGGCGCCGTCCAGCCGCCGCGCCAGGGCCGGCCAGGCGAGCGCTGACGGGGTGGCGCAGTCGAGCCCGGCCATCACGGTGCCGGGCGCCCCTGCCGACGCGACCGGCTCGCCGGCGGCCAGGGAGGCGAGGACGCAGGCGGCGTCGACCGGCTCGACCGCGACCACCCGGGTCGCGCGCGGGCCGGCGTGCGCGACGGCAGCCGCAGCGAGCGAGCCGACCCCGACAGGCACCAGCATCAGGTCGACATCGCCTGTGGCGTCGTCGATCTCGTGGAAGAGCGTGCTGTAGCCCTGGACGATCCGCTGCGGCACCTCCTCGTGTCCGGCGCACCAGGTGTCCTGCACCAGCAGCCCCGACGGATCGGCATCGGCCTGAGCCGCCGCGAGCGCGACCGCCCGGTCGTAGTCGCCGTCGGCCACCTCTACCTCGGCTCCCTCCGCGGCGATGGCGGCGATGCGCACCTGCTCGGCTCCGGCGGGCACGACGACGTGGGCGTCCAGCCCGAAGGTCCGCGCCACGCGGGCGACCGCCCGGCCGTGGTTGCCGTCCGTGGCGGTGACCAGCCGGCGGACCCCGGTGCCGCGGAGCCGAGGCAGCAGGTCCGCCGAGAACGGCGTGCCGGCGGGCAGCCCGGCCGACTCGAGCAGCGTCGTCCACACCGCCCAGGAGGCGCCGAGCACCTTGAAGGACGGCAGCCCGAGGCGGTCGGTCTCGGCCTTCAGCAGCACCTCGCCGACGCCCCACGCCTCGGCCAGCTCCGGGACCTGGAGCAGCGGCGACGGCGCGTAGCCGGGCAGCCTGCCGTGGAGCAGCTGCAGCGGGTCGCGGCCGGGGCTCCCGGCAGCGACCGTCGTACGTCCGGGGTTGAGCAGGAGACGGGACACGGCCCGCACGCTAGGCGAGCGCACCAGATCGGGGCGCTTCCGTCGGTCGGCAGGACGAAGCCACGACCCCCTGGTCGTGGTTACGGTCCCGGCATGACGACTCCCACCGTCCTCGACGAGGACGCGGTCCTCACCCTTCCCGACGGGCGCGCCCTGGCCTGGACGCAGAGCGGCGCCGAGAACGGCCGCGCCGTCCTCTGCCTGCACGGGACGCCGGGCAGCCGGATGGGCCGGCAGACCGAGCTGGACGCCCTCGTGGCCGCCGGGGTGCGGCAGATCACCTACGACCGGCCGGGCTACGGCGGCTCCGACCCGCACCCGGGCCGTTCGGTGGCGGACGTCGTGTCCGACGTGCGCGCCGTTCTCGATGCGGCCGGCGTCGACCGCGCCGCGGTCATCGGCGGCTCCGGCGGAGGGCCGCACGCCCTCGCGGTGGCGACGCTGCTGCCGGAGCGCTGCACGGTGGTGCACTGCGTCGTGGGGGTGGCGCCCTACGACGCCTCCGACCTCGACTTCTTCGACGGGATGGACCCGGCCAACCAGCGCCGGTTCGGGCTGGCATCCGGGGAGCGGGAGGCCGTCCTCGAGGCGTTCACCGAGGAGGTGCTGCGGATCGCGGCGCAGCGCACCGAGGACCCCGCCTCGCTGATGGGCGACATGGACCTGCCCGAGACCGACCGGGAGATCCTGCGGCGCAACGCCGACCAGACCGCCGTCGTGCTGGCCGAGGCGTTCCGCCAGGGCGTGATCGGGATGGCCGACGACTTCGCGGCGATGGCGCGGCCCTGGGGCTTCGACCCCCGGCAGGCCGCGGCCCCGGTCGTCGTGTCGTACGGCGAGCACGACGTCAACGTGCCGGCCGGTCACGGCCGCTGGATCGCCGCCCACGTGCCCAACGTCGAGGTGCGCGTGTCGACCGACGCCGGGCACCTGATGACGCCGGAGGCCGGGCTGGCGCTGCTGCTGGAGGCGGCGTCGCGATGAGACGGCTGGCCGCGACCGCCCTGACCGCGCTGCTGGTGACGGCGTGCGGGTCGACCGTCGAGCAGCAGGCGCTGGAGCAGGCCGGCGCCGGGCCGGGCGCCGGCGCGGCCACCGACGGGCTGGGCATGCCCGGTCCGCAGGAGCCGGGCGCGATCGACCCGGTGACCGGCGAGGTCGTCGGCGCACCGGGCGAGGCGCAGTCGGGGGGCGGTACGACGACCGGGTCGCCGGCCGGCGCGACCACGAGCGGCAGCGGTCCGGCTGCGCCTGCCGGAGGCCCCGGCGGAGCGGCCTCCGGCCCGGTGCGGCTCGGTCCAGGCGTCACCGACTCGACCGTCAGGATCGGCATGATCTACAGCTCGAACCTGAACGATGCGCAGAAGGCCACCGGGCGCGACGACCTCGGCACCGGTGACCCCAAGGCCCAGCAGCAGGCGCTCGTCGACGAGATCAACCGCACCGGTGGCTTCGCCGGCCGCAAGGTGGTGCTCGAGGCCTACTCGATCTCCGCGACGACGTCGGACGCCGAGCAGGCCTTCAACGCCGCCTGCGAGCACTTCGTCCAGGACGCCAAGGTCTTCGCCGTGATCACCGCCGGGCCGGAGAGCTTCGGCGTGTGCCTGGAGAAGGGCGGGGTGCTGCACGTGGGCAGCGACCTGACCGCCGCCACCGACAAGAGCACCGCGCTGCAGCCGCACGGGCTGCGGCCGGCCGGGATCACGATGGAGGACAGCGCCCGGCTGCTCGTCGAGGGGCTGGACCAGCAGGGCTACTTCAGCGACTCCGTCGTCGGCGTCATCACCTTCGACAGCAAGCCGCACATGGAGGCCGTTCAGAAGGTCATGCTGCCGGCGCTGGAGCGGATCGGGCACAAGGCCGCCGACGCGTTCTACGTCCAGTCGCCGAAGGGCGTCTCGGACTACGGCTCGATGTCGAGCTCGATCAGCTCCGCCGTGCTGCGCTTCCGCACCAACGACGTCACGCACGTGATCATCTTCGACCAGCAGGGCCGCATCACGACCTTCTTCACGCCCGCGGCCGAGAGCCAGGAGTACCGCCCGCGCTACGGCTTCACCTCCCAGGCCGGCTTCCAGGTCGGGCTCAACGGCGGCGGGGTCGCCCCCGAGCAGGCGAAGGACGCCGCCGGCATCGGCTGGCTGCCCGCCTTCGACGTCCCGGTCGACCGGTCGAAGCTCTCGCCGGGTGCCAAGCGCTGCGACGAGTTCTTCAGCCGCAAGGGCATGCCAGCCGCCGGCGAGAACGCGATGCTCATCCAGCAGTTCCAGTGCCAGGACGCCTGGCTGCTCGACTCGGTCATGGACCGGCTGACCGCCGACGTGACGCGCGAGGCCTTCGTCCGGGTCGCCGAGACGGCGGGGCCGCTGCTGCCCGCCGCCGGCCTCGGGATGGGCTTCGACGCCCGCCACCACGACGGCGTGACCGTGGTCCGCAACGTCGGGTGGGACGGTGCCTGCGGGTGCTTCCGCTACGTCGGCGGGGACCGCCGGGTGCGCTGATCCGCGCACCCGGTCGGAGTGACGAGGTGGAGCCGCCTATCGGAATCGAACCGATGACAACCTCATTACGAGTGAGGTGCTCTGCCGACTGAGCTAAGGCGGCGTGGTGCGCGGACGAGTCTAGGGGACGCCTCAGCCGGTGCGCAGGGCGAGCGCCATCGCCTCGACGGCCAGCAGCGGGGCGACGTTGCCGTCCAGGGCCACGCGGCAGGCCAGCACGGCGTCGATGCGCCGCAGCGTCGACTCCGGAGACGTCGCCCGGGCGATCTGCGCGGCCTCGTTGGACAGGTCGGCGTGGACCAGGTCGCACCCGGTGCCGAGCTGCAGCTGGAGCACGTCGCGGTAGAACGCGGCCAGGTCGACCAGCGCCCGGTCCAGGGCGTCGCGCTGGGTGCGCTTGACCCGGTCCTTCTGCATCGTCTCGAGGTCCTTGAGGGCACCGGCCGAGCCCTTCGGCTTGCCGGCGGTGATGCCCTTGCCCGTCGCGCCCATGCCGAGTGCCTTCGACAGCGACTCGGTCTCGCGGGCGTCGCGGTCCTTGGTGAGCTGGACCGACTCCTCCTTGGCGGTGGCGACGAGGTCAGCAGCGGCGGCCAGCGCCGAGCCGACCCCCTGCAGCGACCGCGGCAGGGACAGCACGTCGCGCCGCTCCCGCCGGGCCTCCTCGTCGAGGGCGAGCCGCTTGGCCCGGCCGACGTGCCCCTGGGCGGCCTGCGCCGCGAAGGCGGCCATCGCCGGGTCGACGCCGTCGCGGCGGACCAGCACCTCGGCGACGGCGGACGACGGCGGCGTGCGCAGCGGCACCAGCCGGCAGCGCGACCGGATCGTCGGCAGCAGGTCCTCGACGCTCGGCGCGCAGAGCAGCAGCACGCCGTGCGGCGGCGGCTCCTCGATCGCCTTGAGCAGCGTGTTGGAGGTGCGCTCCTCCATCCGGTCGGCATCCTCGATGAGCGTCACCTGCCAGCGACCGCGGGTCGGCGCGCGGGAGGACCGCAGGATGATCTCCCGCGCCTCCTTGATCTTCAGGTGCAGCCCCTCGGGCACGATCACCGCGACATCGGGGTGCGACCCGGTCATCGACTGCACGCACGGCTCGCAGTGGCCGCAGCCGGGCTGGCCGGACGACTCGCACTGCAGCGCCGCGGCGAACGCGCGGGCGGCCACGGACCGGCCCGACCCGGGCGGCCCGGTGAACAGCCACGCGTGGGTCATGCCGCCCGGCCCGCCGACGCCTCCTCGTACCAGCCGTGCGGCGTCGTCCGCAGCGGCCTGCAGCTGCGCGACGACGCGCTCCTGGCCGACGAGGTCGGCGAAGACGCTCACGACGACACCGGGACGGGCAGGGGTACGGGGAGCAGCTCGGCGAGCCGGGCCTGCACGGCGGCGAAGACCGCCTCGGGCGCCTGGTCGGCGCTGACCACCAGGTAGCGCTCGGGGTCGTCCTCGGCGAGGTCGAGGAAGCCCTGCCGGACCCGCCGGTGGAAGTCGAGCGACTCGCTCTCCATCCGGTCCGGCGCGTCGCCGGCGCGCTTCAGCCCGACGACGGGGTCGACGTCGAGCAGCACGACGAGGTCGGGGCGCAGCCCGTCGGTCGCCCAGCGGGACAGCCGCGCCACCTCCTCGACGGCGAGCTCGCGGCCGGCGCCCTGGTAGGCGATCGAGCTGTCGACGTAGCGGTCGGTGACGACGACGGCACCGCGGTCGAGGGCGGGGCGTACGACCTCCGCGACGTGGTGGGCGCGGTCCGCGGCGTAGAGCATCGCCTCGGCGCGCGGTGCGAGGCGGCCGGTCGCGGGGTCGAGCAGCAGGCTCCGGATCCGGGCGCCGGCGGACGTCGCGCCCGGCTCGCGGGTGACGACGACGTCGTGGCCCTGCGCGACCAGCCACTCCTGCAGCAGCCGCAGCTGGGTCGACTTCCCGGCTCCCTCGCCGCCCTCGAGGGCGATGAAGGTGCCGGAGTACGAGCGGGTGGTCGGGCGGCGACGCATCCGGCGGGAGAGGTCCTTGCGGAGGGGGACGCCGGGCCGGTCGTCCATCTGCCGGAAGCTCACGACGCCGACCCCCATGGCGAGGATCCCGCCGACGAGCAGGGTGACCGAGACGCCGTTGACGCTGATGCCGAGCGGGCCCTCGCGGGTGCCGATCGCACCGGCGATGAACGGCGTGGTCGCCGTGACGAGCAGCAGGTCGACCCGCATCAGCGACTGCACCAGGCCGAACATCCGGCCACGCAGCTCGTCCTCGATCTCCAGGCCCAGCAGGGTGATCCCCACGACGTAGGCGACGCCGGCGAAGGCGCCGACCAGGATCGTGGCGACGGTCGCGAGGAAGAGGTTGGGCACCAGCGACATGAAGACCAGAGCGGCCCCGGCGCCGACGATGGTCGGGCCGAAGACGCGGCGGCGGGAGAGGTCGCCGAGGGCCCGCGGGCCGAGCGCGACACCGGCCGCGATGCCGAGGAACATGCAGCCGAAGAGCAGGCCGTAGGCCGCGTCGCCGCCGCCGAGGACGGACTCGGCGAACAGCCGCCCCTGGGCGATGATCGCCCCGCCGGCGGCGAGCGCGCCGAGCATGCCGACCAGCAGGCCGCGGGCCAGCGGGGTCTGCCCCATGAAGCGGAGCCCGTCGCGCAGGCTGCCGAGGACCGACTGCGGCTGCTCCCCTGACGCCCGCAGCGCCTTGCGCTCCTCACGACCCGGGCTGGGCAGGTCGTGCAGCCGGTAGACGGTCACGGCCGCGAACAGGAACGTGGAGGCGTTGACGTAGAGCGCGAGGTCGACCGGACCGGTGCGGAAGTAGTCGAAGCCGCTGCCGAGCGCCCGCGACAGCATCGCCAGCAGCGCGAACACGGCCGCCGCGACCGGAGCGGAGCCGTAGGTCGCGATGAGGGTGAGCTGGTTGGCGCCCTCGAGCTGCTCGCGCGGGACGAGGTTCGGGACCGAGGCCTCCTTGGCCGGGATCCAGAACAGGCTGACCGTCTCGATGAGGAACGACGCGATGAGCAGCCAGATCAGCGCGCTGTCCCGGTCCGCGACCGAGCCGACCAGCGGGATGGACAGGAAGAGCAGGAAGCGCAGCAGGTCGCAGACGACCATCGTCCAGCGGCGGTCCCAGCGGTCGGCGAAGGCCCCGGCCAGCGGGCCGAAGAGCACCGCCGGGAGCAGCCGGAAGACCAGCACGCCGCCGGTCGCGTAGGCCTTGCTCTGGAACGAGTCGACCAGCTGGGTGGCCAGCGCGGTGGTGGCCAGGAAGCCCAGCCAGTCACCCAGGCTGGACAGCGCGAGCGCGGTGTAGAGCTTGCGGAACATCGGGTTGCGCAGCACCGCGCGCGGCCCGTGTCGCAGCGGGACGGTGGGGTCCCCGGGCGACGGAGGGGCAGGCGCGGTCACACCGCCGAGCCTACGGGGGTCGGCGGGGCCGGGCGGTCGCGCGGGCCCGTGCTGGCCAGCCCTCGCACGGCACGCCGACCTCGGGTCAGGCCTTCTTGGCGGGGGCCTTCTTCTTCGCCGGAGCCTTCTTCGCGGCTGCCTTCTTGGCAGGCGCCTTGCGCGCGGCGGCCTTCTTCTTGGGCGCCGGCCCGCGGGCGCGCCGCTCGGCGAGCAGGTCGCTGGCGCGCTCGTCGGTGAGGTCCTCGATGGCGTCGCCCTTGCGCAGCGAGGCGTTGGTGGTGCCGTCGGTGACGTAGGGCCCGAAGCGGCCCTCCTTGACGACCATCTTCTCGCCGCTGACCGGGTCGACGCCGAGCTCCTTGAGCGGCGGCTTCGGCGCCGCGGACTTCCGGCCGTACTGCTTCGGCTGCGCCAGCAGCGCGAGCGCCTGCTCGAGGGTGATGTCGAAGAGCTGCTCCTCGCTCTCGAGCGAGCGCGACTCCTTGCCCTTGCTGACGTAGGGGCCGTAGCGGCCGTTGAGCGCGCTGACCTCCTCGCCCTCGTGCTCGCCGAGGAGCCTCGGCAGGGTCAGCAGCTTGAGCGCCTGCTCGAGCGTGAGCGTCTCGAGGTCCATCGTCTTGAACAGCGACGCCGTCGGCGGCTTGTCCTTGGACCCCTCCGGCAGGACGACGGAGACGTACGGCCCGTAGCGCCCGGCCTTGGCGACCACCTCGTAGCCGGTCTCCGGGTCCTGACCCAGGACGCGGTCGCCACTGGGGGCGTCGGCGAGCTCGACGGCCTTGTCGACGGTGAGCTCGTCGGGCGCGAGATCCTCTGGCAGCGAGGCCTTCTTGTCGCCGATCTGGACGTACGGCCCGTAGCGGCCGACGCGGACCACGACCTCCTCGCTCTCGGCGGTGCGGCCGATGACGATGGAGTTGATGTCGCGGGCGTCGATGTCGTCGAGGTTGGCGCCGACGAGCTTCTTGAGCCCGCCCTGGCGGGCCAGCCCGCCCTCCTTGCCCTCGTCGGAGCCGAAGTAGAAGCGGGTGAGCCACTCGACGGAGTTGCCCTGCCCGCCGGCGATCTCGTCGAGGTCGTCCTCCATGGAGGCGGTGAAGCCGTAGTCGACGAGGCGGCCGAAGTGCTGCTCCAGCAGGCCGATGACGGCGAACGCGAGCCAGGTCGGGACGAGGGCGGAGCCCTTCTTCCAGACGTAGCCGCGGTCCTGGATGGTGGTGATGATCGAGGCGTACGTGGAGGGTCGCCCGATGCCGAGCTCCTCCAGCCGCTTGACCAGCGAGGCCTCGGTGAAGCGGGCCGGCGGGCTGGTGGTGTGGCCCTGCGGGTCGAGGCCTTCGACGTCGAGCGGTTCGCCCTGCGAGACGCGCGGCAGGCGGCGCTCGGCGTCGTCCTTCTCGCCGGCCTCCTCGTCGTCGGTGCTCTCGACGTAGGCGCGCAGGAACCCGGGGAAGGTGATGACCCGGCCGGTGGCGCTGAACTCCGCGTCCGTGCCGTCTGCGGTCGTCGCGCCGAGGCGGACGCTCGCGGTGTAGCCCCGGGCGTCGGCCATCTGGCTGGCGACGGTGCGCTGCCAGATCAGCTCGTAGAGGCGCATCTCGTCGCCGGACAGCTCGCGCGCCAGCTCGCCCGGCGTGCGGAAGACGTCTCCGGACGGGCGGATGGCCTCGTGCGCCTCCTGCGCGTTCTTCACCTTGCCGCTGTAGCGGCGGGGGGCGTCCGGGACGTACTCCGGGCCGTAGAGGTCGCGGGCCTGCTGGCGGGCGGCGTTGACGGCGGTCTCCGACAGGTTGGTGCTGTCGGTGCGCATGTAGGTGATGTAGCCGTTCTCGTACAGCCGCTGGGCGGTCTGCATGACGCGCTGGGCGGAGAAGCGCAGCTTGCGGCCGCCCTCCTGCTGGAGCGTCGAGGTCATGAACGGCGCGTAGGGCTTGCGGGAGTACGGCTTCTCGTCCGTCGAGCGGACGCTGAACGGGACGCCGGTCAGCCGCTCGGCGACGCTGCGGGCGCTGGCCTCGTCGAGGTGCACGACGTCGAGGCCGGCCTTCAGCTCGCCGGTCTCCTGCTCGAAGGAGCCGCCGGTCGCGAGCCGCTTGCCGTCGAGCGCGACCAGGGTCGCGGTCAGCTTGCGGGGCGCGGTCGGGTCCTTCTCGTCGGCGGCAGCGACGAACTGGCCCTCGATGTCCCAGTACTCCGCCTGGCGGAAGCGCATCCGGGCGCGCTCGCGCTCGACGACGACACGGGTCGCGACGGACTGCACGCGGCCGGCCGAGAGCTTCGGCATGACCTTCTTCCACAGGACCGGGCTGACCTCGTAGCCGTAGAGGCGGTCGAGGACGCGGCGCGTCTCCTGGGCGTCGACCAGCGCGCGGTCGAGCTCGCGCGGAGTCTCGACGGCGTGCTGGATCGCCTGCGGGGTGATCTCGTGGAAGACCATCCGGCGCACGGGGATCTTGGGGTTGAGCGTCTCGAGCAGGTGCCAGGCGATGGCCTCGCCCTCGCGGTCCTCATCGGTGGCGAGGAAGAGCTCGTCGGCGTCCTTGAGCAGCGCCTTCAGCTTGGCGACCTGCTGCTTCTTGTCGGCGCTGACGACGTAGAGCGTCTGGAAGCCGTTGTCGACGTCGACGCCCATGCGGGCCCAGGCCTGGCCCTTGTGGCTGGCCGGCACGTCCGCGGCGTTGCGCGGCAGGTCGCGGATGTGGCCGATGGAGGACTCGACGACGTAGCCGGCGCCGAGGAAGGAGGCGATCTTCTTGGCCTTCGCCGGGGACTCGACGATGACCAGGCGCATGCCCGTGCCGGTCCGCGCGCCCTTGCCGGTGGGCGCCTGGACAGCGCTCTCGGCGGTCGGGGTGTCGGTCTCGGGCACGGCTCTCCAGGGGTGTTGCGGGCTGTGGATGGTCGCGGGCAGTGTGCGGGGACGCCCGGGCGATCTGTCAAACGGTAGCCGTCGGGCGCGGCGTGTCGGGGGGCGGAGGTTCGACCGCTTGCCGGGCAGGAGCAACGACCGCCACCAGGCATGCCTGCGGACGACCGTCGAGAGCCGCGGAAGCGGTCGCAGTCTCGACGGGCGACATCACCTGACGACATCGAGGCGCGTCAGCGCTGTCGAGCGTGATCTCACCGCGTTGCGCGAGACACAGCTCGAGACGCTGCGCCGTGTCGACGGTCGCGAGCAGACGGTGAGCGCCAACTGGTCGTGGTACCTGTGGGACTGCCGCAGCCGAGCTGACAGCCTGGAACGTGACTGCAGAGCGGGCGCGGCTCAGTCCGTTTCGCCCCGGGCGATCCGGACAGCGGCGTCACGGTCGGTGACCCGCAGCTTCTTCAGGATCGCCGCGACGTGCGTACGCACGGTGACCTTGCCGACGAAGAGCCGCTCCGCGATCTGCTCGGTCGACATGCCGAGGGCGAGCAGGTCGAGCACCTCGGCCTCGCGGCTGGTGAGGCGGGCCGTGGCGTTCTGCGACTTCAGGCCGATGCGACGGCGCGGCTTGGTCCGGAACTCCCCGACGACCTTCGCCATGAGCGAGCGCGGCAGAGCGGCCTCGCCGGCGATGACGCCTCGCAGGGCAGGGCCGAGGCGGTCCGGGTCCATGTCCTTGAGCAGGTAGCCGGAGGCGCCGGCTCGTAGCGCCTCGAAGAGGTCGTCGTCATCGCGGGACGCGGTGAGCATGACGATCGCGGTGTCCGGCAGGCGGCGGCTGATCTCTGATGCCGCGGCGATCCCGCTGCCGGGCATGTGGATGTCGAGCAGTGCGACGTCAGGGGCGTGCTCGAGCGCCGCGTCGATCGCCTTGCGTGCATCGCCCACCTCGGCGACCACGGAGAAGCCGTCGGTCTCCAGGGCGCCTCGGACACCAGCGCGGGTGGGCGGGTGGTCGTCGGCGACGACGACGCGCAGCGGCGCAGTCATCGCGACCTCCTCCAGCGACCCCGGGTCAGGAACGCTGCATCGTGGCAGACCCGACCGGGTTACGGGACGACTCCTCCTGCGGAGTTGCTCTTGTCGTTGCCCTTCTCGACGTGCTCGCCGGTCTGGCTGTGCTTGCCGTTGTCGTCGCGGTCGACGTCCACGCCGTCGTTCCCGCCACCGCTGTTGGTGTTCTTCAGCTTGTCCCGGTTGTCATGGACGGTCGGGTCGACGACCGGCGTGACGACGACCGGCGGAGGCGGAGGAAGGACGAGGGGGACACCCGGAAGGACGTCGATGGCGCCCGGCATGCCGTTGCCGCCACCCGGGGGCGTGCCGCCGAGGCCGGGTGCGTTGCTGGTGCCTGGTGCAGCCGCAGCGCCGCCGGGCAGCGCGCCACCCAGGCCGGGCGGGGTCACGCCGTCCGGGACGCGCTCCGCGCCTGGAGGCAGTGCACCGTCCAGTCCGGGAGCGGAGCCGGTTCCGGGGACGGCGGGGCCGCCGGTGACCGGCGCCGCCTCCGAGTCGTCCACGACCGGGATCGTCGGGTCCGCAGACGACGTCGTGTCACCCGGCGGCGTTCCGTCGACAAGCGGATCCGAGTCGACAAGCGGATCCGCGTCCGCAGTCGGAGTCGAGTCGACCGGCGCAGCTGCACCGTCGCCCGCGCCGGCGTCGTTCGCCGACGGCAGGGCGCCGGAACCCGGCTGCTCGACGACGCTCTCGACGACCGGGACCGGGTTCGTGACGACGACGGGCGGCGCGGCCGGCGCCGCGAGGACAGGGGACTCAGCAGCCGCCGGGGGCTCGACCACGGACGGCGCAGCAGCTGCCGGAGCGGCCGGCGTTCCCGCGGGAACGCCGGCGACCGGAGCGGCAGGCGCACCACCGTCAGGACCTGACGACGTTCCCGCGGGAACGTCCGGGGTCCCACCGACCGGCTTCGAACCCGTCCAGTCGTCGGCCGGCATGGAGACAGCGGCGGGCGAGACGGAAGCGGGCGCGACCTCCGAGGCTGGCGCCGCGAACGACACCGACCCCCGACTCGCACCGGCGTCGTCGAGCGCGCGGAGCCCGTCAGCGACCGACTGCACGACGGCAGCCCGCGGGGCCTCCGAGGTTCCGGAGAAGAGGTCGTCACCTGCGAGGGATCCCCCGAGCGCCAGCGCTCCGGCGATGCCCAGCGTCGCGGTGAGCCGGCGGTGCCGCAGCAACGCGCCACCGAGGACGCGGGCCTCCTGCGCGGTGCAGCCCATGAGCGCGATGAGCCGCTGCTCTATGGTCTCCGGGTCGTCGCCGACGATCGCCAGCAGCGCTTCGAGGTCGGCGGAGCGCAGCTTCAGCTGCTCGCCGGGCTGGGCGCCGCGCACGGCGTAGAGCAGGGAGATGTAGGCGCCGAAGACCTGCTCGGAGTCGCTCGGGTCGTCGATGCGCCGCTCGTACGGCCCGATGCGCAGCCCGTTGCTCTCCGGGTCGAAC
Organism: Actinomycetales bacterium; assembly: GCA_036675425.1. Classification (GTDB taxonomy): domain Bacteria; phylum Actinomycetota; class Actinomycetes; order Mycobacteriales; family SCTD01; genus SCTD01. The sequence goes on along the minus strand of JAKFFB010000330.1, from coordinate 7,263 downwards.
TCGACGGGCGTGCGCTGCGGCGGTACGGCGAAGGCGGCAGCGTCGTTCTGTCCCTGATCAAGGCTCATGCGGGGAGGTGTCGACCCCACGACCCGGACCTGAAGCCTGATCACGCAGAGTCACTCTCGCGGGTGACGTGCCCCGTTGCTGCTGGATTCCGGCCAGCGGACCGTGACGGTGGCTCCCGCACCGGGCGCGGCCTCGACCGCGAACGACGCCCCGAGTCCCTCGGCGCGCTCGCGCATGCTGGTCAGCCCGAAGCCGAGCCGCTCGCGCTCGGCCGCCGGGTCGAAGCCCGTGCCGTCGTCCCGCACCTCGAACTCGAGCGGCATCCGGACAGCCACGGTGACCGACCTCGCCCCGCCGTGGCGCACCGCGTTGCGGAAGGCCTCGGCGACGATCCGCAGCAGTGCGTCTGCCTGCTCCGGCGTCACCTGCACGTCGGGGGCGACGTCGACCGCGACCGCTGCGTCGTACCTGCTGGCGAGACCGTCCGCAGCCTGCTCCAGCACCGCGGCGAAGCCGGCGTCGGAGGTCTGCGTGAGCGCAGCGATCGCCCCACGCGCCTCGTCGAGCGCGCGTGCCGCCGCCCCGCCGATCCGCTCGACGGCCTGGGCGTCGTCGGGGTGCGTGGCGAGCCGGCGCGACTGGCTCCAGATGTAGGTCAGCTCCTGGGTCAGCCCGTCGTGCAGGTCGCGGGCCAGCCGACGCCGCTCCTCGAGCACGGCGGCGTGCGCCCGCGCCTGCCAGAAGGACTGCACCTCGCGCGCGCCGCCGACCAGCAGCAGGACGTAGAAGCCGAAGCGCAGCAGGTCACCGGTGTAGACGAAGTCGGAGTAGAGCGAGGGGAACAGCAGGTAGTTCACTCGTGAGAAGGCCGCCAGCGCGCAGGCAGCGGCGAGCCACCGGATCAGCGGGTCGGGACGGCGCGTCGCCTGGTGCGTGAAGGCCAGAGCCGCGATCGCGTACGCCACCCCGCCGACGGCGTGCGCTGCCAGCAGCATCGGGTGCCCGATCACCAGCGGCCGCCCGGACTCGCTCAGGTCGACGTCGGGGTCGATGGCCGGCGGGAGGTCGGCGATCGCACCGACCGTCATCGCGACGCCGCCCAGCAGCATCAGCACCACACCGGCCGCCGTGGTCGCGCCGCGCCGGTTCACGACGAGCTCCGGGCGGATCAGGGCGGCAGCGGTCAGCAGCAGCGTGCCCAGCAGGCGCAGCGCGACCGACGCCCAGTCGCGCACCTCCTGCCCCTCGATCCCGAGGGCGGCCGGCAGCATCGCGAGCAGCAGGTTCGCGACCGCGACGATGCCGAGGGACATCGCGAGCAGCAGCGCCTGCAGCGACCCGCTCGCTCGGAACCGGCCGTAGACGAGGAACGCGAGGACCAGCGCGGTCAGCGCCGCCGTGGTCTCCAGGGCGACGTGCAGCTCGGGAGCGCGGTAGGCGAAGCGCAGGAAGGGCAGGCCGATCACCGCGGCAGTGACGAGCGCGGCGGCGACCGCCGCCAGCGCGGTGAGCCGCCAGGAGCTGGCGTCGGGCTGGCTCGGCACGGCGGGAGCGTACGGCGATGCCGCCGCGGATCAGCCGATGACGGCGGTGGCCGTGTCGCTCACGGGGATCTCCGCGCCGGGCGCGAACGGGTCCGGCAGCGGCTCGAGCTCGTCGACGGCGGCGGAGTCCGGCAGGCCGTGGCCGGTGCCGTGCTCCACGACGCCGCCGATCTCCTCCGAGCCGGGCTCGAGGATCGCGGGCTCGCCGATGTCGGAGTCCGGCAGCGCCTCGACCGGCGGCGGGGCGTCCATGACCGGCTCCGGGAACGACGGCAGCGCCAGCGGGTCGGCCGGCTCCTCGACCACGACCGGCGCGGCGACGGGGGCGGCGACGGGAACGGCCGGGGGTCCGACGACAGGTGCGGCCGGCGCCTCGACCGGCTCGGCGGGAGCCGGGGCGGGCGCCTCCGCGACCGGGCCGACGAAGACCGGCTGGGCGACGACGACGGAGGTGGGGGCGACCGGCGCAGGCTCGCTCGGGGTCACCGGGGGTGCGGGAGCAGGTGCGACCGGTCCCACCACGGCTGCCTGCGGCGCGGGCGCGCTGGCGATCGGCTGCGGGGCGCGGGGAGTGGAGCCGTCCGGCAGCTGCGAGGCCACGCCGACGCCGGCCAGCGACAGACCGGCGGCGATGCCGAGGGTGGCGGTCATCCGGCGGTGGCGGAGCAGGACACCGGCGAGCCGGCCGGCCTCCTCGGGCGTGCAGCCCATGAGCTCGACCAGCCGCGACTCGATCGTCGCCGGGTCGTCGCCGACCAGCAGCAGCAGGGCCTCGAGGTCGGCGGAGCGCAGCGCCAGCCGCTCACCGGGGCGGGCGGCGCGGACGGCGTAGAGCAGGGAGAGGTAGGCGCCGTACACCTGCTCGGAGGACTCGGGGTCCTCGACGCGGCGCTCGTACGGCCCGATGCGCAGCGCGCCGGCCACGGAGTCGTAGACGACCGGCGTGCGTGGCGCGCCGAAGGCAGGCTCCTCCGCGAGTCGGTCCATGCAAGCAGTGTCGGCGATCGCGGCGCGTCCTGAAGGTCAAACGCGCCGATTCCCCCATGCAAAGAAATTGTTGCAAAGGTTCCTTTGCAGTTCTACGCTCCCGCCGTGACGCGGATCTCCGACCCCCAGGTGCTGCGCGGGCTGGCGCACCCGCTCCGGGCCCGGCTGCTGGGGCTGCTCCGGCTCGAGGGGCCGTCCACCGCCAGCCGGCTGGCCGAGCGGGTCGGGGAGAGCAGCGGCGCGACGAGCTACCACCTGCGGCAGCTGGCGGCGTACGGCATGGTCGTCGACGCTCCCGACCGCGGCACGGGGCGGGAGCGCTGGTGGCAGGCGGCGCACCGCTCCACCTCCTGGGAGCCGGACGAGATCGTCGCCCAGCCCGGCGGGCTCGAGGCGAACGCGCTCATGCAGCGGCAGCAGATCGAAATGATGGGCCGCGAGCTGCGCAGCTGGGTCGACTCCGACTCGCCCGACCCGGAGTGGACCGGGGTCGCGGGGCTGTCCGACTACGTCCTGCGGCTGACGCCCGCCGAGACCCGTCAGGTGCTCGAGGAGGTCTACGCCGTGCTCGACCGCTGGGCCGCGCGCACGCACGACCCTCGCCCCGGCACGCTGCCGGTGAACGTCTTCAGCGCGGCCTTCCCCCGCACGCCGTGACGCCGCCGCCGACGGTCCGGTCGGCCACCCGCCGCTTCGTCGTCCTGACCGCGCTGCGCTGGTTCCCCGTCGGGCTGACCGTGCCGGTGATGGTGCTGCTGGCCACGGCCCGGGGCCTGTCGTTGGCCGAGCTCGGCATCGCCCTCACGGTGTACGGCGTCGTCGTCCTGACGCTGGAGCTGCCGACCGGGGGCCTTGCCGACGTGCTCGGCCGGCGCCCTGTCGTGCTGCTCGGCACCGCCCTGCACGCCCTGTCGTGCGCGGCCTTCGCGCTGGCCGACGGCTTCCCGGGCTTCCTGCTGGGCTTCGTCCTGCACGGGATCGGCCGCGCGCTCGACTCCGGACCGGTCGAGGCGTGGTACGTCGACACCGTCCACGGGCTGGACCCGTCCGCCGACGTCGCTCCCGGCCTGGCCGCTCACAGCGCGGCGGACGGCGGCTCGCTCGCGGTCGGGGCCGCCCTCGGCGGGCTGATCCCGCTGCTGCTCGGCGGTGGAGCTGCCGGACTGGCAGCGCCTTTCGTCGCCGCGGTGGTCCTCGACCTCGTCTACGCGACAGCCGTCGTGCGGCTGCTCACGGAGACCCGGCCGCCCCGCGAGGGCAGCCTGCGCCGGGAGCTGTCGACCGGCCTGCGCGCCGTCCCCGCGACGGTCGGCGGCGCCGTACGGCTGGCGCTCGCGGACGGGCCGTTCCGCGTCGTCCTGGCGCTGACGGCGGTCGGGGGCGTGGGGCTGGTGGCGTTCGAGCTGCTCGCGCCCCTGCGGTTCGTCGAGCTGACCGGCGACCCGGGGCGCGGCGCGGCGGCGTTCGGCACGGTGCAGGCGGTGTCGTTCGCGACCGCCGCCGGCGCCGCCCTCGCCGGCCCCTGGCTGCGCCGACGCCTGCGCGGCTCGACGGCGGCGACCTGCGCGCTGCTGGCGCTGCTCGGTGCGGTCGGGCTCGCCGGCTTCGGCCTGGCCGACCTGCTCGTCGTCGCGGGGATCGCCGTCTGCGGCTTCTACATCGCGCACGGCGCGACCTGGCCGCTGCTGTCCGCCGTGATGCACAGCCGGGTCACGGCCGCGCACCGGTCGACGTCGGTCTCCGCGGTGTCGCTCGCGCTGTCGATCGGCGGCATCACGGGCAACCTGGTGCTGCCCCGGCTGGCCGAGGGAGCCGGGCTGGAGACCAGCTTCCTGGTCGTCGGAGCCCTCGTGCTGGGCAGCACCCTGCTCTGCGTGCGCCTGCCGCGACCCGCGCCGACGTCCCTCCCCTCAGAGCCAGTCGACGGTGAGCGTGGTGCCCTGACCTCCGGGTGAGGTGAGCGACACCGCTCCCCCGCGCTCGGCGGCCCGGTCGCGGATCCACCGCAGACCGACCTCGCGGGCCGGGTTGCTCTCGACCGGCGCGCCGTCGTCGGTGACCAGCACGCGCAGCGGATCCGCCGCGACGGTCACCGTGACGCACCGGGCCGCTCCGTGCGCGACGGCCCCGCGGACCGCGGCGCAGCAGATCGAGATCAGGCTCTCGGCGTGCGGCGGCAGGTCGGCGCCGGGCAGGACCCGCACCTCCACCTCAGCTCCGCTGCGCAGGGCGATCGCCGCGACCGCGTCCCGCAGCCGCACGTCGAAGGGCTCCTCGAGCAGTTCCTCCCCCGCCCCGCCGCGCACCTCGTCGAGCAGCGCCTCCGTCGTCGCCAGCGCCTCGCGCGCGGCGCGAACCACCTGCTGGGAGTCGGTCTCGGCGTGCGAGGAACGAGCGGTCTCCGCGCGGTCCACCACCTCGTGCAGCGAGCCGAGCACCACCTCCTCGACCTCCCGCACCGCGTCCCGGCGACCCCGCGCGACGGCCGCTGCCAGCCGACCGGACCAGTACGACCGGATCTCGCGCGCCGCGCCGACCAGCAGCAGCAGGTAGAAGCCGAGGCGCAGCAGGTCACCGGTGTAGAGGTAGTCGCTGTAGAGCGACGGGAAGATCAGGTAGTTCAGCCGCGCCCCGGCGGCCAGCGCCGTCGCCGCCGCGACCCAGAGCAGGAACTCGTCGCGCTCCCGCCGGGCCGCGCGGTGGAAGGCGAACGCCGCGGCGGCGAACAGCACCATGGCCAGGAACTGCAGCGCGACGAGGGCCGGATGCCCCACGAGCAGCGGGCCCCCGGCCGCGCGCGGCAGGTCCTCGGGCAGCGTGCGGGGCAGCCGGTCGGCGGTCAGCAGCGCGATCGCGGCGAGCCACACGAAGGCCACTCCGGAGCCGAGCACCGCACGTCGGCCGGTCCGCCGGTCCACCCGTGCCGTTCGCGGAGTCACGGCAGCCGCGGCGAACAGCCCGGCAGCCAGCGTCCGCACCAGCAGCGCGAGCCAGTGGTACTGCTCGCGGTCGTCGACGGAGAGCGCTTGCGCGAGGGCCGTGACCGGGAGGTTCGCCACCGCGATGACGACGAGCCCGCTGGCGAGCAGCAGGTCGCGGACCCGGCCGTGCTGCCGGTAGCGCCCGTGCACGAGATAGGCCACCACCAGGGCGATCACGGCGTCGGCGGTGTTGAGCACGACCTGCAGGCCGGGCGCTTCGTAGGCGTAGGAGAGCGAGCGGAGGCCGGCGACCGTGGCGGTCAGCACGACGACCACCACCAGGGCGACGGGCATCGCCAGCCGCGCCGACCGCGGCGGGTCCCACGCCGGGCTCGTCATGGGACGAGGAACCCCTGCTGCACGAGTCGCTCGACCACCGGCAGCACCTGCTCCGCGGCGTCGTCGGTGGAGATCCCGGCGCTGGAGGCGAGCACGCTGAGCAGGTCGCCCAGCGGGCGCGTGCCGTCGCAGCCGGCGAGCAGGGTCGCGCCGTAGACGTCGACCCCGCCGGACCAGCGCAGCCCGGCCTCCTGCTGGAGCAGCTGGGAGTCCGCGAGCCACCCCTCGTCGGTGCGCTGCGCGACCTGGTGCAGCCGGACGTCGTCGCGCAGCCGCCAGGCGCGGGTCAGGACGCCGCGGTCGAGCACGTCCTGCCGCGCGAAGAACGCGGGCACCTGCTCGCCCCAGGCCGCCGCCACCGGCTGCGGTGCGTCGTCGAGGTGGATCCGACCGGTGCCGCCCTGTCGTACGGCCAGCACGCCGAAGGCGACGGCCTCCACGTCGCGCAGCGCGAACCAGTCGAGCCAGGCGTCGTAGAGCTCGTCGAAGCGCTCGCCCTCGTCGGTGTCGCGGAGCCAGGCGGTGACGTAGTCCTCCGGCGCGGCCAGCTCGCGCTGCACCACCCAGCCGTCGACGTCCTTGCCGAACCACGACTGCACCCGCGCGTCGCCGTCCTCGCCCGCGACGTGCAGCCAGTTGGCGAGCAGCACCGCGTGACCGCCGGGCGCGAGCACCGAGGGCACCTGCTCCACCAGCCGGCGGCAGAGCTCGTCGCCGTCGAGCCCGGCGTCGCGGTAGACGTAGCCGCTGCCCGGCCCGATGACGAACGGCGGGTTGGAGACCACGAGGTCGTACGTCTCGCCGGACACGGGCTCGAGCAGGTCCCCGACGCGGGCCTCGACGTCGCGACCCGCCAGCGCCGCCGAGAGCCGGGTGTAGGCGGCGGCACGCGGGTTGGCGTCGGTCGCGACGACCCGGTCGCTGTGGTCGTCGGCCAGCAGCGCCTGGATGCCCGAGCCGGTGCCGAGGTCGAGGGTGCGGCCCACCCGTGACCGCGGGGTCGCCGCGGCCAGCGTCAGGCTGGCGGCACCGACGCCGAGCACCTGCTCGGGGCGGGTGCGGGTCGCGGCCCGGGCCGGGTCGTGGGCGACGAGCACCTCGACACCGCCGTGCACGACCGGCTGAAGCCGGACGGCCGCGCCCACGCCGTAGCCGTCCGGCACCAACCAGGTCTCGGGCACGCCCGCCTTGCGGGCCTGCTTGAGGTCGACCTCGGTGCCGAGCACGAACAGCCGGGCGAGCACCTCGAGCGGCGACCCGCCCTCCGTGCGTCGCAGCAGCGGGGCGAGCTCGTCGCGGTCGAGGTGCGCCCGCGCCCCGACGCCCAGCAGGTCGTCGAGCGCGGCCTGATCCTCTACAACGAATACCAGTTCGCCGCGGCGTTCGCGGTCGCGTCCCTGCTC
>JAKFFB010000297.1:0-4762 GCA_036675425.1 Actinomycetales bacterium | reverse complement strand
GCTTCTGCAGCTTCCGCTCGGCCTTGATCGCCTTGTACATGTGCGACGCCGCGTGCTTGACCGTCACGTGGTCCGGGTGGTCGGGGGACAGCAGGTGGAGCTGCTTGAGCACGCGAATGGTGGTAGCCAGGTCGTCGGGGTCGAGACCGGCGTCTTGCGGGGAGTTCACTGGCGCAATGGTACGGCGGAGCGGCCGCGAGCTCACTTCCTCAACGGGAGCCACGGCTACGCGCTGCCGATGGGCGTCCGCGCGTGGCTAGGGTGACGACAGTTCGATCGCGAGGGGGAGGGCAGTGCTGGATTACGCAGACACGCGGCCGCCGGCCATGACCGGCGGGCTCGGCGTGCGCTGCGAGGGCGTCGTGCACCTCTACAAGACCTTCGGCGGGCACGACGTCGTCGCGCTCCGAGGTGTCGACCTCGCCATCGCGCCGGGTGAGCGCGTCGCCTTCCTCGGCCCGTCGGGCTCCGGCAAGTCCACATTGCTGACGTTGCTCGGCGGGATCCAGAAGCCGAGTGCCGGCCGGATCTTCCTCGGCGACGAGGAGATCTCCCGCATGGGTGAGCGCTATCTCGCCCGCATCCGCTCCCGCTCGGTCTCCACCATGCTGCAGGGCGCGACCCGCAACCTGCTGCCCTATGCCACCGGCCGGCAGAACATCACCTTCGCCCGGCTCGCCCTCAGCTCGGCCGAGCGCCGGGACGCGATGCTCGACACCGAGCTGCTCAGCCGGGTCGGGCTCGAGGAGCAGGCCGACCAGGTCGTCTCCACCATGTCGGGCGGCCAGCGCCAGCGCCTCGCGCTCGCGTGCTCGGTCGCCACCGCGCCCCGGTTGCTGCTCGCCGACGAACCCACCAGCCAGCTCAGCCACGAGGACCGCGACCACGTGCTGCACCTGATCCACTCGCTCGGCGACGACTTCGGCACCACCATCGTCGTGGTCACCCACCAGCCCGAGGTGGCCGCGACCTTCTCCCGCTCGATCACCATGAAGGGTGGCCGGGTCGGCGCCGAGGGACGCCACGGCTCGGAGTACGCCGTGGTCGGCGAGGACGGGGTCCTGCACCTCCCGGGCCACGTGGCGGCGGAGTGGCCGCCCGGCACGCTGGTGAAGTTCGAGGACGACGACCAGGGCCGGCTGATCATCACGAGGTCGAGCGGAGAAGGCCTGTGAGCGAGCGACCGAGCTCACGCATGGGCGGCGCGGTGAGCGACCTCGTGCTGGAGCACATCACCTACGTCGCCGGCCGCCCCCTCCTCGACGACGTCTCGCTCACCTTCCCGGCCGGCAAGGTGACGGCCCTGTCGGGACCCAGCGGCTCGGGCAAGACCACGCTGCTCTCGATCGCCGGCGGGCTCCTCGAGCCGACGCAGGGCACCACGTCGTACGCCGATGCGTCGATGTGGCTGGGCACGGGTGACCCGCGCCCCGACGTCGCGTTCGTGCTGCAGGTCTACGGCCTGGTGCCGATCCTCTCGGCCCGGGAGAACGTCTCGATCGCCCTGCGTGCCCGCGGGGTCGACCCGCGCATGGCGGACGAGGAGGCCGAGGCAGCGCTGGGCCGGTTCGGCATCGCCGACCTCGGCGACCGCCAGGTCGAGGAGCTCTCGGGCGGCCAGATGCAGCGCGTCGCCTGTGCCCGCGGCTTCGTCGTCGGCGCCGGCATCCTGCTCGCCGACGAGCCCACGTCCGAGCTCGACGAGGGCAACCGCAGCGTGGTGCTGGCCGAGCTCCACCAGGAGGCCGCCCGCGGTTCGGTCGTCGTCGTCGCCACCCACGACCCGGCGGTCGTGGACGCGTGCGACGTCCACTTCGCGCTCGACGAGGGCCGGCTCGTGCAGAGCGGCTTGTCCCAGGACAGAGCGGTTCGGGGATGACCCGCAGCCTCCGCGGCGCCTGGAGTCGCCGCGGTGCCCTCCTGACCCTCCTCGCCATGACCACGGTCGTGGTGGGCGGAGCCGTCGGGGTGCTGAGCTTTGCCGAGGCCGCGGGCACCTCGCGTTGGCTGATGTCGCCGCTCCTGCTGCTCGGCGCCGTCGCGATCCCCAGCATCGGTCGCGAGCTGGCGACCGCCCGCCGCGAGGAGATCGGCCTGGCCCGGCTGCGCGGGATCCGCGGGCTCCGGCTCGGCGGTGTGCTCCTCCTCGAACCACTCGTCACGATCGTGCTCGGCACCGGCCTCGGGTTCGCCCTCGGCTGGCTGGTCACGCGGGTCGTGGGCGGCGCCTGGCTCGATGCCGACGCGCCGCACCTGGGGTCGGCCGGGGTGTACGCCGCGCTCGGCACCGCCGCGGGCAGCCTGCTGATCGTCCTCCTGGGCAGCTGGGCGACCGTCAGCGAACCGCTGTCCGCGCAGGTGGCGACCCGCTCCCGGCCCCGACGCGCCACGACGCTGGTGCTCTTCGGGAGCGTGCTCGTCATCGTGGGCGCAGCGGTGTCGGCCTTCCGCAGTCGCGAGGTCGTCGACGGCGAGCCCGACGCCCTGGTGCTGATGGGCCCGGCCCTGGTCGGGCTGGCGCTCGGGCAGATCTCGATCTGGGTGCTGCGGCTCCTGGCCCGGGGCGCGACCGGCGCGACGTCGACGTCCGGCCTGTCCGGCTTCCTCGCCACCCGCCGGCTCTCCCGGGCCGATGACCTGGTGACGCCGATGCGGCTCCTGGTCGCGGCGGCCGTCCTCGGCGTACTCGCCCTGACGGGTGCGGCCTCGGTGACCGAGTGGATCGACGGGGAGGCGCGGATCGCGGCCGGCGGCCAGGTGGTGGTGCCGGTCGAGAACGGTGCCGTGCAGGCGATGGCGCTGACCCGCGACCTCGACCCCGAGGGCGAGCACCTGATGGCGGTGGCGGTCGTGCCCAACGAGTCCCGGCTGTCCGAGCGCCGCGCCTACGTCGATGCGGCCCGCTTCGAGGCCGTCGCCGGTGACTTCTATGCCGACACCCCCGCCGCCGAGGCGGCGACGAAGGTGCCGGGACTGGTGACGGCCACCCCCGACGTGTCGACCTCGGCCGACCGCTTCACGGTCACCGGACACCTGCTCGAGTCGCAGGGCGACTTCACCGAGGGCCTCTCGGTTCGCCTGGACTACGTCACCGAGGACGACAGCGGCTCGTCGGGCGAGGTGGAGCTCCGCTTCGAGGAGGACGGCACGCCGACGACCGAGTCGGTCAGGCTCCGCGGCTGCCGGCGCGGCTGCCAGATCACGGGGCTCGCGGTGACCCGGCTCTACCGCGACGTCGGCGGCAACGTCTTCAACTTCGACCCCAGCCACTACCGCGTGCTGCTCACCACGATCGACGTCGGCGACCGGTCCCTGGTCGGGGCGGGCTGGCTGCCCGACCCACGCGCGATCGACCAGGTGGTCAACAACCGTTTCGCGCCCAACGCGCTCGACCTCGATCGGCGTGTGCTCGCCAACCGGCCGGACGGCCTCGAGATCGAACCCCTCCCCGACTCCGACCTCCCGCTGACACTGGAGGCCGCGTCCGCTCCGACGCCCGTGCTGGTCGCCGGCGCCGCGCCGAGGCCTCCGCTGGACGTGTCCGGCGACGACCGGGTGCTGGGTCCGGCGACCCGGCTGGCCGCGCTGCCGCTGCTCGGCACGGTCGGCCAGCTGACGGACCTCCCCACGAGCATGGTCGGCTCCGGGTCGACCGTGCCCAACGCGGAGACCTCGATCGTGGTGGCCGCCGACACCCCCGACGCGATGCTGACCGCGCTGACCAGTGCGACCGGCACCGAGGCGCGGACGCTCGACGACGTACGCCGCACGCTCGGCGCCGCGGCGGGCGCCGACCAGGCCCGGTCCTACGCGCTGATGGCAGTCTTCTGCGCGCTGGTCGCGCTGCTCGCCCTGGCGGCGGGCGTTGCCCGGCACCTGCGCAGCTATCGCCACGACGTCGCGTCCCTGCGGGTGCTCGGCGTCGGCCTGGGCGCGGCGAGACGGGCCGGTCGGGTCGAGCTGGTCTCGCTCGCCGTGCTCGTCGTGCTGGCCGTGGCCGCCGGCGGCCTGCTCGCCATCCGGCTGCTCCTCGACGGGCTGCCGCTCGTGCGGCTGTCGCCGGCGGCGCTGCCCCTCGACAACGCTCCCACCTGGCTGACGGTGGTCGTGCCCGCGGCGCTCGCGGCGCTCGCGATGCTGGCCGTCGGCGGCCGGGCCCGCGCCGTACGCCCCGACTCGACCCGGCCTTCCACGTTGCGCGAGGAGGAGGGCCGATGACCCAGCTGCTCGGCACGATCCTCCGCGGCCTGCGCTCACGGGCCCTGCTCAGTGTCGGCTCCGTCGTGCTCGCCGCGCTCGCCCTCGGTTCGGCCGTGCTCGGGCCGATCTTCTCCGAGGCGGTCACCAACTCCTACGTCGTGACCCGGCTCCAGGAGGCACCCGCGGCCTCGACCGGGCTGGCCCGGGTGTTCACGCCCGACGGTCCGCTCGAGCCGAAGGTCGCCATGGAGCGGGCGATCGCGGAGTCCGACGCGCGCAACAAGGGGCCCTGGGGTGAGCCGACCGCGACCCTGGAGTCCGAGGAGTACAGCGCCCTGCGCGGTGCCGTGGCCTTCTGGTCGCGCGACGACGTGTGCGCCGGGCTCGTGATCGAGGGTCGTTGCCCCTCGGCGCCGGGCGAGGTGCTGATGCTGGCCAAGGACGTCGAGAAGACGGGTGCGAAGGTCGGCCGGCCGCTGGAGATGAACATCTTCGAGCCGTCGGAGATCGGCGACCGGTTCCCCCGCTCTCCGCTGGCGCGGGTCACCGTCGTCGGCTCCTA
>JAKFFB010000170.1:0-23674 GCA_036675425.1 Actinomycetales bacterium | reverse complement strand
CGGGGAGTACCTCCGCTCGCGGCACGTGGACGTCCCCACCAGCCTGCTGTGACGTACGACGTCGCGGTCGTCGGCGCGGGCCCCGCCGGGGCCGCGGCTGCCCTCGCCGCGGCGCGGGCCGGTGCCCGGACGGTCCTGCTCGAGCGCGAGCAGCTGCCCCGCTACAAGCGCTGCGGCGGCGGCCTGATCGGCGCCTCGCAGGCCGCCGTGACCGCGGCCGGCGTCGACCTCGCGCCGCTCACCCGCGACGTCGTCGGCCGGGTCAGCTTCTCCTCGCGCGGCCGCGCCGCCTTCACCCGCGGCAGCGACGGCCCGTTCCTGCCCATGGTGCTCCGCGCGGACCTCGACGCCGCGCTGGTCGACCTGGCCGTCGACGCCGGCGTCGAGCTGCGGACCGGCGTGACGGTCACGGCGTACGAGCAGGACTCCGGCGGGGTGCTGCTGCGGACCCGCGACGGCGACGTCCGGGCGGGTGCCGTGGTCGGCGCGGACGGCTCCGGCAGCCGGGCAGCGGCGCACGTCGGGGTGGTGTGCGACCAGGTCGACCTGGGTCTGGAGGCCGAGCTGCCGACCCCACCCGGCTCGGACTGGGACGGCCGGGCGCTGCTCGACTGGGGACCGGTGCCGGGGTCGTACGGCTGGGTCTTCCCGAAGGGCGGCACCCTGACGGTCGGCGTCATCGGCGATCGTGCGCGGGGCGAGGCGATGCGGACCTACTACCGCTCGTTCGTCGCCGGGCTCGGACTGGACCTCGCGACGGCGCACGTCGACGGCGGGCACCTCACCCGGGTCCGTGCGGGCGGCTCACCGCTGGTCCGCGGCCGCGTGCTGGTGGCCGGGGACGCCGCCGGGCTGCTGGAGCCGTGGACGCGCGAGGGCATCTCCTTCGCGCTGCGGTCGGGGGCGCTGGCGCTGGCGGGGGCGGCCGCGGCGGGCGACCCCGCGGACTACCCGGCATCGGTGGAGCGTGCGCTCGGCCCGGAGATGGCCGCGGGACGCCGGGCGCTGGCGGCCTTCCGCCGGCACCCGCGCGTCGTGCACGAGGTGATGCGCTCGCTGCCCGGGATGTGGGGGCTGTTCGAGCGGCTTGTCAGCGGTCAGACGTCGCTGGACCAGCAGCTGGAGCGGCGGTCGATCCGCGGTCTGGTGCGGGTGCTCGGCGGCTAGAGACCGAGCTCCGCCCGGACCGCCGCGCCGTGCTCGTCCAGCGCGGGGGCCGGGCGGCGGACGACCGGGTCGTCGTACGACGAGAGCTTCAGCGGGTTGCCCGGACCCGGCAGCCCGCCGGCGTCCACCACCATCCGCCGCACCGCGGCCTGCTCGCTGCCGACGGCCTCCGCGACGGTGCTGATCGGGCCGCAGGGCACGCCGGCGAGGTCGAGCTCGCCGAGCCAGTGGTCGGCGTCCTCGGCGGCGAGCAGCGCCTCCAGCTCGCGCTTGAGCTCCTCGCGCCGGTCGTGGCGCGCCGCGTTGGAGGCGAACCGCGGGTCGTCGGCCAGCCCGGGCGCCCCGAGGGCCCGGACGAGGGTGGCGAACAGGGAGTCGTTCGCGGCGCAGATCGTGATGTCGCGGTCGCGGCAGGCGAAGGTGTCGAACGGCGCGATCGCGAAGTGGGCGTTGCCGATCGGCCCGGGGTCGCTGCCGGTGGCGAGCCAGGCCAGCGCGGCGCCCTCCAGCAGGCTGACGGTCGCGTCGTACATCGCCACGTCGAGGTGGCAGCCGCGGCCGGTGCGCTCACGGCCCAGCAGCGCACTGGTGATGCCGCCGAAGGCGTAGAGGCCGGCCGACAGGTCGGCGACCGGCGCCCCCGGCTTCACCGGGTGGCCGCCCTCGGCACCGGTGATGGCCATGATGCCGCTCATCCCCTGGACGACCGCGTCGTACGCCGGGCGCTGCGACCACGGGCCGGTGTGGCCGAAGCCGCTGATGGAGCAGTAGACGAGCCGTGGGTTGGCCTCGAGCAGCTCGCCGGGGCCGAGACCGAGCCGCCCCATCACCCCCGGGCGGTAGTTCTCGACCAGGACGTCGGCCCGGGCGGCCAGCCGGCGGGCGACCTCGAGGTCGGCCGGGTCCTTGAGGTCGAGCGCGACCGACTCCTTGCCCCGGTTGACCCGCGCGAAGTAGAGCGAACGGCCGTCCAGGAAGGGACCGTAGCCGCGTGAGTCGTCCCCGCCGTCGGGCCGCTCGACCTTGATCACCCGGGCGCCGAGGTCGGCCAGCATCATCGAGGCGAAGGGTCCGGCCAGCACGCGGCTGAAGTCCGCGACCACCAGCCCGTCCAGCGGGCCGGGCTGCGACTCGGTCTCGGGCAGGTTTCCCGTCGGCAACGACACGCCGCCATCCTGCCTCTCGACGGGAACGCGCAGCGAAGGTGTGGTGTTGTCTAGGGCGTGACCGCAACCGTGACACCCGCTGCCCCGACCCTCACCGCCGCCGACCGCTGCGACCGATGTGGTGCGCAGGCCTTCGTCCGCGTCGTCCTGACCTCAGGCGACCTGCTCTTCTGCGGCCACCACGCCAAGGCCTACGAGGACAAGCTCCGCGCGTCCGCCGTCGACTGGGTCGACGAGACCGCGGCCCTGCAGAGCTGACCTCTCCCCCGACGCCTCGACGGCCGTCGCTCCCTCCGGGGAGCGGCGGCCGTTCGCGTCGCTACAGGGCCTCTGCCCGGGCGGTGTAGCGGCCGGATCGCTCCTCGACCACCAGCGGCAGGCCGAAGGCGCGTGACAGCAGCGGTCCGGTGAGCACCTCACGGACCGGCCCGGCGGCGATCGAGCGGCCGCGCGAGAGCAGCAGCGCGTGGGTGGTGCCGACGGGCACCTCCTCGACGTGGTGGGTGACCAGCACCGTCGGCGGTGCGTCGTCGTCCTGCGCGAGCCGGGTGAGCAGCCGCAGCAGCGCCTCCCGGGCGCCGAGGTCGAGCCCCGCCGCCGGCTCGTCGAGCAGCAGCAGCTCCGGATCGGTCATCAGCGCCCGCGCCAGCAGCACCCGCTTGCGCTCCCCCTCCGACAGCGTCCCGAAGCGGCGGTCGGCGAAGGCCCGCAGGCCCATCCGCGCGAGCAGCTCCTGCGCCCGGGTGACGTCGGTCTCGTCGTAGCGCTCGGCCCAGCGGCCGACCACGCCGTACGACGCCGTCACCACGACGTCGACGGCCTTCTCGTGCGCGGGGATCCGGTCGCCGAGCGAAGAGCTGGACAGCCCCACCCGGGTCCGGAGCTCGCCGAGGTCGGCCTCGCCGAACCGCTCGCCGAGCAGCTCGACGGTCCCTCGGGTGGGGAACAGCGACGCCCCGGCGACGTGCATGAGGGTGCTCTTGCCGGCGCCGTTGGGGCCGAGCACCACCCAGCGCTCCCCGTCCCGGACGGTCCAGTCGACGTCGGCGAGCAGCGTCGACCCGTCGCGGACGACGGCCACGCCGGACATCTGCAGCACGGGCTCGGGCATCGAGGCCGACCGTAGCCGCGCGCAGCCCCTCGGACCGGCCCGACATGCCGGTGGTTGAGTGCTCCCATGACCTACAAGTGCTTCGACGTCGAGATCACCGACTCCGTCGCCCACGTGCGGCTGTCCCGCCCGGACGAGCTGAACACGATGACCCCGGAGTTCTGGGCCGAGCTGCCGGAGATCGTCACCGGCATCAGCGACGAGGCGAGCGCCCGCGTCGTCGTCATCAGCAGCACCGGCAAGCACTTCAGCGCCGGGATGGACCTGTCTGTGTTCCTGGGCGGCGGCTCGAGCAGCCTCGCGGGCAGCGGGGACGCCGAGGCCGGTCGCAAGCACGCGCGCACGCGCTCGCACGCCAAGGCGCTGCAGTGGTCGTTCACCGCGCTCGAGAAGGCGCGCGTCCCGGTGCTCGCCGCCGTGCAGGGCGGGGTCATCGGCGGCGCGGTCGACCTCGTGACGGCCTGCGACGCGCGCTACGCCAGCGCCGACGCGTTCTTCTGCGTGCAGGAGATCAACATCGGGATGACCGCCGACGTCGGCACGCTGCAGCGGCTCGGCAAGGTCGTGCCCGAGGGCTTCGCGCGCGAGATGGCGTTCACCGGCCGTCGCTACCCGGCCCAGCGGGCCTACGAGGTCGGTCTGGTGCAGCAGGTGTTCCCCGACCACGACTCGCTCGTGGCGGGCGTCCTCGACATCGCCCGGGAGATCGCCGAGAAGTCGCCGCTCGCGATCTGGGGCACCAAGGTCGCCATGAACTACGCGCGCGACCACTCCGTCGACGACAGCCTGGACCAGATCGCCACCTGGCAGGCGGGCATGTTCCAGCCCGCGGACATGGCGGAGGCCTTCACCGCCAAGAGCGAGAAGCGGGCGGCGGTGTTCCCCGAGCTGCTGCCGGAGCCGAAGGGGCTGTAGGGGGCTGACAGACGGGCCCGCGGCGTGCAGGCTGCGCCCCATGACGCAGATCGACGACGTGCGGGTGCCGGCGCAGTCCGGCGGCCGCACCCCCACCGAGCTCGTGCAGGACTACGCCGCGGCGTGGAACGCCCACGACGGGGCGGCCGTCGCCGCCCTCGTCGGCGGCAGCTACGTCGACCCCACGCTGCCCGAGCCGCTCTCCGGGCCGGCCATCGCCGCGATGGTCGACGGCCTGTGCGCGGCCTTCCCCGACCTGCGCTTCGAGCACGTCTCCTCGACCGAGCAGGGCGACCGGGTCGTCTTCGAGTGGCGGATGCAGGGGACCAACGACGGCGCGCCGCTCCCGGGGGCGCCGGCCGCGACCGGCGGCACGATCGACCTGGCCGGGGTGGACGTCATCACGACGACCGGGGGCCGGATCGTCGACGTGATCGGCTACTTCGACCAGAAGGCCTTCGTCGAGCAGCTCGGCCTGCAGACGTTCATCGCGCCGAAGGACGAGTGGCCGGTCGCCTTCGGGACCTCGGTCCGGATGGACCTCGGGCACACCGCGCCGCCCGGGGCGATGACCTTCACCTGGATCGAGCTCGAGGAGGGCGAGGAGGGCGAGCTGATCTCGCGCACGACCGACATCCTCACCGCGCTCGCGTCCGAGCCGTCCTTCCTCGGCTTCCAGTCGACGACCGTCGGCAACCGCAACACCACGATGACGCTGTGGACCTCGCCCGAGGCGGCCGAGGTGGCGCTGGCGCGCAACACCCCCCACAACGACGCGCGCGGACGGGTCGAGCGCGACCGGTTCGGCGTGCGCGGCTTCACCAGCTTCTGGAAGCCCTTCCGCACCAATCCGCAGTTCGTGGAGTGCGGGTGCGGGCGGCACGTGCCGTTCGTCGAGGGGCCGGCGGCGACCTGCGAGTGCGGCACGCAGCACGAGGCGTCCCCGTACGCATGAGCCTCGAGGTCCAGGTCACCTTCGACTGCGCGGATCCTGGTGCCCTGGCGGAGTTCTGGGCGCTGGCCCTGGGCTACGTCGTGCAGCCGCCGCCTCCGCCGTACTCCTCCTGGGACGAGGCGCTCGACGCCTGGGGCGTGCCGCCGGACAAGCGGAACTCGCGGTCGGCGGTCGTCGACCCCGACGGCAAGGGGCCGCGGATCTTCTTCCAGCAGGTGCCCGAGAGCAAGGTCGTGAAGAACCGGGTGCACCTGGACCTGCGGGCCGCGCCGGGGCTGGACGGCGACGCGCGCATGGACGCGCTGGAGCAGCTGTGCGGGCGGCTGGTCGCCGCCGGCGGGACGAGGCTGCAGCGGATCGAGGGCAACGCGATGGACGCGGGGATCATCGTGATGGCCGATCCGGAGGGCAACGAGCTCTGCCTCGACTGAGTGGGGCAGAGTGCGTGGCGTGAGCCATCACCTGTGCGAGGACTGCGGCGAGCACGCCGAGTGGGAGCTGACCAGCCAGCGGGAGAGCGCCGTGCCTCCGGACACGACCGTGACCTACGCCTGCCACGACCACCGGCTGGACTCGACCGAGAACCTGCTCAGCCAGTACGGCAACGTGACGATCACCGAGACCCTGGGCTGACCCGGAGCTTCGCGACGATCTTCGTCATGCTGCTGGGCGACACGCTGCGCGGCCCCCCACAAGACGAAGATCGTCAGGGGGTGGGTGGTCGGGAGTGGCGCAGGGTGATGGACATCCGGGCGCCGGAGGCCGACCGCTCGCGAGGCACCGCGTGGTGCCAGTCGTGCTGCATCGCTCCGCCCATGACGATCAGGTCGCCCTCGCCGGGTGCGTACCGCCGGGTCACGGGACCACCGGCCGCGGGACGTACGAGGAAGCTGCGCCGGGCGCCGAGCGACACCGTGGCGACCAGAGGGTCGCGCATCACCTTGCGGACCGTGTCCGCGTGCCAGGCCACCGCGTCGTCGCCGTCGCGGTAGAGGTTGATCAGGCACGAGTCGAAGTGCACGCCGTAGCGGGCGTTCAGCGGCGTGATCAGCTCCGAGATCTCCTGCGGCAGGGGCTCTCCCGTCCGCCAGGATGCGACCAGCCGCGGCTCCAGCACCTCCTTGTCCCACATCTCGCGGGTCCGCTGCTGCCAGGGGGCGATCTCGAGCAGCCGCTCGAAGAGCTCGCCGTGGTCGGGCACCCAGCCGGGGACGACGTCGAGCCAGGACCGCTCGTCGAGCGCGTCGCGGCGCAAGGCGTCGAGGGAGAGCCGTTCCCGGGCGTCGTCCGACCCGTCGAACAGCGATCCCTGCCACGCCACCTGCGGGCTGCGGAGCTCCGTCACGGACCCAGTGTGGGCGACGGCTCAGCCGTAGCGGTGGTTCTTGGTGCCGTTCTTGACGTGGTCGAGCTCGCGGGTGCAGCTCTTGCCGCCCATGTTCCGGTGCCCGCAGAGCGCGCCGTCGGGAGCCGCCGCCTCGGCCGCGGCCGGTGCCTTCGACGGCGCCGGCCGGGCCTGCGTCGACGGGCGCGGCTTCGCGGCGGGTGCGCCCTTCGCGGCAGCGGCGTGGCGCGCTTCGCGCAGGGCTCTCATGGCGTCGACCTTGCTCATCGGGTCAGCCTAGGGAGCACCCCCGACAGGATCACTCAGGCTCGCTGACGTCGGCGACCGTGGCGTGCAGCACAGCGAGCGCGGCGTCGGCGTCCAGCCCGACGGCCACCCCGTGCGCGCCGCCACCGAGGGTGATCCGGCGGCCACGGACCAGCTCGTCGGCGACCACCGGCCAGGCGCGGGTCGAGCCGAACGGCGTGATGGTGCCCCGCTCGTAGCCCGTCACCTCCTTGGCGGTCGTCGCGTCGGGCATCGACATCCGGCTGACGCCCAGCAGCGACCGGAGCTTCGGCCAGGAGATCTGCCGGTCGCCCGGCACCAGGACGAAGAGGAAGTCGTCGTCGGCCCGTCGTACGACCAGCGTCTTGACCACGTCGGCGGGTTCCACCCCGCGCGCCTCGGCGGCCTCGGCCAGGCTCCGGACGGGTCCGTGCTGGATCACGGTGTGCTCGAGCCCGCTCTGCCGTACGGCCGCCAGCGCTGGTGTGTCCGGTGTCTCCACGCGTGCAGTCTGCCCCGGCGTGCACTCCGCTCCGCGCGGGCGCAGACTGGAGGTGCGCCGCTGACGGGCAGCGGCGCTGGGCAGGAGGCTCCGGTGCGGCACGACCGCTCGGCCCCGGCGATCGTCACCTCCGCGCGCCGCAGCCACAGCGAGGACATCGCGATCCGGCAGCGCCGCTACGTCCTGACGCAGAGCCTCCGCATCGTGTGCGTGATCCTCGCGGTGATGCTGCCGGTGAGCCTGCCGTGGAAGGGCGTCTTCATGGTCGGCGCCGTGGCGCTGCCGTGGTTCGGGGTGGTCATGGCGAACGCCGGGCCGACCGTCGGCCGGCGGCGCCGCAAGCACTCCCTCGTGGACCGCCCGGTCGAGGAGCCGGTCCGCCTCGAGATCGACCCCGGCAAGGTCATCGACCAGGACTGACACGCACTTCTCCGCGTCAGGTGCGCAGGTAGCTCGCGCCGTTGACGTCGAGGACGGCTCCGGTCGACCAGAAGGACCGCTCCCCCGCCAGGAAGAGCACCGCCGCGGCGACCTCCTCGGGTGTGGCGACCCGACCGGCCGGGCTCTGCGCGCGGACGGCGTCCCCACGTGGCCCGTCGAGCACGTGCGCAGCCATCTCGGTCTCGACGAAGCCGGGGAGCACGCTGCCGACGGCGATGCCGTGCGGGGCGAGCGCCACCGCGAGCGACTGCCCCATCGCGGTCAGCCCGGCCTTCGCCGCGGCGTAGGCCACGGCGGTCGGCTCCCCGCGCGACGCGCCCCGGGAGCCGACGTTGACCACGCGGCCCGAGCCGGACGAGCGCAGCGCCGGGAGCGCGCAGAAGGTCACCCAGGCCGAGCCGAGCAGGTCGACGTCGACGGTCCGGCGCCAGTTCTCCTGCCACTGCGCGTACGTCGCCGTCAGCGGGTCGAGCTCGTCGTAGACGCCGGCGTTGTTGACCAGCACGTCGAGCCCGCCGAGCTCCTCGACGGCCTCGGCCACGAGCTGCTCGACCGCCTGCGGGTCGGCCAGGTCGCCGGCCACCGAGGTGTGCGGACCACCGGGCAGGTCCAGCCAGGTGCCCTTGGTGCTGTGCACCGCGACCCGGTCGCCCTGCGCCGCGAACGCCTCGCAGACCGCGCGGCCGATGCCGCGCGACCCGCCGGTGACGAGGACCCGACGGCTCACTTGCGACGCGGCCAGACGTCGTTGGTCAGGCGCACGCTGTAGAAGCCGGAGTTGCCGTCGGAGTACCAGATCTCGTTCCGCTCGGGCGCGAACGCCGGCGCGGACATCGCGTACGCGCCGCTCTTGAGCGGGAAGCCGATCGGCGCGGGCTGGTTGAAGTACGCGATCTCCTTCGGCTTCTCCGGGTTGCGGATGTCGAAGACCCGCAGGCCCGACAGGATGAAGCTGCAGGCGACGATGCCCGGCTCCTCGCGCTGCGGCACCGAGCAGTAGTGGCCGGCGTAGCCCTGCACGCCGTACTGCGCGCCCGGGTCGTCCTTCTGGTCGTCGCGCCGGGCCTCGGGCTGGTTCACCTCGAGCCGGATGTTCGACACGACCTTGGGCCTGGTCTCGTCGGAGATGTCGATGATGCGGGCCGCCCCCACCGGCGACATCGGGTCGTACGACGTCACGTTCCGCGAGTACTCGTCGACCTCCACGAGGTACTTCTTGCCCTTGATGGTGACCGGGATGGAGTTCTGCGGGATGGAGGCCTCGGGCCAGGTCAGCTTGCTGATCTCGCGCACCTGCGGGTCGGCCTTGCGCGCCTGGATCTCGCTCACGTCGAGGATCGTGATGCCGTTGTTGTCCATGTCGGTGACGTAGAGCCGGGTGCCGTCGTCGGACAGGTTCATCCCGTGGCTGGTCCACTCGCTGCTCTGCCAGACGATCGTGGGCAGAGCCGGGTCCTCCAGGTCGATGGCGATGATGTTGGCCTGCGCGGTGGTGGCGACGTAGAAGGTCCTGCCGTCGACGGAGAAGCCGCTCTCGTGGCCGAAGAAGCCCAGCGGCGTCGAGGACTTGAGCACCGGCTGGCGGCAGTCGCCCGAGACGTCGTAGACGTCGACCAGGCCGGGGGCCGTGGCCGGCGAGCCGCCGACGGCGACGAGCAGCCCGCGCTCGGTGCTGAGCCGCAGCGACTCGTGCGGGCTGCTGGTGGCGTACGTCGGGAGGAAGGCCGTGCGCACGGGGTTCGCCGGGTCGCTCATGTCCAGGACGTACGTGCCCGGCTCGGACTGCGTCGTGACGGGGTCGTTCGGGAACAGCAGCGTGCTGTCGTAGTAGGCGCACTCGCCCCCGGTCGCGTCGACGTAGCGGTGCACCTGGAAGCCGCCGCTCCTGCCGTAGTGGCCGACCTGCTCGGCGTTGCAGGTGTAGCCCTGCGCCGCGCGACCGCTCTCGTAGTCCGCCGTCGGGACCCGTCCCTGGCGACCGGTCTCCGGGAGCGACCCCGGTCCGCACCTCGCCCGCGGCGTCGCCCCCGCGACCGTGCCGCCGCCCTCGCTCGCGTCAGCCGCCGCGCCGTGCGTCGCCAGGTAGCTGCTGACCGCGGTCAGGTCGACCGGCGTCAGACCGGCGTTCGCGGCGAGCGTGCCGGCGGCCAGCGAGGCCAGGCAGGCGCTCGCGGTGAGCAGGCGGAGAGTGGGGCGCACGTCGGCTCCAGGGGGTCGGCGGTCGGCGCAGGCCGGGCTGCCTGCACGTCGCGTGCAACGAGCGGTAGACACGACGGATGCGGGCGGTCGTGCAGCGAGTGACCCATGCCACAGTCGCGGTCGAGGGCGAGGTCGTCGGCCGGATCGACGGGGGGCTCCTGGTCCTGCTCGGCGTCACCCACGACGACGCCGACGCCGAGGTCCAGGCGATGGCGCGCAAGCTGCACGAGCTGCGGGTCCTGCGCGACGAGCGCTCCTGCGCCGAGACCGGCGCGGGGCTGCTGGTGGTCAGCCAGTTCACGCTCTACGGCGACACGCGCAAGGGGCGTCGGCCGTCCTGGACCGCGGCCGCGCCCGGCGCCGTCGCCGAGCCGCTGGTGGACGCCGTCGTGGCGGCCCTGCGCGAGCGCGGCGCGCACGTCGAGACCGGCCGCTTCGGCGCGATGATGGACGTGGCGCTGGTGAACGACGGGCCGTTCACCGTCCTCGTCGAGGTCTAGCCCTTCGCCGCCTTCGCGGCAGCCTTCGCCTCCTTCTTGAAGGCTCGGACCGCCAGCAGCGAGTCCTTGTCCCTGACGTCGGCGACGCTGCGGGTCGACCCCTCCTCGCCGTAGGCGCCGGCTGCCTCGCGCCAGCCCTCGGCCTTCAGGCCGAGCTGCTTGCCGAGCAGCGCGATGAAGATCTTCGCCTTCTGCTCACCGAATCCCGGCAGCGCCTGCAGCCGCTCCAGCAGCTCCTGGCCGGACCGGGCCTTCTTCCAGATGCGCGAGGCGTCGTTGCCGTACTCCGTCGCGACGATCGTGCAGACGGCCTGCACCCGACCCGCCATGGAGCCGGGGAACCGGTGCACGACCGGTGGCTGGCGCATCGCTGCGAGGAGCTCCTCCGGATCGGTCGCGGCGATCCGCTCGGCGTCCAGGTGGCCGAGCCGCTGCTTCAGCTTCCAGGGGCCGGCGAACGCAGCCTCCATGGGGAACTGCTGGTCCAGCAGCATCCCCAGGAGCAGCGCGAGCGGGTCCTTCGACAGCAGCGCGTCGGCGTCGGGGTCCTGGGACAGGTGCAGCGTGGGCATGGCGGTCATCGTGCAGCATCTGCGCGGTCGAGCGCACCACGAGATCGGGCAGAGCGGTCCGCTACGGCGTCAGCGGATCCGACGACCTGCGCCCTCGCGGGACTGGCGCTGCGCCGGCGGCGGACCGGTTCCGCCTGATCCCTTCAGGTCGTCAGCGCGGGTGCGCCCACACTGACGCGCCCTGCCAGTCGATCGCCACGACCGGCTCGTCGCCGAGGACCCACGCGTCGTGGCCGGGCGGCAGCGACGTGATGTCGCCCGGTCCGGTCTCGAGCTCGGTGCCGTCCGCCATGAGCAGGTGCATGCGGCCGGACACCTGGTACTGCTGGTGCGGGGCCTCGCACAGCTCCGTGCCGGCGACCGGCTTCACGTCCTGCGACCAGCGCCAGCCTGGCTGCAGCGTGATCCGGCCGATCTGGGCGTGACCGGCCAGCGTGACCAGCTCCATCCGCCAGTTGGCACCCTCCCTGACCTCGTCGGGCTCGTCGAAGCGGCGGTGCTCGAGCGGCTGCGTCATCGTCATCGCGATCTCCCCCTCAGCCCTGGGCGCCGACTCGTGACTCGGTGCGCGCCTGCTGCTCGGGGAGCACGATGGTCTGCTCCTCGCTGAGCCCCAGCTGCGTCATGAGCTCGAGCTGGTCGAAGTAGAACCGGTGCTGGATCGCCAGTCCGTCCCGCGCTGTGAGGACGTCGCACTCGCGCAGGCGGATCGCCCTGCCTGTCGCGGGCACCTCCCCGTCGGCCGTGACGATCGGGCCGGTGTGGGTGCCGATCATGTAGCCCTCGTCGACCGCGGTGTCATCGGTCTCGATCTCGGCCGTGACCTCGAACCTGAGGTCCGGGAATGCCTGGCTGAACCCGAGCAGGTAGTCCGCGATCGCGTCGCGACCGACCAGCCGGCCGGCATCGGGGCTCTCGGCGACGGCGTCCTCCGCGTAGACGCGCAGGATCGCGGACCGGTCACCGGCCAGCACTGCCGCCGTCAGCCTGTCCATGATCTCTCGTGCTCGACCCATGGTGCTCTCCCCCTCGCGTCGGACCACCGGCGGCGCGGCAGGATCTCGAGGGCAGGGCCTGCGGCACAGGCTCCCGGGTGCCCGCAGCCGGCGCTCGCGCGCATCGCGTTCCCGGGGCGGGCCCGCGTCTGCGCGCGCGGCCAACGCACGGACTATGCGCTCGTGCCCGGCGCCGTGCAAGAGCATCGCCAGCCCGTACTCTCCCCGCGTGACCCAGCGCTCCCCGTCGGGCGAGATCCCGCGCTCCGGTGTCCCTGCGCGCATCGCCAGGGACATGTCGATCGCGGAGCAGGCGGACTGGGTCACGCGCTACCTGCGGCGGCACCCGGTGAGCCGGCGCGCAGCCCTCAAGGGCGGCGGAGCGGCGCTCGCCGCGCTCGCGATCAGCACCGACCCCTTCGCCCGGGCGGTGTCCCGCGCCTACGCCGCCGACGGCGTCACGGTGATGGGGCGACGGCTGACGTACGGCAGCGATCCGCGCACGTCCATGCGGATCTCCGGGGAGCTCACCGGCGCACCGCCCGCCGGCCGGCTGGTGGCCGAGGTGGGACTGGACCGGTCGTACGGCGACCAGGTCGAGGTCGAGGTCCGCCGGCTCCTGTCGCAGATCCCCGCCGCCGGGCCGGTCGTCACGGGCGCCGAGCAGTTCTTCGTGCACGCCTCGCTCGACAGCCTCACGCCGGGGCGGACCTACCACTACCGCTTCCGCATGCCCGACGGCACCGTGACGCCGGACGCCACCTTCACGACGGCTCCCGCCCGCGGTGGAGTGGCCGCGCCGTTCACCTTCACCGCCCTCGGCGACCACGGCACCGACGTGCAGCACCCGCAGTCCGGGCACGACGTGACCAACCACTACGACGCCGACGACACCCGCCGGGCAGAGCGGCCGGCCAGCACCCTGGTCGACCGGATCGTCGCGCAGCGACCGGCTTTCCACCTGCTGGCGGGCGACATCTGCTACGCCGACCCGCAGGGGCTCGGCGCGCCGGAGACGTTCAGCACCCAGCTGCCGGACACCAACGACTACGACCCGTTCGCGTGGTCGGTCTACTTCGCGATGATCGAGCGGAGCGCCGCGTCGACGCCCTGGATGCTGGCGACCGGCAACCACGACCTCGAGGCGCTCTACGGGACGCCGCAGAACGCTCCGCCGTTCGCGGACGCGTCGCACGGCTACGGCGGTCACCTGCTGCGGCTGGACCTGCCGGACAACGGCCCGAGCGGGTGCCCGTCGGTCTACACGTTCGTCCACGCCAACGTCGCGGTGCTGAGCCTGGACGCCAACGACCTCACCGCCGAGATCCCCGCCGCGACCGGCTACAGCGGCGGGGCGCAGGTCGCCTGGCTCGAGCAGCAGCTCGCCGCCTACCGCGCCGACCCGACCGTCGACTTCATCGTGGCCTTCTTCCACCACTGCGCCTTCTCGACGAGCAAGTCGCACGCCTCCGACGGCGGGGTGCGCGACGCGCTGGCGCCGCTGTTCGACCGCTACTCCGTCGACCTCGTCGTGCAGGGGCACAACCACCAGTACGAGCGGACCAACCCGATCCGCGGCAACACCTCGACCCGGCAGGCGCCCGACCGCTCCACGGTCCGCCCGGCCGAGGACGGGACGACGTACGTCCTCGCCGGCTCGGGCGGGCGCGGGCGCTACCCGTTCCAGGACGGCAGCGCCGAGCGGTACCGCGGCGACGGCATCCCGGACGACGCGCCCGGCGCCGGGCCGGAGGTGCCCAACAGCTACATCTGGCGCGGCCCCGGCTACGACGAGGCGATCCGCAACCCCGCCACGCAGGAGGCGGAGAGCGTCGACTGGTCGCAGGCGCGCTACGACAACTACGCCGTGCTCGCCGTCGACGTGGTCCCGGCCGGACCGGGGCAGCGCACCACCATGACCCTGCGCGCGATCACCGATCTCGGCGTGGAGATCGACCGCGTCGTGCTCGAGCGGGTCACCCGCGGCGCCGCGCCGGCCCGGCCGGTCGCCGCTCCGCCGGCCACCGCGGGAGACCAGCTGCCCGCGACCGGGTCCACCGGGCTCGTCGCCGCGACCGGCGCAGGACTGGTCGCCGCAGCGACCGCGGCCCGAGCGATCAGCCGGGCGTGAGCGGCGCCTGCCAGCTGCCGTCGGTCCAGGTCACGTCCGACAGCAGCGGCGCCATCTGCCCCGACCACCAGGTGTCCTGCTCGGGGTCGTCGGCGAGGCGCTCGTAGTCCTCCTTGCTGTCGAAGAAGACCGCCGCCACGACGGACCGGCCGTCGTCGCCGATGAGGATCTCCTCGCGCCGGAAGCCCGGCGCCGGGCGCTTCATCGCCCACTCCTCGGCCGCCGACCGCAGCTGGTCCGCCGACCCCGTGAGCGTCGCCGTCATCACCGTTCCGTACATGACCGCCTCCCCCTGGGCACCGTCGCCCGCAGCCGGATGGTGATCCTGGTCGGGGCTCGCGACAAGGGCGAACCTCACTCGAGCGGCTGCACCGGGAGCTCGTCCCTGCGGCGGGCGAGGGTGATGCCGCCGCTGGCCAGGCTGACGAGGACCAGGGCGAGCACCTCGCGGCTGCCGAGCGCCTCCCCCAGCACGACCAGCCCCGCGACCGCGGCCGCCGCCGGCTCCAGGCTCATCAGGATCCCGAAGACCCGGGTCGGGATCCGGCGCAGCGCGGAGAGCTCCAGGCCGTACGAGATCACCGACGACAGGAGCGCGACGACCAGCGCGCCCAGCAGCAGGGACGGGCGCTCCAGGACCGCAGCAGCGCCGGAGGCGCCGAACGGCAGCACGAGCAGCGCGGCGAAGGCGAGCGCGACCGCCAGCCCGTCGGTCCCGGGCAGCTGCTGACCGAGCCGCGCGCTGGCCACGATGTAGCCGGCCCAGAACAGCCCGGCGACGAAGGCGAGCAGCAGCCCGGACAGCGGGGCGGACGTCGCCGAGCCGAGCCCGAGCAGCGCGACGCCGCCCGCGGCGAGCGCCGCCCAGACCAGGTCCACCGCCCGCCGCGTCTGCACGAGCGCGAGCAGCAGCGGGCCGAGGAACTCGACGGTCACGGCCACGCCGAGCGGCACGGTCCGCAGCGACAGGTAGAAGACCAGGTTCATCCCGGCCATGGCGCCGCCGAGCAGCAGCGCCGCGGTCCAGGAGGCGCGGGTCCAGGCGCGGACCGCCGGTCGCAGCACGGCGAGCAGCAGGAGCGCCGCCAGACCCAGCCGGAGCAGCGTGGTCCCCGCGGCGCCGAGGTCGTCGAACAGCCCCTTGGCGACCGAGCTGCCCACCTGCACGGAGACGATGGCGGCGAGCACCAGCAGCGGTGCCGGCACGCGCTCGGACGGGGCCGGCACGGGCGGCGACGCTAGCGAACTCGGACCTGCTGCCCGGATCGTCCTGGTCTGGCCGTGACGGATTGCACGCCGGGTGCAGGTAGGCAGGAGAAGCCGTCCGCCGCGGCGAAACACGCCTGCATGACGTCTCCCTCCCGCCCCGCGGTGCTGCGCGCGCTGCTCGGCGTCTCCGCCCTGGCCCTCACGACGGCCGGCGCCGGCGCCTTCGCGTCCGGCAAGGACGCACCGTCCGTCACCCCCGCGCTCACCACGCCGTTCGCGCTGGTGCAGGACCGGGACGTGAACGACCGCCTCGCGCAGCCGGAGGACCGCTACGCGGTCGCAGGTGGCTGCTACACGGTCGAGGCGCCCGGCCAGGGCTACGTCGTGGAGGACGCCGGCACCCTGTCGGTGACCCCGGACGCGTCCGCCGCGGAGCCGTTCCACTTCCAGGCCACGCGCCTCGGCGAGTACCTCCTCGCGACCAACGAGGGTCGCGACACCGCCCACGAGGGCGCCTGGTGGGACGTGCGCAGCTACCTCGCCGCCGGCAGCGTCGCCGGACTGCTCACCGACGGAAGCGTCGTCAAGGCTCCCGAGCCGAGCGAGGCCGCCGAGTGGCGGCTGACGGCCACCGGCGCCGACCCCGACGCCAAGAGCAGGAACGGCCAGACCTACCTGCTGACCAACAAGGCCCAGGACGCCGCGCTCACGGTCGCCGACGGCGGGCTGACGCTCGGCGAGGGCACGCCGCTGACGCTGCGCCACGTGGCCGACGACAACCCCTCCGACGCGGACGCCAACGGCACCGCGTGCGCCAGCTGGCCGGAGATCGACACCGACGCCGAGGGCCGTCCCGCGCCCGTCAAGGGCAACCCGAACCAGCCGGTCAAGGGCTTCTTCGAGGCGCACGTGCACGGCATGGCCTTCGAGTTCCTCGGCGGTGAGCTGCGCTGCGGCCGGCCGTGGCACGAGTACGGCGTGGAGTACGCGCTCGGCAACTGCCAGGACGAGAAGAACCCGTTCAACGGCGTCCTCGAGGTCCCGCTCGGTGGCAACGCCCCCGAGTACATGGCGAGCTACGACCCGCAGGGCTGGCCGACCTTCAACAGCTGGCCGCAGAACCGCACGCTCACCCACGAGCAGTACTACTGGCGCTGGCTCGAGCGCGCCTACCTCGGCGGGCTGCGACTGACCACGAACCTGCTGGTCGAC
Source organism: Actinomycetales bacterium (assembly GCA_036675425.1). Classification (GTDB taxonomy): domain Bacteria; phylum Actinomycetota; class Actinomycetes; order Mycobacteriales; family SCTD01; genus SCTD01. The sequence continues at coordinate 6,987 of JAKFFB010000170.1, read as the reverse complement.
AACGAGGCCCTCTGCGAGCTCTACCCCGTCAAGAAGAACTCCTGCAACGAGATGGACGGCGTGCGCCTGCAGGCGCAGCGCCTGTTCGAGCTGCAGGACTACATCGACGCGCAGTACGGCGGTCCCGGCGAGGGCTGGCTGCGCATCGTCACGAGCCCCGCCCAGGCGCGCCAGGCCATCAACGCCGGCCGCATGGCGCTGGTGCTCGGCATCGAGATCTCCGGCCTGTTCGACTGCACCGAGTACCTCGACGTCCCGCAGTGCACCACCGAGGACATCGACCGGCGCCTGCAGGAGGTCTTCGACATGGGCGTCCGGCAGATGGAGCTGGTGAACAAGTTCGACAACGCGCTCTCCGGCGTCACCGGTGACGGCGGCTCCACCGGCGTCGTCGTCGGTCTGGGCAACCGCGACGTCACCGGTCACTGGTGGGACATGCAGACCTGCCCGGAGGAGGCGCCGCACGACCACGGCGACAAGGAGTCGGGCGACCAGCACGACAAGACCCAGCTCAGCCCGACCGACGCCACGACGCAGTTCGGCTCCGAGGACGTCGACGCGCTCGCCGGCCGCGTGCTCAACGAGTTCGGCGTCGCGTCCAAGGGCTTCGTCGCGCCGCTCTACCCGGCCGGTCCGCACTGCAACAGCCGCGGCCTCACCGACCTGGGCAAGCACCTGATCCGCTCGATGGTCGCCAAGGGCATGATCTTCGACCCGGACCACATGAGTGCGGCTGCCCAGCGCCAGGCCCTCGACCTCCTGGAGGCCGAGATCGTCCCGGCCGAGCTGGCCGAGGCCAAGGCGGAGAAGCGCGCGCCGGTCCTGCCGGCCGTCATGTCCAGCCACAGCTGGGGCAACGAGGTCACCTACCAGCGCATCTACGAGCAGGGCGGCGTCGTGGCCCCGCGCACCGACGACGCGGCGTCCTTCGTGGACCGCTGGACCCAGCTCACGAAGTACGCCGCCGAGCAGGCGCCCGCGGGCTACGACTTCGGCATGGGCTACGGCGCAGACACCAACGGCCTCGGTGGCCAGCCCGGCCCGCGCGACCAGTCGAAGGTCAGCCAGAAGGTCGACTACAGCAAGCCGTTCGCCGCGCCCATCGGCGGCGTCCAGCTGCGCCAGCAGTCCAGCAGCCTGCGCACCTTCGACATCAACGACGAGGGCGTCGCGCAGTACGGCATGTTCGCCGACTGGTTCCACGAGATCGCCCTCGCCGCCGACCAGAAGTCGCCCGGCCTCGGCGCCGAGATCATCGACGACATGCTCAACGGCTCCGAGACCTACATCGGCATCTGGGAGCGCGCGGTCTACGGCGCGAACAGCTGCGTCACCGACGGCTCGATGCCGCAGGTCAACGACCTCCACGCCGCACTGGGCCTGAACCTCGAGGGCTTCCTGTCCGCCATCGGCCAGCCGGCCGACCGCGACGGCGCGGCCTACACCTACTGCGCCGAGGGCGAGGGCGGCGAGCTCGTCGTCGTCGACGTCGCCTTCGACGAGGACGGCGTCGCGCAGAGCGTCTCGGTCAGCGACAGCGACCTGCAGGTCACCGACCCCGTGACCGCCGACCCGCACGACCACGACGGCCACGAGCACCGCGTCACCGGCCTGGTCGACGCCACCCTGCCGACCGACGGCTCGCTCGCCCTCGGCGTGGTCCTGGTGCTCGGGCTGACCGGTCTCGGCGCCGGCACGCTCACGGGCCGGTACCGCCTGTCCTGACCGGACCCTGCGTGGACACCGGCACGAGCGGGGTACAGGCTCAGCGCACCCGATCTTCTCTGGAGGCACCCCCGTGCAGCAGCTGACCGGCCTCGACGCCGCCTTCCTCGCGATGGAGACCTCCTCGGTCTACGGCCACGTCGGGAGCGTGTGCGTCCTCGACCCGTCGACCGCGCCGGAGCCGCTGACGCTGGAGCGGCTGCAGCGGGCCATCAGCGAGCGGCTGCACCTGGTGCCGCCGTTCCGCCGCCGGCTGGCCGAGGTGCCGTTCGGCTTCGACCAGCCGTACTGGATCGAGGACCCGGACTTCGACATCGAGTTCCACGTCCGCGAGCTCGCGCTGCCCGCGCCCGGCGACGACCGGCAGCTGGCCGAGCAGGCGGCCCGCCTGCACGCGCGGCCGCTCGACCGCCGCCGCCCGCTGTGGGAGCTCTACCTGATCTCAGGCCTGTCCGGCGGCCGGATGGCGGTCTACACCAAGGTCCACCACGCCGCGATCGACGGCGTCTCGGGCAACGACATCCTGGCCGCCGTGCTCGACCTCACGCCCGAGGGCCGCGATCTGGGCGACGTCCCGCCGTGGGAGTGCGACGAGGAGCCGGGGAGCATCTCGCTGCTCGCTCGCAGCCTGCTCACCCTGGCCGGGCAGCCGGTGCGCGCCGCCCGGGTCAGCGCCGCGGTCGCCCGCTCGCTGCCCGGTCTCGCCATGAGCCCGGCCCGGCCCAAGCTGCCGGTCGTCGACCGCTTCATCCCGCGCCGGGGCGAGAGCGCGGTGCTGTCGCAGACCGGCCTGCGCGCGCCCCGTACGCCCTTCAACCGGCCGGTCGGACCGCACCGCCGGTGGGCGTTCTGCACCGTCCCGCTCGCCGACGTCAAGGAGATCAAGAACGCCGGCGGCGCCACCGTCAACGACGTCGTCATGGCGCTCTGCGCCGGGGCGCTGCGTCGCTGGCTGGTCGACCACGCCGCCCTGCCGGACGGTCCGCTGGTCGCCGCGGTGCCCGTCTCCGTGCGCACGGAGGAGCAGAAGGGCACCGGCGGCAACCGCGTCTCGACCATGACCGCGCCGCTGCCGACCCACCTGGCCGAGCCGGCCGACCGGCTCATGCACTGCCACGCTGCGATGCGCGCGGCCAAGGAGCAGCACGGCGCGCTGCCGGCCGACCTGCTCTCCGACGTCACGCAGTTCGCCATGCCGGCGCTCGCCGGTCAGGCGGCGCGGATGGCGGCCCGGCTGCGGCTCGTCGAGTGGCTGAGCCCGTTCAACCTGATCATCTCGAACGTCCCCGGTCCGAACATCCCGCTCTACTACGCCGGCGCGCGGTTGATGCAGTACTACCCGCTGTCCGCGATCGCCGACGGCCAGGGGCTCAACATCACCGTGATGTCCTACGAGGACGGCATGCACTTCGGCCTGATCGCCGATCGTGATCTGGTCCCCGACCTCGACCGGCTGGCCGGCTACCTCGTGGACGAGCTCGAGGACCTCAAGAAGTCCGTTGTCTGGACCTGATCCGTCAGCTTCGTCCGGGGTTGGGCAGGATCGAGGCGTGCCCCCCGCCGACCTGCTGATCTCCGACCTGCCCGTCGTCCTGCTCTCCCACCGCGGCCCCGTCGGCTTCGACGTCGACCCGCGGACCGGCGAGCGGGTGCTCGACCGCGGCGCCGGCGGCCTGGTCACCGCCCTGTCCGGGCTGACCGGCCACCTGGACGAGGCCGTCTGGGTCTGCGTCGCCGCCGGCGGCGAGGACGCGGTCGTCGCGGAGGAGGTCGGCGACGCCCCGCTGCGGCTGGCCCTCGACGGCGAGCCGAGGCTGCTGGCGGACGGCGACCCGGTCGAGCGCGAGGTCGCGGTGCGACTGGTGCCGATCCCGCCGGAGGTGCACGAGCCCTTCTACGGCGTCGTCGCGAACCCCTTGCTGTGGTTCGTGCAGCACCGGCTGCACGACCTCAAGAGCAGCCCGTCGATCGGCCGGGTCGAGCGGGCGGCCTTCGAGGACGGCTACGTCGTCGCGAACGAGCTGGCCGCCGAGGCCGTCGTGCAGCAGGTCGAGAAGGTGGGCGGGCAGGCGCTGGTCCTGCTGCACGACTACCACTTCTACCTCGTCGGCCAGATGGTGCGGGAGCGCTGCCCGGACGCCGTCCTCAGCCACTTCGTGCACATCCCCTGGCCCGGCCCGGACGCCTGGCGGGTGCTGCCGCCGGACATGCGCGAGCGGCTGCTGCTGGGGCTCCTCGGCTGCGACGTCGTCGCCTTCCACACCCGCGCCGACGCCCGCGCCTTCGTCCTCTGCGCGCAGGAGCTGCTCGGCCTGCCGGTCGACCTCAGCGACATGACCGTGCAGGTCCCTGGCCGGCGGGTGCACGTCCGCGCCTACCCGATCAGCATCGACATCGAGGCGCTCGAGCAGGTCGCGCACACCGACGCCAGCGACGAGCACCTGGTCGACCTCGACGAGCGCCTGGCCGGCGGCCAGCTGATCCTGCGCGTCGACCGCACCGACCCCAGCAAGAACATCGTGCGCGGCTTCACGGCGTACGACCTGCTCCTCACCGAGCACCCCGAGCTGCACGGGCAGGTGCAGTTCCTCGCGCTGCTGCAGCCCAGCCGGCAGGACGTGCCGGAGTACGCCGCCTACCTCGCCGAGATCGGCGCCGCCGCGACGTCGGTCAACGCGAAGTTCGGCACCGGGGACTGGCAGCCGGTCGACCTCCGACTGGCGTCCGACATGGCGCTCGCGACAGCGGCGTACCGGCGCTGCGACGTCCTCGTCGTCAACGCCGTCGCCGACGGGATGAACCTGGTGGCCAAGGAGGCGGTCGTCGTCAACGAGCGCGACATGGTGCTCGCGCTGTCGGAGGCCACCGGCGCGCACGACGAGCTGGGCCGCTTCGCCGTGACGCTGCACCCGTTCGACGTCGCGCAGCAGGCCGACGCGCTCTACACCGCCCTGACCATGCCGCCGCAGCTGCGCCGGGACCGGCGCGAGCACGCCGCGCTGGTCGTGCACCACAACGACGTACGCCGCTGGCTCTCCGTGCAGCTGCACGACCTCACCGAGCTGCGCGAGGCGAACCGGACAAACCGGGACGTTGCAGGCGGGGAGGCGTAGCCCGTCACGGAGCGGGGAGATCTCCTGCACGCACCGTGACCCCCACGAAGGAGAACCCCCCATGATCGTCCTCGGCCTGATCCTCCTGCTCATCGGCCTGCTGGTCGGGCCCTCGATCCTCACCACCCTCGGCGTGATCCTGCTGGTGGTCGGCCTGGTCCTCAACCTCGTCCCGCTCGGCGGCACCCGCCGCCGCGTCTACTGACGCACCCGCCTCGGCGCCGCTGACCCCGGCGCCGCACCTCGACGCCGTCGGCCCCCCGGCCGGCGGCGTCGTGCTGCGCGTCCCCCGAACGGGGGTCTACAGGGCATAGCGGGCGCTGCCGATCCCGGGACGATGACGGGGGACGCGGACGACAGGTGGCGCGCGCGTCCCGTGCTCGCCGGCACCGTGCGGGTGGCGCTGGTGCTGGTCCCGCTGGCCGCGTCCGGGCTCGCGGTCCTGGCCGTCGACCGGGCGGCGCCCGAGCAGCCGGACCCGGCCTGGCTGTGGCCGGCGCTCGCGATGGCCGCCGCCGTGCTGACCGGCGTCGCCGTCGAGCGCGGCGTACGGCACCTCTCCCCGCTCCCGGTCCTGCTGAGGCTGGACCTGCTCTTCCCGAACGCCGCCCCGTCCCGCTACCGGGTCGCGCGCGACGCGGTCCTGCGCTCCCAGGAGCGGCTCGAGCGCACGCCGTCCGGGACTGCCGAGCAGGTCCTGCGCCTCATCGGCGCCCTCGGTGCGCACGACCGACGGACCCGCGGCCACTGCGAGCGCGTGCGCGTGCTGACCGACCTGCTCGCCGTCGAGATGCGGCTGGGAGCCGCCGACCGCGACCGACTGCGCTGGGCCGCGCTGCTGCACGACCTCGGCAAGCTCGACGTGCCGGTCGGCATCCTCAACAAGCCCAGCCGGCTGACAGCCGGTGAGTTCGACGCCGTGAAGGCGCACCCGTCGGCCGGTGCGGAGCTTGCCGCGCCCCTGCTGCCCTGGCTCGGCGAGTGGGGTCTCGGCATCGTCGAGCACCACGAGAAGTACGACGGGAGCGGCTATCCCGCTGGTCTCGCCGGGACCGCGATCTCGCCGGCCGGCCGGATGGTCGGGCTGGTCGACGCCTTCGAGACGATGACGGCTGCCCGCACCTACAAGAAGGCGATGGCCACGGCCGCCGCCCGCACCGAGCTCGCCGCGTGCTCGGGCACCCACTTCGACCCCGCCTGCGGCCGGGCCTTCCTGTCGGTGCCGCTCCCCCGGCTGCTGTGGGCGATGGGGCCGGTGTCGTTCGCGATGCAGGTGCCCTTCCTGCGGATGCTGGCCGAGGCCGGTCGGCTGGGTGCCTCCGCGGGCGCTGCCGCCGGTCCGGCAGCGGCAGGCGTGGCCGGGGCTGCGGCGATCGCCGTGACCGGCCTCGGTGCCGTCCCGGGGCCGAGCTCCGTGGACGGCTCGGGCTCGGACGCGTTCGCGCTGGGGGTGTCGTCGCCGGCCGAGCTGGCCGTGCCGCTGGTCGCCGTGCGCGCCGCGTCCGTGGTTCCCGTGGTCGGGCCGGCGACGGGCGTGCCGCCGGTCGAGGTGCCGGTCGGGCCGGTCGTGGGGCCGCCGACGGGGCTGGAGCCCGTGGCGCTGCCGGGCGCGCCCGTCATCGGCCCGGTCGTGGTCGGTCCGGTGGCGGTCGGTCCGGTGGCGGTCGGTCCCGTGGTCGGTCCGGTGGTCGGTCCGGTGGTCGGTCCGGTGGCTCCTCTGCCGATCGCCGAGCCGCTGCTGCCCGACCTGTCCGGCGAACCGCTGCTGCCCGGCGGAGATCCCGTCCATGTCCCGGTGCCGGAGCCTGACCCTGTGGTCGACGCCGTCGCCCCGGTCGTCGATGCCCTCGAGCCGGTCGTCGACGCCGGCGCCCCGGTGATCGGCCCGGTGGTCGAGCCTGTGGTCGAGGTCCTCGATCCCGTGGTCGAGCCTGTGGTCGAGGCCCTCGATCCCGCCCTCGAGCTCGTCGACCCCGTCCTGGAGCCGGTGCTCCAGGTCGTCGACCCGGTGGTGGACGCAGTCGCCCCGATCGTGGATCCCATCCTCGACCCGGTGGTGGACGCAGTCGACCCCGTGCTCGACGCCCTGGACCCCGTCGTCGACACGGTGGACACCGCGCTGCCGATCGACGAGGTGGTGGACCCGCTC
>JAKFFB010000116.1:0-4926 GCA_036675425.1 Actinomycetales bacterium | reverse complement strand
CCCGGTCCGACGTGCTGCGCCTGGCCGTCCCACCGCGCCACGCCACCACCGAGAAGTTGTCCTCGCCGCCGGCGCCGTCACCCCCGCCGCCCACCACCGGCGCCTGGGCCGACGTCGAGCACGCCGGCGCGTTCCTGCGCCGGCTGGCGGCCGGCGAGGGCCCGCGCGCGGTCTGGTCCGCCGGACCAGCCGACGACTGGCCGGCGATGGTCGCCGAGGCCGTGGCCACGACGTACGCCGCCGGTCGGGGCGCGCTGGTCTGTGTGCCCGACCGTCGTGACGTGACGCGCGTCGACGCCGCGCTGCTCGCGGTCCTGGGGGAGGGCCACCACGTCTGCCTCACCGCCGACGGCGGCCCGGCCGCGCGCTACCGCGACTTCCTCGCCGTGTCCCGCGGCGCTCGCCGCGTCGTGGTCGGCACCCGCTCGGCCGCCTTCGCGCCGGTGCACGACCTGGGCCTCGTGGTCCTCTGGGACGACGGCGACGACCTCCATGCCGAGCCGCGCGCGCCCTACCCCCACACCCGAGAGGTGCTGGTGGCCCGCACCGAGCAGCAGGCGACCGCGGCGCTGTTCGGCGGGGTGGCCCGCACCCCCGAGGCCCAGCAGCTGATCGGCTCCAGCTGGGCCCACGAGCTCGCCGTGCCGCGGGAGCTCCTGCGACGCCGGGTGCGGGTCGAGGTCGTTCCGGCCGAGGACCGCTCGGTGGGCACCCGCATCCCGCGAGCGGCGTACGACGCCATCCGGCGCGGCCTCGAGTCCGGTCCGGTGCTCGTGCAGACGCCGCGCGCCGGCTATGCGGCGTCGCTGGCGTGCGACACCTGCCGGGCACCGGCCCGCTGCACCGTCTGCACGGGCCCGCTGGTGGTGTCCGGCCCGACCGTGCCACCCCAGTGCCGCTGGTGCGGCCACGTCGAGGCGTCCTGGGCGTGCGGCACCTGCGGCGGCCGCGGTCTCCGGGCCCCCGTCCGGGGTGAGGCGCGCACCGCCGAGGAGCTGGGCCGGATGTTCACCGGCACGACCGTGCGCAGCTCCAGCGGCGAGAAGGTGGTCGAGCGCGTCGGCGCGCAGGCCGACATCGTGGTCGCGACGGTCGGCGCCGAGCCGGTGGCCGAGGAGGGCTACGCCGCGGTCCTGATCCTCGACACGTGGCTGACCCTGGCGCGGGACGACTTGCGTGCCTCCGAGGAGGCGCTCCGCCGCTGGCTCAACGCGGCCGCCCTCGTCCGGTCCGGGGGCCACGTGGTGGCCGTCGGTGACCCGGCCCATCCCGCGCTCCAGGCGCTGGTGCGGTGGGACCCGACGGGCTTCGCGCGCCGCGAGGCCGAGGAGCGCTCGCAGGCGCACCTGCCGCCGTCCGCCCGGCTGGCGACGGTGACCGGTGAGCTGGGGGCGCTCGACGACGCCCTGCACCTCATCGACCTGCCCGAGGGGGCCGAGGTCCTCGGCCCGGTGCCGGTCGACGACGAGCACCGGGTGCTGCTGCGCGTGCCGTGGTCGCAGGGCACCGACCTGTCCGAGGCGCTCGGCGACCTGCAGCGGATCCGCTCGGCCCGCAAGCTCGACCCGGTCCGGATCCAGGTGGACCCGCTCACCATCTAGCGCCGATGTGTCACCGCGCGGGCGCCTCCCTAGGATTGGGCGGTCCTCACCCGCCTGCCCAGCCCCTGCGCAAGGAGATCCCGAGAAGATGGCCGTCCAGCCGATCCGCCTCTTCGGTGATCCCGTCCTGCGGCAACGTGCGATCGAGGTCGACAGCTTCGACCGTGAGCTCCAGCAGCTCGTCACCGATCTCACCGACACGATGCTGGCCGCCCCCGGTGCCGGTCTCGCGGCCCCGCAGATCGGTGTCGGGCTGCGGGTCTTCACCTGGAACGTCCACGGCGAGGTCGGACATCTGGTCAACCCGTCGCTCGAGCTGTCGGACGAGACCCAGGACGGCGCCGAGGGCTGCCTGTCCCTGCCGGAGCTGACCTACGACTGCCTGAGGGCACTGTCGGTGGTCGCGACCGGCTTCGACATGCACGGCGAGCCGCAGCGCTTCGAGGCCTCCGAGCTGCTCGCGCGGGCGATGCAGCACGAGACCGACCACCTCGACGGGATCCTCTTCATCGACAAGCTCGACACCGCGGCCCGCAAGGCGGCGATGAAGGAGATCCGCGAGTCCGAGTGGTTCGGGCTCGAGCGGCCCACGGTGAGGTTCAGCCCCCACGCCACCAACGGACTCGCCCGATGAGAGAGCACAGCTGATGCGCGTCGTCTTCGCCGGAACCCCCGAGGTCGCGGTCCCCGCGCTCGATGCGATCGCCGCGAGCCGGCACGAGCTCGTCGGCGTCGTGACCCGTCCCGACGCCCCCAGCGGGCGCGGTCGCAAGCTGGTCGCCAGCCCGGTCGCGCAGCGCGCGGAGGAGCTCGGCGTACCTGTGCTCAAGCCCGAGCACCCGCGCGACCCCGACTTCCAGGCGGCGCTGGCCGAGCTGCGGCCCGACGCGTGCCCGGTGGTGGCCTACGGCGCACTGCTGCCGCAGTCGGCGCTCGACCTGGTGCCGCACGGCTGGATCAACCTGCACTTCTCGGTGCTGCCGTCCTGGCGCGGGGCTGCCCCCGTCCAGCACGCGTTGTGGGCGGGCGACGAGGTCACCGGCGCGACCACGTTCCGGATCGTCAAGGCCCTCGACGCCGGACCCGTCTTCGGGATCATGACCGAGCGGATCCGACCCGGCGACACCGCCGGCGACCTGCTCGAGAGGCTCGCGGAGGGTGGGTCGGGGCTGCTGGTGCAGACCCTCGACGGGATCGAGGACGGTTCGCTCGAGGCACGCGAGCAGCCCGAGGACGGCGTCTCGTTCGCGCCGAAGATCCTCGTCGACGACGCCCGCATCGACTGGCCCCACCCCGCCGCCGCGATCGACCGCCAGGTCCGCGCCTGCACGCCCGCCCCCGGGGCGTGGAGCACCTTCGAGGGGGAGCGGATCAAGATCGGGCCGCTCACCGGCGCCGACGGCCCCGCCCTGGAGCCGGGCGTGCTGGAGGTCATGAAGAACGCCGTCCTCGTCGGCACCGGCACCACGCCGCTGCGCCTCGGCGAGGTGAAGGCCAACGGCCGGAAACAGATGCCCGCTGCGGACTGGGCGCGCGGCGTCCGGCTGGAGTCGGGCGTCCGGCTGGGCGACTAGGTTGTCGCAGATGAGCAGGCAGGCGCGCCCCGAGGACATCGACGACATCTGCGGCGGGCTGCCGGAGACCGAGCTGGGCATCTCCTGGGGCGACCGCCCGACGTGGAAGGTGCCGAAGGGCGACAAGGGCAAGGGGTTCGTCCTCTACCGCGCGCCCCACAAGAGCGCGGTCGACCCCGACACCGGCGAGATGTACGGCGACCTGGTGGTGATCATGACCCCCACGGAGGTCGAGAAGCTCGCCCTCGTCGAGGACGACTCGACGCCGTTCTTCACCATCGAGCACTTCAACGGCTGTGCCGCCGTCCTGGTCCAGCAGTCCCGTCTCGGCGAGATCAGCCGTGACGAGCTGGTCGAGGTGCTCACCGAGGCGTGGGCCACCAAGGCCCCCAAGAAGCTCGTCCGGGAGCTCTTCGGTGAGTGAGCGCCGCCGGCCGGTCGACCGGCCCCGACGGGCCGCGCTGGACGTGATGACGGCTGTCCGGGTCGACGACGCGTACGCCAACCTCGTGCTGCCGCAGGTGCTTCGCAAGCACCGCCTGGAGGGTCGCGACGCCGGGCTCGCCACCGAGCTCGCGTCCGGCGTGATCCGCATGCAGGGGCTCTACGACCCGATCATCGACGCCTGTCTCACCAAGCCCAAGCTGCAGGCCGGGGTGCGCGACGTGCTGCGGCTGGGCGTCCACCAGCTCCTGGCGATGCGGGTCCCCGACCACGCCGCGATCTCGACGAGCGTCGACCTGGTCCGCGCCAGCGTCGGCCAAGGGCCGGCGGGCCTGGTCAATGCGGTCCTGCGCAAGGTGAGCCGCCAGGACATCGCCGCCTGGGTGGCCCAGGTGGCGCCTGCGCGGGAGACGGATCTCCTCGGGCACCTGGCAGTCGCGCACTCGCACCCGCGCTGGGTCGTCGAGGCCCTCAGCGAGGCGCTGGGCGATGATCGCGACGAGCTCGAGGCCCTGCTGGAGGCGGACAACGCCGCCCCGCAGGTCACCCTCGTGGCACGTCCGGGGCTCGCGAGCGTCGAGGAGCTCGAGGCCGCAGGCGGCAGCCGCACCCGCAAGTCGCCGTACGGCGTCGTGCTGGACGGTGGCGACCCGGCTGCCGTCCCGGCCGTGGCGGAGGGCCGCGCCGGGGTGCAGGACGAGGGCTCGCAGCTGGTCGCGCTCGCGATGACGGACGCACCGCTGGCGGGCCGCGACCAGCTGTGGCTCGACCTCTGTGCCGGACCGGGCGGCAAGGCGGTCCTGCTGGCAGCCCTGGCCGTCGAGCGGGGAGCCCGGCTGGTGGCCAACGAGCGCCAGCCCCACCGGGCGGCTCTCGTTGCCTCTGCGCTGCGCGCCGTGCCGGCAGGGGCGGCGTACGTCCTCGCCGGTGACGGCACCCGGCCACCGTGGGTGCCGGGGACCTTCGACCGCGTGCTCGTCGACGCGCCGTGCTCGGGCCTGGGGGCGCTGCGCCGGCGACCGGAGTCGCGCTGGCGCCGGACGACCGCCGACGTCGACCTGCTGGTCGGCCTGCAGCAGGTCCTCCTCGACGTGGCGCTCGAGTCGGTGCGGCCGGGTGGGGTCGTGGTCTATGCGACCTGCTCGCCTGTCGTCGCCGAGACGACCGACGTGGTGCGCGCCGTGCTCGGCCGGCGCGACGACACGGTCGAGATCGACCGCTTCCAGCTCTGGCCGCACCGCGACGGCACGGACGCCATGTTCGCCTCGACCCTGCGGCGACGCCAGCTCGCCTAGCCACCACCCCGA
>JAKFFB010000256.1:0-23920 GCA_036675425.1 Actinomycetales bacterium | reverse complement strand
GCGCCGCTGCTCGCGCCGCGTCCAGCGCCGCGGCGACCGGTCCGGCGGCCGCGTCCTGCGCCGTCGGCAGCGTCGCCGGCTGCTCCGTGGTGTTGGTCAGCGTCAGCAGCACGGTGCCGGCGGCCGGCACACGACCGCCGGGGTCGAGCGGCCGGCCGTCGTACGACGCCGTGATCCGGAGCGGGAGGCGCGCCGCCTCGAGGACCGGGTCCAGCGTCAGCCGCGCGGCCAGCTCGCGCGAGCCGGGGGAGAAGCCCTGCCAGACCACCGCCCCGAACTTCGTCACCGGGGCCGGCTCGTCGCCGAGCGCCTCCGACGCGCGGGCCGGTCCGCGCTCGCGCACCTGGTAGTCGCCCTCGCCCGTCAGCTGCAGCCGCTGCTCGACCACGACGCGCTGCACGCCGCCGCCGCCGTCGAGCCCCACGAGCACCCGCTCGTCGTTGACGACGGGCCCGGGGACGACCGAGACGAGCACCCGGTCGGCCCGCGCCCCGACCTCCTTGAGCAGGGTCAGGTCCTGCGCGCGCTGCTCGGCCGGGGAGGGGAGCTCCAGGGCCGTGGCAGGGGAGGACGCGACGAGCAGCCCGGCGGCGCCTACGGTGAGCAGTCGACGGCGCACCCGCCCAGTCTGCCGCGTGGAAGCGCGCCGAGGCGGGGTAGGGCGCTGCGGACGGCACCACCCGACGAAGGAGAACCGTGGACCTGCAGGACGCCCGCCAGTCACTGGAGCAGATGCTCCGTGAGCTCGACAGCGCGACCACCACGCTCGAGGGCGAGGGCGCCGGGGACAGCGGCGAGCTCAGCTCCATCGACCAGCACGCCGGCGACACCGCCAGCGAGCTGCAGGACGCCGACGAGCAGAACGCCCTGCTGGCCGCCTCGGCCCAGCAGCGCTCCGAGGTCGAGGCGGCGCTGGCGCGGATCGAGGACGGGTCGTACGGCACCTGCGTCGACTGCGGGCAGCCCATCCCGGACGCCCGGCTCGAGGTCCGGCCGGAGGCCGCGCGCTGCGTGGCCGACCAGGAGAAGTACGAAGCGGCGAACAGCTAGCCCGGCTTGCGGGCGCTGGCGGCCAGGTGCAGCCCGGTCGACTCGCCCTCCCGCTCGACGGACAGGGCCAGCTCGGTGCGCACCAGCGTGCGCAGCGCGGCGGCGCCCCCGGAGCTGAGCGCCCGCTCGACCGTCGCGGGCGTCAGCACGGTCCGCGGACGGACCCACTCGACGTCGAGCCCGGCGTCGCCGAGCAGCGATGTCAGGTCCTCGGGCCAGAAGCAGCGCGTCAGGGTGCCGTCGTCGCCCGACACGAGCACCACGTCGGCGCTCGGCGCGTCCGCCAGCTCGGCCCAGCGGCCCTGCTCGGCCAGCCGCGCGAGCCCGAGCAGCAGCGACTCGACCACCAGCAGCAGCCGACCCCCCGGCCGCAGCACCCGCACCAGCCGCTCGAGCGTCACCTCCGTCGCCAGGCACAAGGAGAGCGCGCGCGACTCCGCCAGCACGAGGTCGACCGACTCGGCCCGCAGCCAGTCGAGGGATCGGGTGTCGGCCACGACGGGCTGCAGCCGGCCGTCGGGCGCGGCGGAGGGCCGACTGCCCTCGGCGAGCACGTGCACCACCGAGTGACCGGCCGCCGCGACCTGGGTCGCGAACCGGCGGCCGCCGGACACGTCGAGCACCTGGCTGGGCTCGGCGGGCAGCCAGTCGGCCACCTGGGCGGCGGCCACCTCGTCGTAGAACAGCCAGTACGGGGAGTCCGGCGGCGGGACGGGTGTGCCGAGCGAGGGACCGCTCGTCAGGCTCGCCCCGGTCGTCGCCGTCATCGCCACCGGGTCAGGGGTGCGCACGGGACGTCCCTACCCTTTCCGGACGTGAGTCTCACGCCCGTCGTCGAGGAGGTCCCGACGCCGGTCGGGACCGCCCGCACGACGACCGAGGGGGACCCCGGCGCGCCGCTGCTCGTGCTCGGCCACGGAGCGGGCGGCGGCATCGACGCCCCCGACCTGCTTGCGGCGCGGGACGCCGGGCTGGCCGCCGGGCTGCGGGTGGTCCGGGTCGAGCAGCCGTGGCGACTGCGCGGTGCGAGGGTCGCGGAGGCCCCCGCCCGGCTCGACCTCGCCTGGACGGCGATCCTCGAGCGGCTGGACGGTCCTCTGGTCGTGGGCGGCCGCAGCGCCGGGGCCCGCGTCGCCTGCCGGACCGCCGACGCCGTCGGAGCGGTGGCGGTGCTGGCGCTGGCCTTCCCGCTCGCGCCGCCGGGCCGGCCGGAGCGCACCCGCCTGCCGGAGCTGCTCGCCCCGCGACTGCCGCGGCTGGTGGTGCAGGGCGGCCGCGACGCCTTCGGCGTACCCCTGCCCGGACCGCAGCTCGAGGTGCACGTCGTGGCGGGCGCCGACCACGCCTTCGCGGTGCGGCGCAAGGACGGCCGCAGCGCGACCGAGGTGCGGCAGGAGGTCGAGGACGTCGTGACCGGCTGGCTGAGCCGTCAGACGCTGACGTAGACCTCGGCCGCGACCGAGGCGTCGACCCGCACGCTCACGCCGTCGACGCTGAGCAGCACCTGCCCGTCGTCGGGGCCGTCGACGACGACCGCCTGCCCGGGCAGCAGCCGCAGGTCCTCGAGCTCCTGCATCCGGTCGACCATCGTCTGCAGGTGCTCGTCGATCCGGCGCACCACGCACGAGCCGCCCGCCGGGACGGTCGACAGCTTCTGCAGCGGGCCGGTCTCGACGACGTTCGCCGACCCGGGGATGGGGCTGCCGTGCGGGCAGGTGCCGGGGTCGCCGAGCAGCTCGACGAGGTGCCGCTCGAGGTTGTCGCTGATGGCGTGCTCGAGCCGGCAGGCCTCCTCGTGCACCTGCGGCCACGGCACCTTGAGCACGTCGACCAGCAGCACCTCGGCCAGCCGGTGCTTGCGCAGCATGGAGGTGGCGTAGGCACGGCCGGTCTCGGTGAGGTGCAGCACGCGGTCCTCGTCGAGGGTGAGGTATCCCTCGCGCTCCAGCCGCTTGACGGTCTCGCTCACCGACGGCGCCGACACGCCGAGCCGCTCGACGATCCGGGCGCGCATCGGGACGATGCCCGCCTCCTCGAGCTCGAGGACGGTCTCGAGGTACTGCTCGACCGCGGGGTGGTGGCCTTCCATGAGCGGGATCGTACGTCGGCGGTGCCGGTGCAGGCGGTCGGGGAACAGACGGCGCATCCGGCGGCGTTCGAGCCAGCGTGCAGGTTCCGATGACCGCAAGCGCCCTCGGACCGCTGGCCGCTCCCGGCCCGGCGGACTCCCTCTCCGCCCGCGTACCCTCTCTGCCGAAGGTCGTCGTCCGCCCCGTGCGGGCCGGCGCATCGGGACGAGAGGCAGGAGCGGAGGTGAGCGCGGTCAGCGAGGAGACCAGCGAGCAGCGCACGGCGCGGTTCGAGCGCGACGCGCTGCCGTTCCTGGACCAGCTCTACTCCGCCGCGCTGCGGATGACGCGCAACCCTGCCGACGCCGAGGACCTGGTGCAGGAGACCTTCGTCAAGGCCTTCGCCGCCTTCCACCAGTTCCAGGAAGGCACCAACCTCAAGGCCTGGCTCTACCGGATCCTCACCAACACGTTCATCAACACCTACCGCAAGAAGCAGCGGCAGCCGCAGCAGAGCCCCACCGACGAGATCACCGACTGGCAGATCGCCGCGGCCGAGGCGCACACCTCGACCGGGCTGCGCAGCGCCGAGATGGAGGCGCTGGACCACCTGCCGGACTCCGACGTCAAGGAGGCCCTGCAGGCGCTGCCCGAGGACTTCCGCATGGCGGTCTACCTCGCCGACGTCGAGGGCTTCGCCTACAAGGAGATCGCCGAGATCATGGGCACTCCGATCGGCACCGTGATGAGCCGGCTGCACCGCGGCCGGCGCGGCCTGCGCGTCCTGCTGGCGGACTACGCGGTCGAGCGGGGCCTGGTCAAGGCGGGGACCGGCACGGAGGAGGCGACCTCGTGAGCTGTGGTGACCCGCACGAGACCCCCTGCAGCGAGGTGCTCGAGGCCGTCTACCTCTACCTCGACGGCGAGCAGGACCCCGAGCACCACGACAAGGTCCGGATCCACCTCGACGAGTGCGCGCCGTGCCTGCGGCAGTACGGCCTGGAGCAGGCGGTCAAGTCGCTGGTCGCCCGCTGCTGCGGCAGCGACCCGGCCCCGTCCGACCTCCGCGAGCGGGTGCTGGTCCGCATCCAGGAGGTCCGCCTCGAGATCGAGCACGTGGAGTACCGCGCCGAGTAGGCCCTAGGGTCACCCGATGACCTGGTTGGTGACCGGCGGCGCCGGCTACATCGGGGCGCACGTCGCCCGCTCCCTGCTCGCCGACGGCGCCGAGGTCGTCGTCCTGGACGACCTCTCGACCGGGGCAGCCTCCCGCGTGCCCGACGGCGTCCCCCTCGTGCAGGGAAGCGTGCTGGACCGCCGCCTCGTCGCGCGCACGGTGACCGAGCACCAGGTCGACGGGGTCGTCCACATCGCCGCGAAGAAGCAGGTCGGCGAGTCGATGGCCGACCCGCTGCTCTACTACCGCGAGAACGTCGAGGGCCTGGTCGCGCTGCTCGACTCCTGCCGCGACGCGGGGGTGGACAAGGTCGTGTTCTCCTCGAGCGCCGCGACGTACGGGCTGCCCGACGTCGACCTGGTCGACGAGCACACGCCGACTTCCCCGCTGTCGCCGTACGGCGAGAGCAAGCTCGTGGGGGAGTGGCTGATCCGCCACTGCGAGCGGGCGTACGGCATGCGGGCCATGAACCTGCGCTACTTCAACGTCGCCGGCGCGGCCACGCCCGAGCTCGGCGACGTCGGGGTCTTCAACCTCGTCCCGATGGTCTTCGAGCGGCTGCAGGCCGGTGAGCGGCCGCGGGTCTTCGGCGGCGACTACCCGACGCCGGACGGCACCTGCGTGCGCGACTACGTGCACGTGGCCGACATCGCGGACGCGCACCGGGTGGCGGCGCGGGCGCTGGAGTCCGGCGCTCCCGGTGCGACGTACAACGTCGGCCGGGGCGAGGGCAGCTCGGTGCTCGACGTGCTGCGCGTCATCGGCGAGGTCACGGGGCGCGACACCACCCCCGACGTCGTCGACCGGCGCCCCGGCGACCCGGCCCGGATCGTCGCGCGGGTCGACCGGATCCGCGAGGGGCTGGGCTTCACCGCCCAGCACGACCTGACCGCGATGGTCGACAGCGCCTGGGCCGGCTGGCAGCTGCGCCACCCCTAGAGACAGCACTACCCCGCTCGAACCGCGGTCCGGACGGGGTCCGGGACCGCGGTTCGAGCGGGGTAGTGGAGTGGTTCCTAGGCGTTTGGGCGCTTGCCGTGGTTGGCAGCGCTCTTCTTGCGCGCGCGGCGCTTGCGTCCTCGCTTGGCCATGGTGGTCCTCCTCTTGACGGCGGCCACCAGGGTTGCACACAATGAGGCATGAGCGCAGGGCGCTCAAGTCAGTTGAGCAGTGCAGCAGGAGGTACGACGATGCAGGTCCAGAGGTTCGATCCCTTCACCGTCCTCGCCCGCATGGACCGCGAGTTCGACGAGCTCGTCCGCCGCGGCTGGGCGGGCAGCCGGGAGAAGCCGCCGGCGATGGCCGGCTTCGTGCCCGCCGTCGAGGTCGCCCGCGACGGCGCCGACGTCGTGGTGCGCGTGGAGCTGCCGGGCGTCGACGTCGAGCGCGACGTCGCCATCGAGGTCGACCGCGGCAAGCTGATCATCAGCGGCGAGCGCCGCGACGAGCGCAGCGAGCAGTCCGAGGGCGTCCTGGTGCGCGAGCTGCGCTACGGCCAGTTCCGCCGGGAGTTCGCGCTGCCGCCGGGCGTCTCGCCCGAGCAGGTCGAGGCGACGTACGACGCCGGGCTGCTCGACGTGCGCGTCCGCGGCGTCGTCCAGCCCGAGCCCAGCACGGTGCGGGTGCCGATCATGACGGCTCGGAGCGACTCGTCGCGGGTCGTGGAGAGCCCGTCGGAGGAGTCGACGACGGCCTAGCCGCCGACGTCCACGCCGGCAGGGGCGGCACCGCACCGCGGGGTCGCCCCTGCGGCGTCCCTGCCACCATGCCGAGCGCCACGAGCTGGCCCAGCCCGGCGGCGACCAGCACGTCGCCGATGCTCACGACCTCCGGCCGCAGCGGCAGGGGAACGGGGATCTCGTCGCCCAGCGGGCGCAGCCGGGTGGCAGGATCCGCCAGCTCGTGCCGGCCGTCGTCGCCGACCAGCAGGTCGCCGATGCCGACGCCGGCCCGACCGGCCGCCTCGGCCGAGACTGGCATGGCGCCGTTCGCGCCGACGACGAGCGCGTTGGCGACCAGCCCCAGCGCGACCAGCCCGGTGCCGCGGATCCCGCGGTTGCGGACGAGGAACCACGCCACGAGCAGAGCCGACACCGCCAGCCCGACGGGGTAGAGCGGACCGCCCACGACGGTGCCGACGAGCTGCGTGGCCAGGGCGAGGACGACCAGCCGGCGGGAGCGCAGCGGCAGCCCGCCCAGCCGGTCCAGGCTCCCGCCGCGCGCCCAGCCGATCGTCAGGGCGACGGCCAGCACGACGACGGCGAGAGTCACCTGGCTAGTGTCGCCGACTATGCCTGAATCAGCATCAGCCGACAGCGACCTGCAGGTCACCTCCGAGCGTGGCGTCCTCCGGCTGCACATCGACCGCGAGCCCAAGCGCAACGCGCTGTCCGGGGCGGTGCTGCGGCCGATGCTGGCGGCCCTCCGGGAGCCGGGCGACGCGCGGGTCGTGCTCATCACCAGCGCCGGCGACCGGGTGTTCTGCTCCGGCGCCGACCTGGTGCAGATGGCGCCGGACGCGACCGGGCTCGAGGTGCACGAGGGGCGCGGCCTGCTGCGCGAGGTCGTCCTCGCGATGCGCGCCTGCCCGGTGCCGGTCGTCGCCAGCGTGCAGGGGCTGTGCCTGGCCGGCGGGGTCGGGCTGGTCCTCGGCTGCGACATCATCATCGCGGCCGACGACGCCGCCTTCGGGCTGCCCGAGGTCGACCTGGGCCTCTGGCCGTTCATGGTCAGCGCGCTGCTCGGCCGGCACGTCAGCCCCAAGCGCGCCATGGAGATGATGCTGTCGGCGCGCCGGGTGCCCGCCCGCGAGGCGCTCGAGATGGGGCTGCTCTCCCGGGTCGTGCCGGCCGCCGACCTGCGCGCCGAGACCGACGCGCTGGTGACCGCGCTGGCCGGCAAGCCGCCGGTGGCCGTACGCCTGGGCAAGGCGGCGTTCCTCGCCGCCATGGAGACGACGCTCGCGCCGGGGCTCGAGGCGATGCAGGCGCAGCTGTCGCTGCTCAACACCACCGAGGACGCTGCCGAGGGCGTCGGCGCGTTCCTGCAGAAGCGAACCCCGGAGTGGAAGGGCCGCTGAGGCTTACGCTCCGAGGATGAGCGAGCAGCCCGCCAACCAGGACACCCCCGGCACCGCCAGCCACGACCCGGACCGCCCGGCCGCGCTGCTGGAGTTCATGGCGACCGGCTGGTCGCCGCGCCGCGAGGACCTCCCGGCCGAGCACCCGAGCGCGCCGTACCGCGCCCGCCGCCGCGCCGCCCTCGCCGAGCGCTTCCCGGGTGAGCGGCTGGTGGTCCCGACCGGCGGCTACAAGACCCGCGCCAACGACACGGAGTACCGCTTCCGCCCGTCCACCGAGTTCGCCCACCTGGTCGGCTCGCACGAGCCCGACGCGGTGCTGGTCGTCGAGACCGACGGCACGTCGGTGCTCTACCAGGCGCCGGTCATGGGCCGGGACACCCCGGCGTTCTTCACCGACCGGGTGTACGGCGAGCTGTGGGTCGGGCCGCGGCCGTCCCTGGAGGCGACCAGCGCGCTGCTCGGCATCGAGTGCCGGCCGCTCGAGGAGCTCGACAAGCTCTCCGGAGCCGCCCGCGTCGTGCGCGGCTACGACCCTCGCGTGGAGGCGCTCTTCGCGACCGACGAGGAGGCCGACAGGGAGCTGACGACGTTCCTGTCCGAGCTGCGGCTGGTCAAGGACGAGCACGAGATCGCCCAGCTGCAGGACGCGGTCGACGCGACGGTGAAGGGATTCGAGGACGTCGTACGCCAGCTCGACAGGGCTCAGGCCACCAGCGAGCGGTGGATCGAGGGCGTCTTCGGCCTGCGGGCGCGGGTCGAGGGCAACGACGTCGGCTACGGCAGCATCTGCGCCGCCGGCGCCCACGCCTGCACCCTGCACTGGACCGACAACGACGGCCCGGTCCGCGACGGCGACCTCGCCCTGCTCGACATGGGGGTGGAGAACGTCGAGCTCTACACCGCCGACGTCACGCGCACCCTGCCGATCAGCGGCCGCTTCACCGACCGGCAGCGGCAGGTCTACGACCTGGTGCACGCCGCGCAGGAGGCCGGCATCGCGGCCTGCCGCGCCGGCAACGACTTCCTCGAGCCGCACCGGGCGGCGATGGTCGTGCTCGCCCACGGGCTGGTCGAGCTCGGCGTGCTGGAGGACGCCGAGGCGGCGCTCGCCGAGGACCAGCAGCTCTACCGCCGCTACACCCTGCACGGCGTCAGCCACATGCTCGGCATCGACGTGCACGACTGCGCGCACGCCCGGTCCGAGGTCTACCGCAAGGGACCGCTGCAGCCGGGATACGTGCTCACCGTCGAGCCGGGGCTCTACTTCCAGCCCGACGACCTGACCGTGCCCGAGGACCTGCGCGGCATCGGGGTGCGGATCGAGGACGACATCGTGGTCACCGACGGCGACCCGGTGAACCTGTCCGCCGCGCTGCCGCGCACGTCGGCAGACGTCGAGGCCTGGATGGCCCGGCTGCTGCCCTGACCCCTCGCACCTCCCGTGATCCACGTGAGGTCGTGGGTGGTTCCGTGGGTCGGATCCACCTCGAACCTCACGTGGATCACCGAGGTGGGGGCGTACGAGAGCCGCTCAGGCGCTGACCGGCTCGTCGGCGAGCAGCTTCCCGAGCTGGACCAGGGACCGGGTGCCGCCGCCGAGGGTGAGCTCGAGCTGCTTGACCAGCACGTAGTAGCGGTGCAGCGGGTACTCCCGCGAGACGCCCATGCCGCCGTGCAGGTGCGCGGCCGCCCGGACCACCCGCTGTACGGCGTCGGAGGCGTAGAACTTCGCGACGGCCACCTCCTTCTCGGCCGGCAGACCGTTGGCGAGCCGCCAGACGGCCAGCAGCATCGTCAGCCGGATCGTCCGGCTGTCGATGAAGCAGTCCGCGGCGCGCTGCCCCACGGCCTGGAACATCGCGATCGGCTTGCCGAACTGCTCGCGCGTCTTGGTGTACTCCCCGGTGAGGGCCACGGCCGCCGACGCCGCGCCGGACAGCACCGCGCACACGGACGCCCGGCCGACCTGCAGGACGTCGGCCAGGGCGGTGCCGTCCAGCGCGCCGAGCGGCTCGCCGACGACGCCGTCGAGCACGAGCAGCGCCTCGGGCGTCCACGCGATGGTGTCCTGCCGATCGAGCGTGACGCCCGCGGCGGAGGGGTCCACCAGGAAGAGCCCGGCTCCCGAGTCCGTGGTGGCCGACACGAGGATGCGGTCGGCGAACAGGCCTGCGGGCACGCAGGTCTTGGTGCCGTCGAGCACCCAGGAGCCGCCGTCCTGGCGGGCCGTCGTGGCCGGGGTCGCCTCGTCGCCGAGCGGCTCGACCAGCGCAGCGGTCAGCAGCAGCTCGCCGGCAGCCACCCCCGGCAGCAGCGCGCTCTGCTGGGCGACCGAGCCGTGCCGGGCCACCACGAGCGCGCCGAGCGCGAGGCCGCCCAGCAGCGGGACGGGAGCGGCCGTACGCCCCGCCTCCTCGAGCAGCAGCGCCAGCTCGACCAGACCGAGTCCGAGGCCGCCGTGCTCCTCGGCGACGCAGACGCCGAGCAGGCCGGCCTCGGCGAGCTTGGCCCAGAGCGTCCGGTCGAAGCCGGGGGAGTCGCCGTCCTCGGCGGCCCGGAGCGCGGAGGGGGTGCAGTGGTCGCCGAGCACCGAGGCCGCGAGGTCTCGTACGGCGGTCTGCTCGTCGGTGAGCGCGAAGTCCATCGGTCCCTACCTCTTGGCCATGGGCATGCCGAGCCCGAAGACGGTGATGAGGTCGCGCTGGACCTCGTTGACGCCGCCGCCGAAGGTGAGGATCACCAGGGAGCGGTACATCTGCTCGAGCCGGGCGGCCAGGACCGCGCCGGGAGAGCCCTTCTTGAGGTAGGCCGACGGTCCGACCACCTCCATCAGCAGCCGACAGGCGTCGAGGTTGTGCTCGGTGCCGAAGACCTTGGTGGTGCTGGCGTCCTCGACGGCGAGCACGCCGCGCTCGGCGTCCCAGGCGACCTTCCAGTTCTGCAGCCGGAGGAACTCGAAGCCGGCGTGGACCCTGGCCAGGTTGAGCTGCACCCACTCCTGGTCGATCACCCGACGGCCGTCGGGCAGCCGGGTCTCCTGCGCCCACCGGCGCACCTCGGTCAGAGCCTTGTCGACCATGCCGGGGGTGCACAGCGTGACCCGCTCGTGGTTGAGCTGGCCGGTGATGAGCTGCCAGCCCTGGTTCAGCCCGCCGATGACGTTGTCCAGCGGGACGCGGACGTCCTCGTAGTGCACCTCGCAGATCGGGTGCTCGCCCACGAGGTCCAGCGGCCGCGGCGTGATGCCGGGGGTGTCCATCGGGACGACGACGATCGACAGCCCACGGTGCTTCTTCACCTCGGGGTCGGTGCGGACGGCCAGCCAGCAGTAGTCGGCGGTGTCGCCGTAGGAGGTCCAGAGCTTGGTGCCGTTGATGACCAGCTCGTCGCCGTCGACCACGCCGCGGGTGGCCAGCGCGGCCAGGTCCGTGCCGGCGTCGGCCTCGCTGTAGCCGATGCAGAAGTGGATCTCGCCGCGCAGGATGGCCGGCAGGAAGCGCTCCTTCTGCTCCTGCGTGCCGTGCTGCATCAGGGTCGGGCCGACCGTGTTGATGGTGAGCATCGGGACGGGCGCGCCCGCGCGCATCGACTCGTCGAAGAAGATCCACTGGTCCATGTGCCCGCGGCCCTGGCCGCCCCACTCGGTCGGCCAGCCGATCCCCAGCCAGCCGTCCGCCGCCATCTGCTTGACGACGCCACGCATGGTCGCGTCGTACGTCGCGTGGTCCGCCAGCCGCTCCCGGGTGTCGGGGTCGAGCAGCTTGGCGTAGTAGTCGCGCAGGTCGCGGCGGAGCTGCTCCTGCTCGTCCGTGTGGGCGAGGTGCATGCCGGCTCCTGAACTAGAACGTGTTCTTGTTCGGCGACAGTAACGGAGAGGGGGGCCGTCCCGCTAGGGTCCTGGCCGTGTCCACGATCCGCGCCGAGATGGCCGCCACCGTCTGGAAGGTCGTCGCGCGCGAGGGCGACTCGGTCGGCCCGGACGACGTGCTGGTGGTCCTCGAGTCGATGAAGATGGAGATCCCGGTGCTCGCCGAGGCCTCCGGACGGGTCGTGTCCCTGCCGGTCGCCGAGGGGGCGCTGGTGCAGGAGGGCGACGTCCTGGCCGTGCTGCAGCAGGACTGATCAGCGGGCTACAGCCCCCGCCCGTTTCCGCCGAAGAGGACTCCGTGACGTCCTCCATCGAGCCCTTCCTCCGCGCGCTGGTCGAGTGCGGCGGTTCCGACCTGCACTGCAAGGTCGGCTCGCCGCCCCGGGTGCGCATCGACGGCAAGCTGCGCAAGCTCCAGACCCGCGACCTCACCGCCGGGGACACCGAGCAGATGGTCGGCGAGGTGCTCCGCGAGGACCTGGTCGAGGAGTTCCACAAGAGCAACGAGGCGGACTTCGCCTACTCGCTGAGCGGCGTCGGGCGCTTCCGCGTCAACGCCTTCCGCTCGCGCGGCTCGTGCGGCCTGGTCTTCCGTCGCGTGAGCGTCGGCGCCATCCCGCTGACCGAGCTGGGCCTGCCGCCCGTGCTCGCCTCGCTGGCGATGGAGCCCCGCGGCCTGGTGCTGGTCACCGGCCCGACCGGCTCCGGCAAGACCACCACGCTCGCCGGGATGATCGACCACATCAACGCCAACAAGGAGGTGCACGTCGTCACGATCGAGGACCCGATCGAGGTGCTGCACTTCGACAAGATGGCGATGGTCAACCAGCGCGAGGTCCGGGTCGACACCGAGGACTTCGTCACCGCCATGCGCGCGGCGATGCGCCAGGACCCCGACGTCATCCTCGTCGGCGAGATGCGCGACCACGAGACGGTGAAGGCGGGCCTCGCCGCCGCCGAGACCGGTCACTTCGTCATGTCGACGCTGCACACCACCGACGCCGCCGAGACCATCAACCGCGTCATCGACTTCTTCCCGCCGCACGAGCAGAAGCAGGTGCGGCTCGCGCTGGCCGGCTCGCTGCGCGGGATCATCTGCCAGCGCCTGGTGCCCCGCGCCGACGGCGAGGGCCGCTGCGTGGTCATGGAGATCGCCGTCAACACCGGCCGCATCGCCGACGCGATCGCCGACCCGGACAAGACCTCGACCATCCCGCAGCTGATCGCCGAGGGCACCTACTACGGGATGCAGACCTTCGACCAGCACCTGGTGTCGTTCATCCGCGACGGCGTCATCACGATGGAGGCCGCGCTGGCGGCGTCCACCAGCCCGCACGACCTCACCGTCGAGCTGCGCCGCCTCGGCCTGGTCGCCTGAGACCTTGCGTCCTGCGGCGCTGCGCTGCCAGGCGCTCCTCTGAGCAGGACGCTACGACGTACGGGTCCCGTGCTCGACGCAGCGGGCCGACCAGCCCGTGGGCGTCACCTGCACCACCATCCGGCGCCGGCAGTCCGGGCAGTAGCGCGGCGGGTCCAGCACGGCCATCCGCCGGCACGCGGCGTGCCCCCCGGGCGTGAGCTCCTCGCCGCAGTGCCCGCACCACGGGGCGAGCGGCAGCGCGTACGCCAGCAGCAGCAGTCCCGGGATCGGGTACCAGTCGAAGCTCGGCGTCCGGACGAACCCGACCCGCTCGTAGATGCGGTGCGCGGTCGTCATCTCCGGCTGCGAGGACAGGCGTACGACGGTGCAGCCGTCGGCGCGGGCTGCCTCGAGGCAGGCCCGCACCAGGGCCTCGCCGGTGCCCGTGCCGCGTGCGGCCGGGTCGACCACGAGCATCCGGATCACGGCCTCGCCGGGAACCGCCTGCTCGGCCCACTCGCCCCCGCGCGTCGCGACGGTGACCGCGCCGACCACCCCGCCGTCGAGCTCCGCGACCAGCACCGTTGCGGACGCGGCACGGGAGGCCGCGGCCCGGAGCTGCGGCTCGTACTCCTCCGGGCTGAAGCCGTCCCCGCGGTAGACGGCGACGGTCAGCTCGCCCACGGCGTCGAGCTGGTCCGGTCGGGCGGGAGCGATGGTGAGCGACGGCACGCGACGATCGTCGCGGATCCCGAGTGGGCCGATGCGGCGGGGGCATCGAGCAGGCATGTTCCTCTTCTTCTCGAACCGCCTGGGCTGCCTGCCGAGCCTGCTGCTGTCGCTCGGCGTGACGCTGCTCCTGCTCTTCCTGCTCGGCGTCTTCTAGCCGACGGCGGCACGGACCAGCACGGCCACCCCCCCGGCGGCCGCCAGCCCGAGCGTCGTGCGGCGCGCGCCCTGCTCGCCCACCCGGTGCGCCAGCGGGATGCCCAGCAGGCTGCCGGTGACCATCCCGACCAGGCAGGCCAGCAGCAGCCGCCCGCTGACGTCGGGCAGCCCGAGCGCGGGCAGGGCGACGCAGTTCAGGCCGAGGAACACGGCCTGCAGGCTGGCCCGGGCGACCTCCGCCCGCCACTCGGCGTTGGCGGCCCAGAGCGCCGTCACCGGCCCGGCCACCCCGGCGACGACGTTGCCGGCCGCGCCGAGCACCCCTGCCGCAGCGGCACCCCCCGGGCCGCGGGCCGCCTCCCAGCGCAGGCCGCTCGCGAGCACCGCGACGCCCGCGAGGACCACGCCGCCCGCGAGTGCCGCAGCCGGGCGGGCGGGCACCGAGCGGATCCCCACCGCGAGCAGCGGGGTGGCGAGGACGCCCGGCACGAGCAGCTGGAGCGTCCGGGGGACGTCGACCAGCCGCCACAGCCGCGTCAGCAGGGCGACGTTGAGCAGCAGCGACAGCAGCACCGCGAGGCGCACGCCGTCGGCAGGCCCGAGCGCAGCGACCAGCAGCGGCCCGCAGACCAGGACGAAGCCGATGCCGCTCACCGACTGCGCGAGCGCGCCGAGGACCACGGCCAGGACGGCCGCGGCGATCAGCACGACCTCAGCCCGCGACCCGCAGCGCCTCGACCTCGTCGCGCACCGGGCAGCCCAGCAGGTGGTCGTTGACGAGCCCGCACGCCTGCAGCAGCGAGTAGACCGTTGTCGGTCCGACGAAGACGAAGCCCGCCTTCTTGAGCTCCTTGGCCAGCTGGGTGCTGGCGGGGGTCGAGGCCGGGACGTCCTGCCAGCGGTCGTACGCCGGGGACGGCACCTGCGCGCGCGACCACAGCAGCTCGGCCAGCCCGCCGGACTCCCGCAGCGCGATCGTCGCGGCGGCGTTGCGCACGACCGCGCGCAGCTTCGGACCCGAGCGGATGAGCCCGGGGTCCTTCATCAGCGGCTCGACGTCGACGGACATGACGGCGTCGGGGTCGAAGCCCGCGAAGGCCGCGCGCAGCGCCTCCCGCTTGCGCAGCACGGTGATCCACGCGAGCCCGGCCTGGAAGCCCTCGAGGCAGATCTTCTCGTAGAGCGCCTGCTCCGAGCGCTGCGGCCGGCCCCACTCGGTGTCGTGGTAGCGCTCGTAGACCGGGTCCCCGCTCCCGAAGCAGCGCTTCACTACAGGGTCTGCGAGAGGGCCTTGATGGGCATCTGCAGGTCCTGCAGCATGTCGAGGTCCTCGGTGGCCGGCCGGCCGAGGGTGGTCAGGTAGTTGCCGACGATGACGGCGTTGATGCCGCCGAGCATCCCGTCCTTGGCCAGGTCGCCGAGGGTGATCTCGCGGCCGCCGGCGAAGCGCAGGATCGTGCGCGGCAGGGCGAGCCGGAAGACCGCGATGGCGCGCAGCGCGTCGTTGGCGTCCATCACCGGCAGGTCCCCGAAGGGCGTGCCGGGGCGCGGGTTGAGGAAGTTCAGCGGGACCTCGTCGGGCTCGAGCGAGGCCAGCTGCGCGGCGAACTCCGCGCGCTGCTCGAGGGTCTCGCCCATGCCGAGGATGCCGCCGCAGCAGACCTCCATGCCGGCGTCGCGGACCATGCGCAGCGTCTCCCAGCGCTCCTCCCAGGTGTGCGTCGTGACGACCTGCGGGAAGTGCGAGCGGGCGGTCTCGAGGTTGTGGTTGTAGCGGTGCACGCCGATCGCGGTGAGCCGGTCGACCTGCTCCTGGGTGAGCATCCCGAGCGAGCAGGCGACCTGGATGTCGACGGCCTCGCGGATCGCCGCGACACCCGCCTCGACCTGGGTCATCAGCTTCTCGTCCGGTCCTCGTACGGCCGCGACGATGCAGAACTCCGTGGCACCGGTCGCGGCGGTCTCGACTGCGGCCTTCACCAGCGAGGGGATGTCGAGCCACGCCGCGCGCACGGGGGAGGGGAAGAGCCCGGACTGCGAGCAGAAGTGGCAGTCCTCGGGGCAGCCGCCGGTCTTGAGGCTGATGATGCCCTCGACCTCGACCTCGGGGCCGCAGTGCCGCATCCGCACCTCGTGCGCGAGCTGCAGCAGCTCGGGCAGCCGCTCGTCGGGCAGCTCCAGGCACGCCAGCGCCTGCTCCTGCGAGAGCCCCACACCCCGCTCCAGCACCTGCTCGCGGGCGGTCTCCAGGACGTCGATCATCAGCTCGGTCACGAGCGGAGAGTCTGCCAGGCCCGACCGTGACGACCGGCTGCGGGGACCGTCACGCACTCGTCGTACGGACGACACCGCCCGTTCGTCCCGATCGGGCAACCTCTGGGCATCGCGGTGCGTCGTACCGGCGGCAGGCGACCCAGCGGCACCCAGGAGGCAGGCGTGACGGATCTCGGCATCTGGCCGGACGAGGCGGCGTTCGTGGCCGACGACCACCGGCGTGCGGTCTCCGACGAGGTGGATCTCGGCGCGACCTGGCGGGTGGCGGGCTCCAACGACGCCTGGCGGCTGGCCTGGCTGCGCGACACCGGCGAGCTCTACGCCTGCCGGGCCGACGGCTACGACGGCTCGTGCAGCGACGTGCACGTCCTCGCGGTGCTGCCGAGGGAGTCCGACCTCGACGCCGCGCTGGCCGGCTGGCGCGACGAGCGCACCGACCCCGACGGCCTGTCCTGGGTGCGCAGCCGGGTGTCACCGCTGCTCATGGCGGTCTAGCACCCGCTGCCTACGCTGGGCGGGTGTCCACCCTCGCCGACCTGGTCCGATCCCGGACCGGCCTCGACGAGCAGGACGTCGACTGGCTGCACCGCCTGGTGGGCGAGTGGCAGCTGCTGGCCGACCTCTCCTTCGCCGACCTGGTGCTCCGCGTGCGTACGGACCAGGGCTCCTGGCTGACCGTGGCCCACATGCGCCCGACCACCGGCCCGACGACCTGGCCGGAGGACCTCGTCGGGACGGAGGTCCCGGCGGCTGCGGCGCGGCGCTTCGAGCGGGCCGCCGCGACCGGCCGGATCCTGCGGGAGGGCGAGGTCGAGTGGGCGCCGCGGGCGCGGGTGCGCGCCGAGGTCGTCCCGGTCCGCCGCGGCGCGCGGACCGTGGCCGTGCTGACGCGGGAGTCGATGGCGGCCGCCACCCGGATGCCGAGCGCTCTCGAGCTGACCTACCTCACCACGGCCGGCGAGCTGCTGCAGATGATCGGCGAGGGCCGCTTCCCCTTCGCCGGGGCGTTCCCGGACGCCGAGCACGCGCCCCGGGTGGGTGACGGCCTGGTGCGGCTGGACCGCACCGGGCACGTCGTCTACGCGAGCCCCAACGCGCTCTCGGCCTTCCGCCGCCTCGGCGTCCCCGGCGACCTGCTGGGCTCGCACCTCGGCCACACCATCGCGCGGCTGACGGCGGCGCCCGGCACGCTCGACGAGCCACGCGGGTCGGCCGCGCTGGTCGCGGTGCTCCGCTTCGGCGAGCCGCGGGAGTCCGAGGTGGAGGCGCAGGGCGCGACCGTGCTGATCCGGGCGCTGCCGCTGGCGCCCGGCGGGGAGCCGCGCGGCGCGCTCGTCCTGGTGCGGGACGTGACCGAGCTGCGCAGCCGGGACCGGCAGATCCTGGGCAAGGACGCCACCATCCGGGAGATCCACCACCGGGTGAAGAACAACCTGCAGACGGTCGCGGCGCTGCTTCGGCTGCAGGCCCGCCGGGTCGACTCGCCCCAGGCGCGCGCGGCGCTCGAGGAGTCGGTGCGCCGGGTGGCCTCGATCGCGCTGGTGCACGAGACGCTGTCCCAGACGCTCGAGGGCGACGTGCCGTTCGACGAGGTCGCGGACCGCGTGCTGGCGATGTGCGCCGAGGTGGCTGCGCCCGAGGCGGATGTCTCCGTCCGGCGTACGGGGTCGTTCGGCGAGCTGCCCGCAGCCGTGGCGACGGCCCTCGCGATGGTGCTCACCGAGCTGGTGCAGAACGCCGTCGAGCACGCCTACCCGGGACCGGGTGCCGGGCGGATCGACGTCCGCGCCGAGCGCGACCCCGCCGG
Source organism: Actinomycetales bacterium (assembly GCA_036675425.1). Taxonomy (GTDB): domain Bacteria; phylum Actinomycetota; class Actinomycetes; order Mycobacteriales; family SCTD01; genus SCTD01. The sequence goes on along the minus strand of JAKFFB010000256.1, from coordinate 6,345 downwards.
GCTGCTGGTGCAGGTCGTCGACAACGGCGCCGGGCTGCCGCCGGGCTTCGACCTGGAGGCCTCACCCCGGCTCGGCCTGCGCATCGTGCGGACCCTGGTGGAGGGCGAGCTCCAGGGCGCGCTGGCCCTGCAGCCGCACGACGGACCGGGGACGACCGTCGAGCTGCGGGTCCCGCTGCCCGGCTCAGGTGAGGCGGGGGCTGCGCTGCCAGTCTGAGGTGCCGCGGTGAGCGACGAGGAGCTCGTGCTCGAGCGCCGGCGGCAGCTCGCCGTCCTCGGCCAGCAGCACGCGGGCCAGCCGCAGCCGGGCGGCCTGCAGGTCCAGGGCGCAGCTCATCAGCTCTGTCTCCTGCGCGCCGATCTCGACCGCGCGCAGCAGCCGGGACTCGGCCGCCTCGACCAGCTCGAGCGCGTCGCGCCGGGCGAGGGTCACCGGCTCCGGGAGCGGAATGACCAGCTCGGGCTGCGCCCGGCGCCGGTGCAGACCGAGCCAGCCGCACAGGACAAGCGCGGCCGCCGTCGACACGGCCAGCGTGACCACGGCGCCGGCGGCCACGGCGCGGGCCGGCGGCAGCCCGAGGGCGAGCGCCACTCCCGTCGCCAGCGCGACCTCGACCGCCGCCCCGGCCATCAGCGCGGTCACGAGCAGCCCGCTGTGCTCCTGCCCCCCGGGCTCGACTGCCCGAGGCTGGGTCCGTGCGTCCACCGGTCGGCCTCCGTCACGCTCAGTCATTCATTGAACACGCAGTGTTGTGCCCTGGTCCAGTCGTACCACGCACGACTCACCCGAACGGACCAGCCGAGCGTGCCATGCGGAGCATCTTGGACGAAGCAGGCATCCCCGCGCCTTCCGACGGGTTACCTCTGTCTCGTGGAGGCATCGGTCGAGCTGCGCACGGCGCGGCTGCGCGACGCGTGGCTGGACGCCGTGGACGAGCTGCACGAGGAGGTGCAGCGGCTCCGGGCCGGCGACGTCGACGCGGCGCAGGTGATCGCCCTGCTGCACGTGCTCGAGGAGCGTGCCCACGTGGCCTTCGAGCACTACCGGGACGTCCTGCTCGGCAGGTGAGGCCGCCGAGCGACGGCGCCTCAGCGGAGCAGCAGCGCGCCGATCGCGTCGATGCCGGGGTCCTGCGCGTTCGCGCCGGTGACCTGGCGGAAGACGACCACCGCCAGCACGACCAGCGCGGCGAGCAGCACCAGCGCCAGCACGCGGAAGCGCCAGACGGCGATCCACGCCGGCGGGGCCTCCCGGGCGACCACGGGCGGGGACACCCAGTGCTCGCGGCTCACGGGGAGCAGATCAGGCGGTGCGGATGCCGGCGCGGGCGCTGCGGCGCTTGAGCGCGCGCCGCTCGTCCTCGCTGGTGCCGCCCCACACGCCGGCGTCCTGGCCGGTCTCGAGGGCCCAGGTCAGGCAGGGCTCGACGGCGGGGCAGCGCCGGCAGACGACCTTGGCCTGCTCGACCTGGGTGGCAGCTGGCCCGGTGGTCCCGATGGGGAAGAACAGCTCCGGGTCCTCGTCACGGCAGAGCGCGTGGTGGCGCCAGTCCATGCGTCCAACTCCTCTGGGTCTGCGGCTGCGCGCCCTCGCACGTCAACCGCGGTTGCTGCCACCCTTGCACCGCCGGTGCAACGGTGGCAAGCGTTGACCGAACGCGATTCGGTCCGGCGCGTGTCACCTTCGTCACGTCGGTGCTCCGGCAGGCGGTTCCCGGCCTCGTTCCCCCGCCCGGCCGGGCTCAACCGCGCAGCTACACCAGCACTTCGAGGGCGTCCGGAACCGCCCGGAACACCACTTCTGACCGGTCGCCGAGGTCGTCGCCGTCGACCTGCAGGGCCAGCGGGGCGTCGGCCACGAGGCGGAAGCCGGGGGTGTCGTGCAGCAGCAGCACCGCCCGCCCGCGCGGGCGCGGCCGGCTGGACAGGATCTGCCGCAGGTGCCGCAGCGTGGTGACCGCGCCGAGCGAGCGCAGGCCGAACAGGTCGAGCCCGAGGTCGAAGGAGGCCTCGGGGCAGGGGCGCACCGGCCGGGGACCGAGGTAGGTCCACGGGTCGCTGTTGCACACCAGCGCCAGGCCGATCCGCTCCGGCTCGTGGCCGTCGGCGTGCACGGTGATGGTCGGCTCCTTGCCGCGGGCGTGCAGGAAGAAGTGCTGCACGCCCTGCCGCACGAACAGCGACGGCGTGGCCTTGCGGCCGTCGGCGCGCTTGTGCTCCACCCGCCGCACGACCTCGGCGTCGAGCCCGAGACCGGCGCAGAAGGTGAACCAGCGGCCGTCGGCCCTGCCCAGCCCGATCGACCGGCGGCGGTTCGCCCGCAGCGCCTCGAGCAGCTGGCTGGTCGCGTCGACCGGTGACGCGGGCAGGCCGAGCGCCCGGGCGAAGACGTTGGCGTTGCCGCCCGGGACGACCGCGAGCGCCGGCTGACCCGGCACGGGGCCCTCGGCCAGCAGACCGTTGACGACCTCGTTCACGGTCCCGTCGCCGCCGAGGGCGACGACCACGTCGAGGCCGTCCAGGACGGCCTGCCGGGCCAGCGAGGTCGCGTGCCCGCGGGCCTGGGTCTGGACGACGTCGAGCTTGGTCTCGCTGGCCAGGGCGTGCGCCAGCACGTCGCGCATCCGCTCCGTCGTGGCCGTGGCCTTCGGGTTGACGACCAGGAGCGCTCGCATCCCTCCAGGGTAGCCAGCGCTAGCGTGCGCACCCGTGAGCACGCCCCTGCACCGCGCGGCCCTGCTCGTCGCCCTCGAGGGCGGGGTGCTGGTGCTGCTCGGCGTCGGCTACGGCGTCGCCGGCGTGGTGGGGGAGCCGTTCGACCGGCTCGCGACGATCCTCGAAGCGCTCCTCACCGTGGCCCTCGGCGCGGGCCTGCTGCTGGTCGCGCGGGCGCTCGCCGGCGCGCGCCGCTGGGCGATGGCGCCGGCGGTGCTCGCCCAGCTGCTGGCTCTGCCGGTCGGCGCGGGCCTGGTGCAGGGCGAGGTCTGGTACGCCGCCGTGCCCGTGCTGCTGCTCGCCGTCGCGGTGCTGGCGCACCTGGCAGCGCCGTCCGCGCGCGCAGCCTTCGAGTGACTACTCCTCGACGAGCAGCCGGGTGCGCAGCTGCGCCAGGGTGCGCGCCAGCAGGCGCGAGACGTGCATCTGGCTGATGCCGAGCTCGGCGGCGATCTGCGACTGGGTCATGTTGCCGAAGAAGCGCAGCATCAGGATCTTCTTCTCGCGGGCCGGGAGCTGCTCGAGCAGCGGCTTGAGCGACTCGCGGTACTCCACGCCCTCGAGCGCGTCGTCCATCATCCCGAGCGAGTCGGCCACGGCCGGGGAGTCGTCGTCGCCGCCGTCGGGGGCGTCGAGGCTCACCGCGGAGTAGGCGTTCGCCGACTCCAGGCCCTCGAGGATCTCCTCCTCGGTCATCCCGAGGTGCTGCGCCAGCTCGGCGACCGTGGGGGAGCGGCCGTTGCGCTGGGAGAGCTCGCTGGTCGCCTTGGTCAGGCTGAGCTTGAGCTCCTGCAGGCGGCGCGGCACCCGGATCGCCCAGCCCTTGTCGCGGAAGTGCCGCTTGATCTCGCCGACGATCGTGGGGGTGGCGTACGTCGAGAACTCCACGCCGCGCTCGAGGTCGAAGCGGTCGACCGACTTGATCAGCCCGATGGTGGCGACCTGCACCAGGTCGTCGAGCGGCTCGCCGCGGTTGCGGAAGCGCCGGGCGAGGTACTCGACCAGCGGCAGGTGGGCCTCGACGAGCTGCTCGCGCAGCCGCACGCGGGCCGGGTCGTCCTCCGGCATGGCGGCGAGGCGCTCGAACATCTCGCGGGCGCGCGCCCGGTCGGCCGCGGTGCGCTCGGCCCGCAGGGTGAGGGGCACGGCCTCCACGTCGGGGGCGGGCGCGTCCAGGTCGGGCAGCGCCTCCGCGTCGGGGGAGTCCGCCTGTGCCGGGGCCGTGACGTCGTTCACGCCGGTGGCCTCGCTCACGACGGCAGCCCCAGGTCCTCGGCCTTGCGCTTGCGGAGCACGAGGGTGACGCGGTTCTCGGCGTCGACCGAGCTGTCGACCTCGCCGGCCAGTGCGGTGAGCACGGTCCAGGCGAAGGTGTCGCGCGAGGGCTCCTGCCCGTCGAGCGTCAGCACGCTGACGGCGACGTCGATCGCGTCCTCGGTGAGCTCGAAGCGGCACTCCAGGTCGGCCCCGCTCATCGCCTGCGTCAGCAGCATCGCGCAGGCCTCGTCGACGGCGATGCGCAGGTCCTCGATGTCGTCGATCGTGAAGTCGAGGCGGGACGCGAGGCTCGCCGTCGCGGTGCGCAGCACGGACAGGTAGGCACCGGCCGCAGGCAGCCGGAGCACGACGACGTCACGGCCGGCCTCGCCGGGCACCTGCAGCGCACCCGCCGCATCGCTCTCCGTGCCGATCGTCGTGGACGTGCTGTCGCTCTCCGCCATGCCCCCTCCGGGTGCCGGTCGCGCCGGCGTCAGCTGCTCAGGTGCCCGCCGCTCGGTGGGCAGCAGGGCGGACCGGTGCCGCGCACCGGTCCGACGGATCCTATGTCCGCTCCGCCGCGACTGACACCTGCTGGGCCGTGCGGGGTGGCAGGCTTCCCCCATGCCTGACGCGCCCGCCCCGCAGCCCGACCGCCGTACCGTCCTGAAGGGCCTCGCCGTCGGCGCGGCAGCCGTCGGCGGACTGCAGGCCTTCCCGGCCCGCGCCGCCGTCGCCGCACCGACCGCGCTGGCGCCCGAGGGCACGACGCTGGACAGCACCGTCGTGCGCGGCACCGCCGTCAACGACCAGGGCTACGTCCGGCTGGCGAGCGGGCCGGGCGAGCCGCACGTCGTGCGCGACGACCTGGGAGCGGCGCCGCGCAGCGGTCGCGAGCTGCGTCGTACGGCCCTGCTGTCCTTCGTGCACCTCACCGACATCCACGTCATCGACGCGCAGTCGCCGGCGCGGGTGGAGTTCACCGACCGCTACAACGACGGGCCGGGCGAGCCGCTGGTCTTCAGCGCGGCCTACCGCCCGCAGGAGATGCTCACGCCGCAGATCTCCGACAGCATCGTCGCGTCCGTGGAGCGCGTCGGCGCCGGTCCGGTCACCCGGCGCGTCTTCGACTTCGCCATCTGCACGGGGGACAACACCGACAACGCCCAGCTCAACGAGCTGCGCTGGAGCATCGACGTGCTCGACGGCACGCCCGTGACGCCGAACAGCGGGGCCGCCGACCGCTTCGAGGGCGTCCACGACCAGGACGCGATGTCGTACGACGTGCACTACTGGCACCCGGACGGCACCCCTGAGGGCGCGGTCGACGACAACGCGCGCCGGCTGCACGGCTTCCCGGTGGTGCCCGGTCTGCTGGAGGCGGCGATCCGGCCGTTCACGCCCGTCGGGCTCTCCTGCCCCTGGTACTCCTGCTACGGCAACCACGACGGCCTGGTCCAGGGCAACTTCCCCCAGTCGTTCCAGCTCACGCTGGCCGCCGAGGGTCCGCTCAAGATCGTCGGTCTGCCGGCCGGGATGTCGCCGGACGACTTCCAGCGCGGGCTCACCGAGGCCGACCCGACGGTGCTGGGCGCGCTGGCGACCGCCCCGACGCGGGTGGTCACCGCCGACCCGAACCGCAGGATCATCTCGCGCACCGAGAGCGTGCAGGAGCACTTCACGACAGGTGGCACGCCGCTCGGGCACGGCTTCACGGCCGAGAACGTCGCGGCCGGCACGGCCTACTACGCCTTCGACCCGGCCCCGCAGGTCCGCGCGATCGTGCTCGACAGCGTCAACCCCAACGGCGAGTCCAGCGGGTCGCTGGACCAGGAGCAGTTCGCCTGGCTGCGCAGCCAGCTGGAGGCCGTCTCCGGGCCGGGCCGCGACAAGCTCGTGCTGGTCTTCAGCCACCACACGGTGGCCAGCATGACCAACATGCTGGTCTTCGCCGACGACCCGGCCCCACGCGTCCTCGGCACCGAGGTCGCCGCGCTGCTGCTGGAGTTCCCGAACGTCGTCGCCTGGGTCAACGGGCACACGCACGTCAACCGCGTCACGCCCTACACCCGCCCGGACGGCGGCGGCTTCTGGGAGATCAACACCGCCTCCCACGTCGACTGGCCGACGCAGGCCCGGCTGGTCGAGCTCGTCGACAACCGCGACGGGACGCTGTCGGTCTTCGGCACCCTCATCGACGCCGACGCGCCGCTGTCCTACGGCGGCCGGCTCGACTCCTCCCGCGCGCTGGCCTCGCTGGCGCGCGAGCTCGCCGCCAACGACTGGCAGGAGCGCAGCGACGCGCGCCGCGGCGCGCCCGAGGGCCGCAACGTCGAGCTGCTGGTGACGGCGCCGTTCGTGCCGGCCCGGACC
>JAKFFB010000045.1:0-90018 GCA_036675425.1 Actinomycetales bacterium | reverse complement strand
GCTGCACCACCCCGCACCGGCTTGGGGCGACCCCGCCGCGCTGGCGGCCGCACGCGTCTCCGCGGGAACGCTCCCGCCCGACCACATCGAGCCACGCATCGACCTCGGCTACATCGTCAACGTCCTGCTCGCGCAGGCGTCGTAGAAGACGGCGGCGCGAAAGCGCGTCGTCCGGTGCGGCCGACACGCGGCAGATGAGTGCGTCCGAGCCATGCCTCGAGCGGCCTCGGACGCCGCTGACAATGCTTTACCGCTCATCGCTTCAGGACTGACGAAGCGCCTGGCGTCCACCGGTCAGCACGGTCTCGCTGAGCCGTTCGAGCGACGGTGAGCGGACCTTCCACCGTTGCCAGTGCAGGGGCACGTCGATGGTGGTGCCTGGGTCCAGCAGCGCGACCGCCGAGCGCAGGGCGGAGTCCTGGAGCTGGAGGTCGCTGAGCATTCCCCAGCCGAGGCCGGCCAGCACGGCCTGGACGAAGCCTTCGGTCGAGGGCACGTGGTGCGCGGGTGGGTCGGCCCGTCCGCGGGTGCGTTGTCGCAGCCAGCCACGCTGGAGGTCGTCGTCGCGGTCGAAGTGCACGACCGGGGCGCTGCCGAGGGCCGCGGCCGTCGGGCCGTCCGGGAACCATCGCTCGATGAATGACGGGACGGCAGCGGGCCGGTAGCGCAGGACGCCCAGCGGCGTGGAAGTGCAGCCCGGGACCGGCGTGGCCGCACCCGTGACGGCGGCGAGGACGGTGCCGTCGCGCAGCAGTGCCGCCGTGTCGTCCTGGTCGGCGCGGTGCAGGTCGAGCAGCGCCTCGTCGCGCAAACGTGACACAGCCGGCAGGAACCAGGTCGCCAGCGAGTCTGCGTTGACCGCCACCGGCAGCACGACAGGAGTGGCGGCGTGCGCGAGCTCCCGCGCGGTGTCCGCGGCCAGCAGCTCGAGCTCCCGAGCCAGGCGCAGGACGGCACGGCCCGGCTCAGTGACCTGAACCGGCCGCGACCGGACGAGCAGCACCCGCCCGGTGGCCTGCTCGAGCGCCTTGAGCCGCTGGCTGATCGCCGAGGGCGTGACGTGCAGGTCGCGAGCCGCAGCCTCGAGAGTCCCAGCGTCGACCGTCGCGCGGAGTGCTCGCAGCTGAGCGAGGTCGAGGTCCATGCAGCAACGCTAATGGTCCTGCAGAATCCTGCGCTAGGCTTCACGCGCCGGGGCACCCAGGATGCGGGCCATGTCTCCTGCACTACTGGCTGCTGTGTCCGGCCTGGGCCTCGGCCTGGCGCTGATCGTCGCGATCGGCGCGCAGAACGCGTTCGTCCTGCGGCAAGGGCTGCGCGGAGAGCACGTCGTCGCAGTCGTCGCGGTATGCGCGCTGTCGGACCTGCTGCTCATCGCGGCGGGGGTCGCCGGGACCGGAGCCCTGCTCGACCGCTTCCCAGCAGCCGTCACGGTGATCCGCTGGGCCGGCGCGGCTTTCCTGCTCGGCTACGGCGCTCTCGCGGCCGGTCGCGCGCTACGACCCGCTGGCGCGTTGACAGCCGAAGCCGCCCAGCGGACACCGCTGCTGACGTCCGTGCTCACCGCGTCGGCCCTGACATGGCTCAACCCGCACGTCTACCTCGACACGGTCGTGCTCCTCGGCTCAGTAGCCGCTGCTCAAGGTGAGCTGCGGTGGCACTTCGGTGCGGGCGCCGCGGTCGGCAGCCTGCTGTGGTTCTCGGCACTCGGCGCAGGAGCCCGCCTCCTGCGACCGGTGTTCGCGCGGCCCAGTGCCTGGCGGGTCCTCGACGCCGGCATCGCCGCGATCATGGTGGTCCTCGCGGTCGCACTCATCCGTGGGCACTGACCGCTTCACGGGTGGGCGTCGACGTCCCGGGCGTGGTCCCCTGTGCCAGTAGTGCCGTGCCATGTCGGAGCAGCAGGAGGAGTCGATGCGCCACACGCCGCGGTACCTGATGACCGACCCTCAGGAGGTCGCGCGGCTCATCCGCAACCACCCGTGGGCGACGTTCGTCAGCGCCACTAGCACCGGACTGGTCGCCTCGCACTACCCCGTCCTGCTCGACGAAGCCGCCGCGACCCTCACCGTGCTCAGCCACTTCGGGCGTCCGGACGACGAGCTGCACGAGCTCGGCCAGCACCAGATGCTGGTGATCATCCAAGGACCGCACGACTACGTCTCGCCCAGCTGGTACCCGCCCGGTGACCTCGTCCCGACCTGGAACCACGTGACGGCACACTTGTACGGCACTCCGGAGATCCTCAGCGAAGGCGAGAACTACGCCGTCCTGTCCCGGCTGACCGACCACTTCGAGCAGCACCGGCCGGGAGGCAGGAGCCTGCACGAAGACGAGTCCGCGACGCGACGAGCTGCCAGAGGCACGACCGGGCTGCGACTGCGCGTCAACCGCTTCGAGGCCAGAGCCAAGCTCAGCCAGAACAAGCCTGCCGAGGTGCGCACCACCATCACCACGCAGCTGGCGAAGGACAACCTGCCCTCGCCGACGAGATGCGCCGCCACCCGAACGCGGGCAGCTGAGGCGCGGCAGAGGCGCGCCTGGCGGCATGAGCGGGTGCTCGCTAGCGGTCGCATGCGGGTGGTCGCCCCCGGATCAGCACTGCCTTGGAACGCCGGACCCTCCGTCCGCGTGCGACCCCCACGGCGTTAGCGTCACCCTGTGGCTCACACGATGAGGGTTCGACGCGTGCTCGCCCGCGGCATGCTGCGGACCGCGAGGTGGCGCCTCGCCGGCGATGTGCCCAGCAGCGGGATCCTCGTCGGCGCGCCGCACACGTCCCAATGGGACTGGCTCGCCATGCTCCTGATCGCCTGGGCGAACGGCGCCCGACCGCAAGCGCTGATCAGCCACACCTTCTTCAAGGGTCCCGTGGGCTGGGTCCTGCGCAACACCGGCGGCATCCCGCTCGATCGCGAGAACCCGGGGGCCACGATCCGGGCCCTGCTCGCGGAAGCCCAGAGCGGTGAGCCCTTCCTCCTCGCGATCGCCCCGGAAGGCACGCGTCACAAGCGTGAGTACTGGAAGCCGGGCTTCTACCGGATCGCCCAGCAGACCGGCCTGCCGATCACCCTCGGGTTCGTTGACGGCACCACGCGGACCCTCGGGATCGGGCCGAGCTTCCACCCCACCGGAGACATCAAGAAGGACATGGACGTCGTCCGCGCGTTCTACGCGGACAAGCACGGCATCCGTCCAGAACGCCGCACAGAACCGCGCCTTCGCGAAGAGTCCGACTGAATCATCCGAGTCGGACCTCGGGGTCGCCCACGGGCCGCGTCGGACGCGCTGTCATCGGCATGTGCGGATGTGCACGGCCATGACCCGACCCGCCGGGCCGCTCCCGCGGGGACGAGCGGAGCAGCAACCTCAGGAGACGACCCGTTCTGGAACCAGCGCACGGGCGCGACACGGTCGACCTGCTCCAGGTGGCGCCTGCGGACGCCGCGCCGCCCGCCGGCGTCCAGGTCGCGGTCGACGAGTGGATGGTCGCCTACCGCACGTGGCTCGAGCAGAGCTGATCGGCCGCAGACCTACCGCGTCCCGAGCTTCCGCCGGCGCAGGACCAGTGTGGTGCCGACCAGGCCGGTGAGGGCCAGCGCGGCGACCGGCAGCGGGCTGGTCAGCGACGTGCTGCTCGCCCGCAGGTCGGCGTCCACCGCGACGCTCTCGACCGGACGCACGACCGGGGCCGCGGCGACCTGCACCGGAGCCTCGACGCCGTTCCCGCCCTTGCCGTCGGAGCGGCCCTTGGCCTTGCCGCGCGGCGACGTGGAGGCCGCCTTGCGGGCCGCGAGCTCCTGCCCGACGGTCGCGGCGTTGTTGCGGGAGATGTCGTCGGCGAAGCGCGCCGGCACACCGCCGACGAAGACCTGGCGTCCGACGGACGGCGTCTCGCCCTTGGCGTAGGTCTTGTTCGCGAAGACGGTGTACGGCCCGTCCGGCAGCACGGCGGCGTTGTCCGTGACCGCGACGGTCACCGCGCCCTTGCTGCGCTTGACGACCGGCAGCACCACGGTGCGCTGGTCGCTGTCGACGAGGTGGGTCATCGCGGTGTTGCGCACCAGGACCACGGAGCTGATGTCCTTGGCGTCAGGCGTCTCGACGGTCAGCGTGCGCCCCCGCTGCACGGACGGGTTCACCTCGGTGATGACCGGCCGCGGGCCGTAGAAGAGGTTCGGCGGGGAGAAGATCTCGAACGACGGGTCGCGGTTGGGGTTCGAGAAGCCGAGCCCCTGCTCGAGCGCATCGGTGCTCTTGGCGTAGCCGGTGATGATCGGCGCGTGACCGCCGACGAGCACGCGGCCGTCGGGCAGCAGGGTCGCGGTGTTGTGGTAGGTCCGGCCGCGGTCCTGGTCGGCCAGCTGGGTCCACGTCTTGGTCTTGGGGTCGTACATCTCGGGCGTCGTGATCGGCGTGCCCGAGCCGGGAGCCACGACCTCGTCGCGGTCCGCACCGCTGAAGGCGATGACCTCACCGGTCGGCAGCGAGACGCCGGTGGAGTACCAGCGCGGGGTGTTCAGCGTGCCGGTGGCCTCGCTGGTGAAGGTCTCGGTGCCGTCCGGGCCGATGGTGATGCGGTTGAGCGTCGAGGTGTCGGTGCCCACGTAGGTGCCGGGCGAGACGCCGTAGACGCCACCGGCGGACAGCGTCTCGACGGTGTCGTAGTCGCCCTTGGCGTTGGGCCTGAGCGGCAGCATCTGGCTGAACGCCGAGCCACGGAAGCCCACGAGCGCGTCACCGAAGACCGGCAGGCCGAGGTCGGTCCAGGTCTGCGTCTTCGGGTCGTAGGTGGCAGTGGTGTTCCAGAGGGCCTCGTCGTACGCCTGTCCTGCGGGGTTGAAGGTCTGGCCGCCGGCGTCGTAGTAGACCTTCCCGTTCGGGAGCAGGTGCAGCCGCGGGTAGAGCGGCAGCGACTTGCTGCCGCCGTCGACCGTCCACTGACCGGTCTTCGGGTCGTAGACCTCGGACTGCGTGACGTTGCGCCCGGAGTCGGCGGGGCGGTCGGCGTAGACGGGCTTGATGAGCTTGGTGACGCCGGAGAAGGCCATGACCTTGCTGTCCGGCAGCGTGATGACCGACGGGTACCACCGGCCGTACGTCATCTCACCGCTCGCGCGCCAGGTGTTGGACTCGGCGTCGTAGAGCCGGCTGTTCGTCAGCCCCTCGAGCTCGACCACGCCGTACGTCGGCTGCCCCGGGATGCCGGGCTCCTGGTAGTAGTGCGTGCCGCCGACGTCGAGCACGGTGCCGTCGGCGAGGAAGACCTGATCGGAGCAGAAGAGGTCGCCGTCGTTGCGGGTCTCGTCGTCGTTGTAGAGCCCGCCGGGGTTGTAGGAGCCCTCGCGGCCGTCGGGGTTGCTCGCCGGGTCGGGGTCGCTCTTCTGCCACGTCGGCGTCGCGCCGCGCAGGTCGAGCACCCGCGCCATGTCGTTGCGGGCCTGGTGGCCGAACTCCGCCACCCCGTTGAACTGGGCCTCCTGGATGCTGTCGAGCGCGTCCCAGTAGACGAGCTTGCCGTTCGGCAGCACGACCACCGAGCCGGCAGCCGGCTTGCACTGCTGCTCGCCGTCGGCCGTGGTCACGCAGCGCTCGCCGGCCTCCTCGAAGGGAGCGCTGAATCGGCCGGTCAGCGACGGGTCGCCCGCCTCGACGGCGGCGGCGGGGGCCGACAGGAACGCCGCGGGCGCTCCCGTGGTCATCAGCGTGAGGGCCAGCAGGGTGGCAGGGGTACGACGCACAGGTCCTCCAGGGGGGTCAGGCCGGTGACGCGGGGGACGTCACGTACCTACTACGACGCAGCAGGGCGATCCTCCCGCTCGCGTGCGCCACTTGTCCGTTTCGTGTGGGAGTGCACAGCGGTTCACCCGCGGCGCTGTGCATCCCGTCGCCTGCGCAGCCCGAGCACGGCCCCCGCGAGCACCAGCACGCCCGCTCCGCCCACGGCGTACGGCACGACGGACCCGTCGTCGGGCGCGTCCACGACCCCGCCGACCCGGGCCGCGGCGGCGGCCTCCGGCACCCAGCTGATCTCACCGGTGAGCGCCAGGGACCGGCCGTCCAGCTCCACCGGCACCCGCCACCGCTCCAGGACCGTGGGTCCGTCGGCCCGCAGCACCTCGTCGGGCGGGAGCTCCGCGGGGTAGCGCAGCCGCGCGTCGAGCCAGGTGTAGGTGCGCGCTCCCGCTGCCACGAGCCGGAAGTCCGGCGTCGGTGAGGGCGGCCCGGCGGCCTGCCCGCGGGCGGCACGGTCCTCCACGTGCGTGCGGCTGCTCTGGTTGACCTCGACGCCGGTGTCGGCGATGCGCAGGAACGGCTCGCCGTCGCGACCGAGCACGGTCACCTCGACGCCGGGCTGCGCGGACAGGAACAGGCCGGGCAGCCGGCCGGGCAGGGCCTGCACCGTGAGCCCCGCCGGCGCCGGGTCGGCGGTCACCTGGAGACTGCCCAGCAGCGGCCGGAACGCGACGGCGCCGCCGACGGTGACCGGCGCGTCGCCGTAGCGCAGCGGCACCTCCCACTCCCCCAGCCGGGCCTCCCGCTCGGGGTCCTCCGGCGCGCGGAGCTGCTCCGGGTGCAGGCGGTGGTCGTACCAGCCCCAGGAGTCGCCGTCGCTGACGCGGACCCACCGCGGCTGCGCGCCGTCCGACCGCGAGGGCGCGGCCCCGGTCGGGCTGCTCGTGGTGAAGAACTCCCGGGCCGCGACGTCCGCCTCCACCCCCGCCCGGCTGATCCGCAGGAACGGCCGGCCGTCGGAGCCGACGACCTCCAGCACGGTCGGGGTCGGGTTCCGGGCGACGAGCTGGGTTGCGATGCCCGCCTGCACCTGCACGACGACGTCGGCGGGCAGCGCCGGCTGCACGCGGTCCAGCGTCGTCACGATCCGCGGGTCCGCCTCGTGGGCGGTCGCCGGTGCGGGCCCGAGCACGGCGGCCGCGACGAGGAGCAGTCCGAGGATCTGTCGTCTCACCCCTGCATCGTGCACGTCTCGGCCCGGCGCGCGACCCGACGGCCCGCGGCGTACGGTCGCGCGATGACCGACGGCCGGCAGCTGGCTCCGACGTCGTCACCCGTCGTCGCCCGCTTCGGCACGACGCTGCTGGAGCGGCTGGACGAGCTCACCGACACGCTCGTGGAGGCCATCCTCGACGAGGACCCCGGCTACTCCGGACCCGACAGCACGCCCCGCGACGCGCTGCACCGCTCCTGCCACGACAACCTCGAGCGGATCCTGCAGGTGCTCACGGGCCGGACGCCGGCGGGGACGGACCCGTTCGACGCACCGCGCGCCACCGGCCGGCACCGGGCGGAGCAGGGCATGCCGCTCGAGTCCGTGCTGCACGCCTACCGGGTCGGCTTCCGCGTCATCTGGGAGGGGCTGGTCTCCCAGGCCCGGCAGTCCGGGGAGGTGGAGCCGCTGGTGGACGCCGCGACGGAGGTCTGGGAGCTGGTCGACGCGTTCTCGTCCGCCGTGGCCGACAGCTACCGCAGGACCGAGGCCGAGCTCGCCCGGCGCGGGGACCGGCGCCGCGACGCGCTGCTGGACGCGCTGCTCGATGGGCGCGGCACCGAGCGGGCGGTGGCCTCCGCGGCCGCCGCGGCGCTCGACCTGCCCGAGCACGGCCGCTACGCGGTGGCCGTCGTCGCGGACGTGGAGGCCCATCGCAGCGTCGGGGACGCGCTGCGGATGCGGGGGCTGCGCACCGCCTGGCGGGCGCGGACCGACCGGGAGATCGCCCTCGTCGCGCTCGGCACAGCCGAGCCGGGCGACCTCGTCTCGGCACTGGAGTCGGTCGGCGGCGTGCGGGCGGGCGTCTCCCCGCCCGTAACCGGGCTGGCCGAGGTCGACGTCGCCCATCGCCTGGCCGAGACCGCGCTGCGCGCGCTGCCGCCGGGCCTGGCCTCGGTGTCCGCGCTCGACGCCCGGCTGCCGGCCGCGCTGCTCGTCACGGCCCCGGACCTGGCCGCACGCCTGGTGTCGCGGGCGCTCGGCCCGGTGCTCGCCCTGGAGAGCCACGAGCACCGGACCGAGCTGCTCGACACGCTGCGGACCTGGCTGGACACCGGCGGCTCTGCCGGGCAGACGGCCAGCCGGCTGTACTGCCACCGCAACACGGTGCTCAACCGGCTGCGCCGCCTCGAGGCGCTGACCGGACGGTCGACGGAGCGGGTCGACGACCTCGTCGAGTGGTCGCTGGCCCTGCTCGCGCTCGAGGTGCTCGCCACCGGCGACGGAAGGACGGTCCCGTGATCCGGCTGCTCGCCGCAGCTCTCGTGCTGGCGGCGGCCGGGACGGCCTGCAGCGCCGACGACCCCTCCCCTGCTGCCAGCCCCACGCCCGCGTCGTCGGCGGCGCCGAGCAGCCGTGCCACGGCAGCCTCCGGCGGCCTCGACACCGGGTCTCCGGAGGTGCTGGCGACCGGGCTCCGAGCACCCTGGGGGCTCGGCTTCCTGCCCGGCGGCGACGCGCTCGTCACCGAGCGGGACACCGCCCGGGTGCTGAGAGTGCCTGCCGCAGGGGGAGATCCGGTGGAGGTCACCCGGATCGCCGCGGCCGAGCCGGACGGCGAGGGCGGGCTGCTCGGGCTGGCGGTCACGCCCGACGGCGCCACCGTGTACGTCTACGTCACCACCGCGGACGACAACCGGATCCTGCGCTTCCCGCTCAGCGCTCCCGACGACGTCGAGCCGGTGCTCACCGGGATCCCGAGGGGCAGTGTCCACAACGGCGGCCGGCTGGCGATCGGACCGGACGGCCACCTGTGGGCCGGCACCGGCGACGCCGGGGACACGTCGCTCTCGCAGGACCCCGGCTCGCTCGGCGGCAAGGTGCTGCGGATGACGCTCGACGGCGAGCCGCCCGCCGGCGCCGACTCCGTGGTGTTCTCCCGCGGGCACCGCAACGTCCAGGGGATCGCCTTCGGCCCGGACGGCCGGCCGTACTCCGTCGAGTTCGGGCAGAACCGCTTCGACGAGGTCAACGCGATCGAGCCGGGCAGCAACGGTGGCTGGCCGGAGGTCGAGGGCGCGGGGGACGGCGACGGGCGGTTCCTCGCGCCGATCACGACGTGGGAGACCTCCGAGGCGTCGCCGAGCGGGGCCGCGGTCGTCGGCGACGTGCTCTGGGTCGCGGCGCTGCGCGGCCAGCGGCTGTGGCAGGTGCCGCTGGCCGACCCGGGTCGCCCGACCGCGTTCTTCGAGGGCGTCTACGGCCGGCTGCGCACCGCGGAGCGCGCGCCGGACGGCTCGCTGTGGGTGATGACGAGCAACCGCGACGGACGCGGCGCGCCGTCCGCGGACGACGACCGGATCCTGCGACTCGCACCGAGGTAGCAGCGGCCGAGCGGCGCATCGGCCACCATGGTCGGGTGAGCCGCCGCCGTCCGGAGCCGCTGGTCCCCACCTCGGTGGTGAGCCGGCAGTCCAGCGAGCTGCGCGCTGCCGTGACCGCGCAGGAGGCGGCGCGCACCCCCGCGGGCGACCCCGTGCGCTGGTTCGTCCGCACCCTCGTCGAGGTGATCCACAAGGCGGACCGCGACCGGCTGCTCGGGCTGGCCGCCGAGACCGCCTTCTTCGCGGTGCTCACGCTCTTCCCCGCGCTGCTGTTCGCCGCGGCGGTCCTCGGGCAGCTGCGCGTCATCATCGGCCGCTGGAACGCCCAGCGCGTCGAGGACGGCGTGCTCACCTTCCTCGACGAGCTGCTCACCGACACGGCGTCGCCCGCGATCGACACCGTGCGCGACCTGTTCGACAGCAGCGGCAACGCGCTGACCATCGCGTCGGTGCTGGCGCTGCTGTCGCTGTCGACCGCCTTCTCGACGCTCATCAACACCGTGAACATCTGCTACGACGTGCCCGAGACGCGCGGCTGGTGGCGGCGGCGCTGGCTCGGCCTGCTGCTCGGCGTGGGCACCGTGCTCACCGGCGCGCTCGCCGTCACGCTGCTGGTCATCGGCCCGCTCTTCGGACGCGCTGAGGACGTCGTCGCGGGGGTCGGGCTGGACGCGGAGTACTCCGTCGTGTGGTCCTACGCCCGCTGGCCGCTGGCCTTCGTGTCGCTGGTCCTGTGGGCGACGACCATGCAGCACCTCACTCCCGCGCGGCGCGAGCGGTGGCGCTACGACCTGCCCGGCGGCCTGCTGACCGCGCTGCTGTGGCTGCTCGCGTCGTACGGCCTGAACCTCTACCTCGAGACGGCGGTCTCGGCGTCACCGATCTTCGGCGCGCTCGGTGGCGGGCTGATCCTGATGAGCTGGTTCTACCTGCTCTGCGTGGCCCTGCTGGCCGGGGCCGAGCTGAACGCGATCCTGCTGGCGCGCCGCCGGCACCGCGAGTCCCTGCGCCATGCTCCCGACGATCTTCGTCTTGTTGCGGGGGCCCCCCGCGTGGAGGACCACAACAAGACGAAGATCGTCGGGGAAGAGCCGGCTACTCGGTGACGCCGAGGCGCTCGAGCAGCAGGCGGCGCACGACCGCGGCGTCCGCCTGACCCCGCGTCGCCTTCATGACCGCGCCGACGAGCGCACCGATCGCCTGCACCTTGCCGCCCCGGATCTTGGCGGCGGTGTCGGGCTGCGCCTCGATGGCGGCGTCGACCGCCTCCGCGAGCGCGCCCTCGTCCGACACCACCGCGAGCCCGCGGGCCTCGACGACCTGGTCGGGCGAGCCCTCGCCGGCGAGCACGCCGTCGACGACCTGCCGGGCGAGACCGGCGGTGAGCTTCCCCTCGGCGACCAGCTCGACGACGCGGGCCACGGCGGCCGGCTCGATGGGCAGCTCGGCGGCGTCGACGCCCCGGGAGTTGGCGGCCTGGGCGAGGTGGCCGAGCCACCAGTTGCGCGCCTCGGCCGCGGGCGCACCCGCCTCGACGGTCGCGAGGACGACGTCGAGCACACCGGCGTTGACCATCGCCTGGCTGTCGAGGTCCGACAGGCCCAGCTCCGTGGTCAGCTTCCGCCGGCGTACGGACGGCGCCTCGGGGAGCGCGGCCTTCAGCTCCGCGACCCATGCGGGGTCGGGTGCGACCGGGACGAGGTCGGGCTCGGGGAAGTAGCGGTAGTCGGTCGCCTCCTCCTTGGAGCGACCGGACGTGGACATGCCGGTGTCCTCGTGGAAGTGGCGCGTCTCCTGGACGATCCGCTCCCCCGCGCGCAGCCGCGCGGCCTGCCGCTCGACCTCGGAGCGCACCGCGCGCTCGACCGAGCGCAGCGAGTTGACGTTCTTGGTCTCCGAGCGGGTGCCCCACTCCTCGCCGGGCTTGTTCAGCGAGACGTTGACGTCGCAGCGCAGCGAGCCCTGCTCCATGCGCACGTCGGAGACGCCGAGCCCCCGAAGCACGTCACGCAGCTCGGTGACGTAGGCCTTGGCGACCTCAGCCGGCAGGTTGCCGGTGCCGACGACGGGCTTGGTGACGATCTCCACCAGCGGGATGCCGGCGCGGTTGTAGTCGACGAGGGAGTGCGAGGCGCCGTGGATGCGGCCGGTCGAGCCGCCGACGTGCAGCGTCTTGCCGGTGTCCTCCTCGAGGTGCACCCGCTCGATCGGGATCCGGACCGTCTCCCCCCGCACCTCGACGTCGAGGTAGCCGTCGGTGCAGAGCGGCTCGTCGTACTGCGACGTCTGGAAGTTCTTCGGCATGTCCGGGTAGAAGTAGTTCTTGCGCGCGAAGCGGCACCACGTCGCGATGTCGCAGTGCAGCGCCAGGCCGATCCGGATCGTCGACTCGATCGCCATCGCGTTCACGACCGGCAGCGCGCCCGGCAGACCGAGGCAGACCGGGCAGACCTGGGTGTTCGGCTCCGCACCGAACTCCGTGGCGCAGCCGCAGAACATCTTGCTGGCGGTGCCGAGCTCGACGTGGGTCTCGAGGCCGATGACCGGCTCGAACTCCTCGAGCGCCTCGGCGTACGGGACCGACTCGGCCGGCACGGAGGACGGAGCGGCGATGGTCATGGCCGTGAGCGTAATGGGGTCGTGCAGGCTCAGGCCACGGCGCGGGAGACGGCCAGGAACAGCGGGATCCCGAAGACCAGGTTGAAGGGGAAGGTGATCCCGAGGCTCGCGGTGAGGTAGTACGCGGGGTTTGCTGCAGGCAGCGCGAGACGCACCGCCGCGGGCGCCGCGATGTACGAGGCGCTGCCCGCGAGCACTCCGAGCAGCGCGGCCCCACCGATGCTCAGCCCGGCCGCCGCACCCGCGAGGACCCCGAGGGTGCCGTTCAGCACAGGCAGCAGCAGCGCGACCAGGACGAGCCCCGGCCCGGCCTGGGGCAGGTCGCGCAGCCGGTGGCCGGCCATGACGCCCAGGTCGAGCAGGAACAGGACGAGCACGCCCTGGAACAAGCCGCCGAAGACCGGCTCGATCGCGACGTAGCCGCTCGCGCCGGTCGCCGCCCCGATCCCGAGACCGCCGACCAGCAGCACGATGCTCTTGCCGGTCAGGATCTCGCGGATCGCCCCGCCGCGGTCGCCGCCACCGGCTGCCGTCGCGTGCCGCCCGGCGAGCAGGAGCCCGACCACGATGCCCGGGACCTCGAGGACGGCGAGCAGCGTGGCCATGTAGCCCTCTGACGAGACCCGCGCCGCATCCAGGGCCGCGACGGCGGCGGTGAACGTGACCAGGGACGTGGAGCCGTAGTGGGAGGCGACCGCCGCCCGGTCGACCCGCTCCAGCCGGGTCAGCCCCCGCAGCGCTGCGAACGCGATCAGCGGAGTGACCACGCCGAGCGCGAGCGTGGCGAGCACGGGCAGAGCGAGGTCACCCGCGTCGGCGTCGCGCAGCCCGACCCCGCCCTTGAGCCCGATGGCCAGCAGCAGGTAGAAGGACAAGAAGCCGTGCACCTGGTCCGGCAGCTTGAGGTCCGAGCGCAGCAGCGCCGCACCGACGCCCAGCAGGAAGGCGAGGACGGCCGGGGAGGTGAGGGTGCTCAGGCCGTCGAGCACCGCCTGCACGTCAGGCCTGCTCGTGGCGCAGCGGAGCTGCGATCGCCGCGTGTCCGGCGTCGACCTGCAGCACGGTGCCGGTGATGGCACGCGCCGCGGGCGACAGCAGGAAGCACACCGCGTCGGCCACCGGCCCCGCGTCGTGCGGGTCCCACGGCAGAGGCGCCGACTCGCGCCAGGAGCGCAGCAGCTCCTCGAAGCCGTCGATGCCGCCGGCGGCACGGGTGTGCAGCGGGCCGGCGGCGACCAGGTTGTCGCGTGAGCCGGTGGCGCCGAGGTCCCGCGCGACGTACTGGTTCGCCGCCACGAGCGCGGCCTTGCACACGCCCATCCACTCGTAGACCGGCCAGGCGCGGGAGGCCTCGAAGTGCAGGCCGACCAGGCTGCCGCCGGTGGGCGGCGCCAGATCGCGCAGCACCCGGGCCAGCGAGGCGTAGGTGTGCACGCTGGTGCGGAAGGCCACCTCCACGTCACCGGCAGGGGCGTCCAGAAACGACGCCAGCGCCCCCTTGGGCGCGAAGGCGACGGCGTGCAGCGCGCCGTCGAGCGCGCCGAAGCGCTCGCGGACGTCGGCGGTCAGGGCGGCCAGGTCCTCCGCGGAGGTCAGGTCGACGTCCACCACCGCCGCGCTCCTGGGGAGCTCGGCCGCCGCCTGCACGGCCAGCTCACGCACCCGCGGGAGCGCCGTCAGGAGCACCTCCGCCCCGAGCTCCTGGGCCCGCCGGGCGACGGCGAAGGCGATCGAGTCGGGAGTGACCACTCCGGTCACGAGCAGGCGGGTTCCAGCAAGCACGGGGTACTCCAGGGGCAGACGATGAAAACACCTGCAAGATATTGCAGGAAATTAGTTTCACCCGTCGCGCGAGCTGTGGCCTTCGTCACTCAGCACGGCCAGCAGCTCGCCGACCTGGTGCTCCTGCTCCATCGGATGACGCAGCGGCCCACCGATCACGTCGTAGGCGGTGCGTCGGCCGATCCGTCGGCGGGCGAGGTACCCAGCCTCGTCGAGGTCCTTCAGGACGAGATGGACCATGCGCTCGCTGATGCCGACCTGCTCGGCGACGTCCTTCACCCGCGCATCGGGCGAGCGGGTCAGTGCGAGCAGGACGTGCGCGTGGTTGGTGAGGAAGGTCCACCCGCGGTCGGCCATCCCATGAACCTAGGAGACGTGCTTCTCCAGCTGGTCGAGCGTCCTGGCCAGGTCGCTGCGGACCTTGAAGCGGTAGGGCCACACCAGCGGCGGGATGCGCTCCTGACTGATGTCCCAGGTCTCGCGGACGCGGGTGCCGCCCTCGACCGGCTCGAGCTCGTAGCGCCAGATGCGCCCGCCGACGAGCTTGCTCGCGATCGCGTTGGTCGGCCGCGGCTGCCACGCGATGCGCCGGTTCTCCTCGAACTCCACGACCGTGTTGGTCATCTGGTACGGCCCGCCCATGTGCATGTTCATGCCGAAGACAGCACCCTGCGTCAGTCGCTCGGGACCGTCGACGACGTCCTTGACCGTGCCCGAGCCGTCGAGCTCGCTGTGCCGGCGCGGGCTCGCGAGCAGGTCGAAGACGGCCTCGGGGGTCGCGTGCACGACCTTCTCCACGCTGACCTTGAAGAGCGACATGTTCAGACCTCCAGCTCGGGTGCGGACGCGAGCAGTGGCCCGCCCCATCGGTCGTGCAGGGCGGCCTCGAGGGCGCCGCCCACCTGGTAGAGCAGCTCGTCGCGCATCGTCGGCGCCATGACCTGCAGCCCGACCGGAAGACCCTCGGACAGGCCGACCGGCAGGGACATCGCGGGACCGCCGTAGAGGTTGCTCGGGATCGTGGCGAGGTCCTGCCGGTACATCGCGAGCGGGTCGTCGAGCTTCGCGCCGAGCGGGAAGGCGACGCCGGGTGAGGCCGGCGAGATGAGCACGTCGGCGGACTCGAACGCGGACTGGAAGTCGCGCGTGATGAGGGTGCGCACCTTCTGCGCCTGGCCGTAGTAGGCGTCGTAGTAGCCGCTCGAGAGGGCGTACGTGCCGAGGATGATCCGGCGCTTGACCTCCGCGCCGAAGCCCGCTGCCCGGGTGGCGGACATGACGTCCTCGAGGCTGTTCACGCCGTCGTCGCCGACGCGCAGGCCGTAGCGCACGCTGTCGAAGCGCGCCAGGTTGCTCGACGCCTCGCTCGGCGCGATCAGGTAGTAGGCGGGCAGCGCGTAGGCGAAGTGCGGGCAGCTGACCTCGGTCACCGTCGCGCCGAGCTCCTGGAGCAGGGCGACGGCCTCGTCGAAGCGCTCCTGGACCCCCGCCTCGTAGCCCTCGCCGGTGAGCTCTTTGACGACGGCCACGCGGAGGCCCTTCACGTCCTTCTTGCGCGCGGCCTCGACGACCGGCGGCACGGGTGCGTCGATGGACGTCGAGTCGCGCGGGTCGTGGCCGCCGATCGCCTCGTGCAGCAGCGCGGCGTCGAGGACGGTGCGCGCGCACGGGCCGGCCTGGTCGAGGCTGCTGGAGAACGCGACCAGCCCGTAGCGGGAGACGCCGCCGTAGGTCGGCTTGACGCCGACCGTGCCGGTGACGGCCGCGGGCTGGCGGATCGACCCGCCGGTGTCGGTGCCGATGGCGAGCGGTGCTTCGTACGCCGCGACGGCCGCGGCCGAGCCGCCGCCGGAGCCGCCCGGGATCCGGGTGAGGTCCCACGGGTTGGAGGTCGGGCCGTACGCGCTGTGCTCGGTGGAGGAGCCCATCGCGAACTCGTCCATGTTCGTCTTGCCGAGGACCACGACGCCGGCGGCGCGCAGCCGCTCGGTGACCGTCGCGTCGTACGGCGGGATCCAGCCCTCGAGGATGCGCGAGCCGACGGTCGTGGGCACGCCCTTGGTGACGATGACGTCCTTGAGGCCGAGCGGCACGCCGGCGAGAGGCCCGCTCACCTCGCCCGCGTCGACGCGCTTCGCCTGCGCGAGCGCGCCCTCGGTGTCGACGTGCAGGAAGGCATGCACCGCGCCGTCGACGGCAGCGATGCGGTCCAGGTGCGCCTGCGCGACCTCGACGGCGCTGACGTCCTTCGACGCGATGGCCGCAGCGGTCTCGACGGCGGTCAGCCGGGTGAGGTCCGTCATCGCGGGGTCCCCGCGGCGTCGTGAGCGTCAGCGAGCGACGTCGGAGGGTGCATCATTCCTCGTCCCCGAGGATCTGGGGCACCCGGAAGCGGCCGTCCTCCGTCGCAGGCGCGCCGGCGAGCACGTCCTCGCGCGGCAGCGACGGCGTCACGACATCGGGCCGGTGCACGTTCTCGACCGGGACGGCGTGCGTCGTCGGCGGGACGTCGGCGGCATCGGTGACCTCCGAGATCTGCGCGACTGCGCCGAGGATGACGTCGAGCTGCGCGGCGAGGCCGTCGAGCTCGGTGTCGTCCAGCGCCAGCCGCGACAGCCGCGCGAGGTGCGCGACCTCCTCGCGGGTGATCTCGGGCATGCGGCTCCTCGGCAGGGACGTTCGGGGACGAAGCGAGTCTAGGGTCGGTGCGCGGTCGGGGTTTGCCTGCCGGAGACGGCCGCGCAACGCCCCGGCAACGTGCGCCGGTCAGAGTGCCCGGTGACGGGAGGAGACCCGATGTCCTACCTGCTCCGCGTGGTGCTGCCCGACCGTCCAGGCATGCTCGGCGCGGTCGCGACAGCGCTCGGCGAGGTGGGCGGTGACATCCTGTCGCTCGACGTCGTCGAGCGCGGTCCCGACGGGGCCGTGGACGACCTCGTCGTCGCCCTCCCGCCGGGCGGCATGGCCGACACGCTCATCACCAGCGCGCAGTCGGTACCGGGAGTCGTGGTCGAGTCGCTGCGGCCGTACTACGGCGCGTCCGACCTGCATCGCGACCTGGAGCTGGTGGACCTGCTCGCGGCCGATCCCGGGCAGGCCGCGGCCATCCTGGTCGAGCACGCGCCGGGGGTCTTCCGAGCCGGCTGGGCGGTCCTGCTGGAGGCGGGCCCCACGGTGCTGCAGGCGAGCGCGGGAGCGCCTGAGCTGGCGCAGGTGCCGCTCCCGTGGCTGCCGCTGGCGGCGGCGCAGCGGCTCGAGCCGGAGGCGGACTGGGTGCCGGAGCGCTGGGAGGCGCTGGGCACGGAGCTGGTCGCTGCGCCGGTCGGCTCCCCGGACCGGGTGGTGCTGGTCGGTCGTCCGGGCGGGCCGCGGTTCCGCGGCTCCGAGGTGCTGCGGCTCGGTCACCTCGCCGGCATCGTCGCGACGGTCTCGGCTGCAGTCAGCGCCTGAGAATCCGCGTGATCCACGCGCAATCTGAGGTGGAATCCCGCGAGAGAACGACCTCAAGATGCGCGTGGATCACTCAGGTGTGACCGCGAGCTCACGGGCGGCGTCGGGGCCGTGCTCGAGCAGCGCCGCGAGACCGGCGTCGTCGAGCATCGGGACGCCGAGCTTGACCGCCTTCTCGTACTTGCTGGCGCCGGGGTCGGCGCCGACCACGACGAAGTCGGTCTTCTTGCTCACGCTGCCGGTCACCTTGCCGCCGAGGGCCTGCACGGCCTCGGTGGCGCCGTCGCGGCTGTACGACGACAGCGTCCCGGTGACCACCACGCTGATGCCCTCGAGCGGTCGGGGGCCCTCGTCCGACGTGGTGTCGGCGAGCACGGCGCCGGCCTGCCGCCACTTGTCGACGATGCCGCGGTGCCAGTCGACGGCGAACCAGTCGACGACGGCCTGCGCGACGATCGGACCCACGCCCTCGACGGAGGCGAGCTCCTCGACGGAGGCCGCCTCGATCCGCTCGAGCGAGCCGAAGTGGCGGGCCAGGTCGCGGGCGGTGGGGGCACCGACGTGGCGGATCGACATGGCGACCAGCCAGCGCCACAGCGGCCGCGTGCGGACCGCCTCGAGCGACGCCAGCAGCTGCCGGGCAGCGGCCGACAGCTTCCCGTCCTTGGTCGTGTAGAAGTCGCTGCCCTCGAGCGCCTTCTCGTCGAGCAGCAGCACGTCGCCCTCGTCCTCGACCAGGCCCTGCTCGGTGAGGCTGCGCGCCGCCTCGTAGCCCAGGCCCTCGATGTCGAGCGCGGACCGGCTGGCCATCGAGAACACCCGCTCGCGCAGCTGCGCCGGGCAGGAGCGGGCGTTCGGGCAGCGCAGGTCCTTGTCGCCCTCGCGCATCTGCCGCAGCGGGGTCCCGCACTCCGGGCACTCGGTCGGCATGACCCACGGCTCGCCGCGGCCCTCGCGCTCCGGGTCGACCGGTGCGAGCACCTCGGGGATGACGTCGCCGGCGCGCCGCACGACCACGCGGTCGCCCACGCGCACGTCCTTGCGGTGCACCTCGTCCCGGTTGTGGAGCGTGGCGTTCTGCACGGTGACGCCGCCGACCTGCACCGGCGCGAGCTGGGCGAACGGCGTGGCGCGACCGGTGCGGCCGACGCTGACGACGATGCCGAGCAGCTCGGTGACCGCCTCCTCCGGCGGGTACTTGTGCGCGATCGCCCACCGCGGTGCGCTGCTGGTCGCGCCGAGCCGGCGCTGCAGCGCGACCTGGTCGACCTTCACGACCACGCCGTCGATGTCGTGCTCGACGTCGTGCCGGTGCTCGCCCCAGCGCGCGATGAAGCCGAGCACGCCGTCGAGGTCGTCGAAGACCTCGGCGTGCGTCGAGACCGGCAGCCCCCACTGCGCGAGCTGGGCGTACGCCGCGCTCAGGCTCTCGGGCTCCCAGCCCTCACGCGCCCCGACCCCGTGCAGGGTCAGCGACAGCGGACGGGAGGCCGTGACGCGCGGGTCCTTCTGGCGCAGGCTGCCCGCGGCGGCGTTGCGCGGGTTCGCGAACGGCGCCTTGCCCGCCGCGACGAGCCCCTCGTTGATGAGCGCGAAGTCCGACGTGGCGATGAAGACCTCGCCGCGGACCTCGAGCAGCGGCGGCACGTCGTTCCCCGTCAGCACCGCCGGGACCTGCCGCAGCGTGCGGACGTTCGGGGTGATGTCCTCCCCCGTCCGGCCGTCGCCACGGGTCGCGCCACGCACCAGCCGGCCGTCCCGGTAGACGAGCGCGACGGCGAGGCCGTCGATCTTCAGCTCGCACAGCCAGCGCGCCGCCGGGGCCTCCTTGCGGGCCCGCGCCGCCCACTCGCGCAGCTCGTCCTCGGTGAAGACGTTGCCCAGGCTCATCAGCCGCTCGAGGTGGTCGACCGGCGTGAAGTCGGTCGAGACCCTGCCCATCACCTTCTGCGTCGGCGAGTCCGGCGTGCGCAGCGACGGGTGCTGCTCCTCGATCGACTCGAGCTCCCGCAGCTGCGCGTCGTACTCCGCGTCGGACAGCGTCGGCGCGTCGAGGACGTAGTAGCGGAAGGCGTTCTCCTCCACCGACCGCGACAGCTCCCCGTGCCGCTCCCGCACCTCGACGGGCACCCCGTCGACGACCTCGCTCACTGCTGCTCCCCCAGACGTCGGGCGATCTCCGCGCTCGCCTCCAGCGCTCGCCGGGCGTGCCCCGGCGTGGCCCCTGCCATCCCGCAGGTGGGCGTGACGACGACGCTCGCGGGCAGCGCCTCGGGCTGCTGGCCGAGCCGTCGCCACAGCTGCTCGACGGTGCCGGTGCCCGCGCGGAGGTCCAGCCGCGCGTCGAGCGCGGGCACGACGCCCAGCAGCAGGCCGGTGCCGCCCTCCACCGCCTCGCCCAGGGCGTCGTCGTCGCGCGGGGTGAGCAGGGTGGCGTCGAGGCTGACCGCGCCGGCACCCGCCCTGCGGATCAGCTCGACCGGGACCTGCGGCGCGCAGCAGTGGACGACGGTGTCGGACACGTCCTGCCGCAGGACGGTCGCGAGGATCGCGCGAGCGCGGTCGGTCGAAGGAGAACGCAGCCGGCCGAAGCCGCTGGCCGTCGGGATGCCACCCGCGAGGACGGCCGGCAGGCTCGGCTCGTCGAGCTGCAGCACGAGGCGGGTGCCGGGCAGCCGGCTCGCGAGGTCGGCGAGGTGCCGGGCCAGCCCCTCGGCGAGCGACTGCGCCAGGTCGTCGACGGCGCCGGGGTCGGCGAGCACGCGGTCGCCGCGCGGGAGCTCGAGCAGCGCCGCGAGCGTCCACGGCCCGGCGCACTGGACCTTCAGCGCCGGCGGGCTGTCCGCCGCCTCCTGCAGGGCGTCGAGGTCGTAGGACAGCAGGTCGCGGGCGCGGGCCGCGTCACGCGAGCGTCCAGAGGTGAGCCGCCAGCCGGCCGGCTGGAGGTCGACGGGCAGGTCCGCGAGCAGCGCTGCGCTGCGCCCGGCCAGGTCTCCGTGCGGTCCGCGCGCCGGCAGCTCGGGCAGGAAGGGCAGGTCGGGAAGCGTCCCGAGGACCAGGCGTACGGCCTCGACCGGGTCGGTGCCGGGCAGGCTCCCGATGCCGGTCGCGGCGTAGGCCGTGCCGGACCAGGTGGCGGTCAACCCTTGGCGGCGGTCCGCTTGGCGGGCGCGCGCTTGACTGCCTTGGCGGGAGCCTTCGCGGCGGCCTTCGCGGGCGCCGCCCGGCGGCCGCCCTTGAGCCAGTCGAGGTCGGCCTGCAGCGCGGCGATGACCTCACTGCGCGAGGCGGACGCGCCCCGCACGGCGAGGCTGTAGCGCTGGATGACCTCGAGGTCGGTGAGCTGCACGTCGTCGTCGGCCATGCGGGCGAGCCTAGTGCGGGTGCACGCTCAGGCGAGGGTGGCGCTGCCGACGACGCGGTCGCCGTCGTAGAGCACCGCCGCCTGCCCGGGGGCGACGCCGCGGGCGGGCTCCGTCAGGGTGACCTCCCAGCCGTCGGCGGAGGGGCGTACGACGCACTCGTGCAGCGCGCCGTGCGCCCGCAGCTGGACACCGCACTCCAGCGGCAGCGGGCGCAGGTCGAGCCACCGCGGTCGCTCGCAGCGCAGGACGGAGACGTCGAGCGCCGCGCCCGGGCCGACGGTGACCGTGCGCGAGACCGGCTCGACCGACAGCACGTAGCGCGGCTTCCCGTCGGCCGCCGGCACCGACAGCCCCAGCCCGCGGCGCTGTCCGACGGTGTAGGCGTAGGCGCCGTCGTGCCGCCCGACGACCGCACCGGTGAGCGCGTCGACGACCGGACCGGGCTGCGACCCGAGCCGGTCGCGCAGGAACCCCGCTGTGTCGCCGTCGGCGACGAAGCAGATGTCGGAGCTGTCGGGCTTGTCGGCGACGGCCAGCCCGCGCTCGGCGGCCTGCCGCCGCACCTCGTCCTTGGTGAGCTCGCCCAGCGGCAGCACCGTCGACGCGAGCTGGGCGGGGGTCAGGACCGCGAGGACGTACGACTGGTCCTTCGCCAGGTCGACCGACCGCCGCAGCACGCCGTCCACCAGCCGGGCGTGATGACCGGTGACCACCGCGTCGAAGCCGAGCGCCAGGGCGCGGTCCAGCACCGCGGCGAACTTGATGCGCTCGTTGCAGCGAAGGCAGGGGTTCGGGGTGCGCCCCGCGGCGTACTCCGCGACGAAGTCGTCGATGACGTCCTCGCGGAAGCGGTCGGCGAGATCCCAGACGTAGAAGGGGATCCCGAGCACGTCGGCGACGCGACCGGCGTCGCGGGCGTCCTCCTTGGAGCAGCAGCCGCGGGAGCCCGACCGCAGGGTGGCCGGCGACGACGACAGGGCGAGGTGCACACCGGTGACGTCGTGGCCCGCCTCGACGGCGAGCGCCGCGGCCACCGCGGAGTCCACGCCACCGGACAGCGCGGCGAGGAGCCTCATCTCCAGCCGGCGCGGCGGGCGCGGTCGACCACGGCGGGCAGCGCGTCGAGCAGCGCGTCGACGTCGGCAGTCGTGCTCGTGTGCCCGAGCGAGAAGCGCAGAGACGACCGGGCGTCGTCCTCCTTCGCGCCCATGGCGAGCAGCACGTGCGACGGGCGGGCGACCCCGGCGGAGCAGGCCGAGCCGGTGGACACCTCCACGCCGCGCGCGTCGAGCAGGAGCAGCAGCGAGTCGCCCTCGCAGCCGGGGAAGGAGAAGTGGGCGTTGCCCGGCAGCCGGTCGGCGCCCGTCGGGCCGTTGAGGACGGCGTCCGGAAGCGCCTCGCCGACCCGGGCGACCAGGTCGTCGCGCAGCGCGGAGAGCCGGCTGTGGTGCTCCGGCTGCCGCTCGACGGCGACGGCGGCGGCCGCCGCGAAGCCCGCCACGGACGGGGTGTCGACCGTGCCCGAGCGGACGTCGCGCTCCTGCCCGCCGCCGTGCAGCAGCGGCACGCACGTCACGTCGCGTCCGAGCACCAGCGCGCCCACCCCCAGCGGGCCGCCGAGCTTGTGCCCGGTCAGGGTGAGCGCGTCGACGCCGCTGCTCGCCCAGTCGACCGGCAGCTGGCCGACGGCCTGCACCGCGTCGCTGTGGAAGGGGATGCCGCGCTCGTGGGCGACGTCGGCCAGGGCGCGCACCGGCTGGATCGTGCCGACCTCGTTGTTGGCCCACATGACCGTCACCAGCGCGACGTCGTCGGGATCGCGGTCGATCGCGGCGCGCAGCACCTCCGGGTCGACCCGGCCGGTGACGTCGACCTCGAGCCACTCCACGGTGGCGCCCTCGTGCCCGACGAGCCACTCGACGGCGTCGAGCACGGCGTGGTGCTCGACGGCGCTGGCGAGGATCCGGCGACGGCGCGGGTCCTGCGCGTGCCGCGCCCACCAGATCCCCTTGACCGCGAGGTTGTCGCTCTCGGTGCCGCTGCCGGTGAAGACGACCTCGGAGGGGCGCGCGCCCAGGGCTGCGGCCAGCCGCTCGCGCGACTCCTCGACGGTCCGGCGCGCGCGCCGTCCCGACGTGTGCAGGGAGGACGCGTTGCCGCTGGTCCCCAGCGCGTCGCGCAGCGCGGCGGTCATCGTGTCGACGGCCTCGGGCAGCATGGGCGTCGAGGCCGCATGGTCGAGGTAGGCCACGGCGACGAGAGTAGCCGCGCGCGGCGGTCCCGGCTCAGCCGAGGATGCGCCGGCTGAGCCCGGAGCCCGCGGGGAGCTCGCCGACCACGACCTGTGTCGGCAGCAGCCCGCACGCCACCCGCACGTCACGCGCGACGCCGACGGCCACCTCGGCCTCGTCGACGCCGTCGGCCGGCAGGACGTGCAGCAGCAGCTCGTCGGCGTCGTCCCGGGCGCTGCGCCCGACCACGACCCGCCAGTCGGCGACGTCGGGGCGACCCCCGGCCGCCGACGCCACGGCTCGCAGGTCGACAGCCGTCGAGCCCGTGCGCAGCGCGAGCTCGGGGACGAGCGCCGCCCGGCGCAGGCCGATGACGCGCGGCACCGTCCGGCCGCAGCTCGGGCACGCGCTCGTCGCCACCGACTCCGCGAGGTCGCCGGTCCGCCAGCGCAGCAGCGCGCTCCCCCGCATGCCCAGCTGGGTGACGACGACCTCGCCCGCACCGCTGCCCTGCTCGCCGGTGTCGGGGTCGACCAGCTCGACGACGTCGAGGTCGGGGTAGGTGTGCAGGCCTGTGGTGCCCGCCGACGCGCGGCACTCGCCCCAGGCCAGCCGGTGCCCGTCCGGCACGTGCACGGCCAGCAGCACGACCTTGCCGAGCCCGGCGTCGTCGAGCACCTGGCGCAGCTCGGCCCGCTCGTCCTCGTAGGGCGCGCCCGCCACGAGCACCGTCGTCAGCGCGGACAGGGCGGCCTCGCCCTCCGCGAGCGCCTCCACGAGGTCGGCGCCGCCGCTCGCCGGCACGACCAGGACCGTCGCGGGCACGAGCGACAGGGCCGCGGCGACCTGCTCGCGGCGCGGGCCGGGCGCCAGCAGCGGCGACCCCGCGCCGAGCGCGCCGAGCTGCAGCGCCTGCACCGTCGCGGTCGGCAGGGTGGGCAGCGCGCTCACGACGACGTCGGCCCGGGTCAGCCCGAGCACCTGCCACAGCCGGGCTCCGGCCCGGGCGACGACGTCGAGGTCGCTTCGGGTGCTCGCCACCGGGAAGCGGAGGCCCAGGCCCGCCCAGACGTACGACGTCGGTCGGGTGTCGCTCTCGACGATGGCCCGGTAGGAGCCGGGTGCGGCGAGCCGCCGACTGAGCGCCTTGCGCAGGCGCGGCCCCTCGGCGTGCAGCGCGTAGCCGGACTCGCTGGCCTGCAGCACCAGACCCGCGGCGCCGGCGGGGTCGCCGTCGGGGCAGAGGTCCCGCTCGCCGGCGGCCGGCAACGAGGCCAGGCCGGACAGGCTGGCGACCGAGGAGCCGGTGCGGCCGAGCGCCTTCAGACGACCCCGCCAGAACGGCGAGAACGGCGCGACCGCGTCCACGACCTGCGTCCTGACCGCCGCTTCCCGGGTCTTGGTGAGCTGCGCGGGTGGACGTCGGTCCCAGGAGGCGGCCATGGGCTCGGAGTCTAGGGAGCGCCGCGGTCCGGCCCTCACTCACTACCCCGCTCGAGTCGCGGCCTCGGACGCTCGCGCGCCCGCGATTTGAGCGGGGTAGTGCCACGTCTGCAGCCCACCCGGACGGACGACGGCCCGGCGTCCCCTTGCGGGGAGGCCGGGCCGTCGGACGCGTCAGGGACTAGCCCTTGCGCTTGGTGATCTCCTCGGTCAGCTGCGGCACGACGGTGAACAGGTCACCGACCAGGCCGAAGTCGGCGAGCTCGAAGATCGGCGCCTCGGGGTCCTTGTTGATGGCGACGATCGTCTTGCTGGTCTGCATGCCGGCGCGGTGCTGGATGGCGCCGGAGATGCCCACCGCGATGTAGAGCTGCGGCGAGACGGTGCGACCGGTCTGGCCGACCTGGTTCTGGTGCGGGTACCAGCCGGCGTCGGTCGCGGCGCGCGAGGCGCCCACGGCCGCGCCGAGGGTGTCAGCGAGCTTCTCGACGATGGAGAAGTTCTCGGCGTTGCCGACACCACGACCGCCGGAGACGACGATGGAGGCGTCACCGAGGTCGGGGCGGCCGCCCTTGTCCTCGACGACGGACTCGACGACCTTGGCGCCCTTGTCGGCGTCGGAGAAGGTCGCGGTGACCTGCTCCACGGTGCCGGACGCGGGGGCCTCGGACGGCGCCGTGCTGTTGGCACGGACCGTGATGATCGGGGTGCCGGTCGCGACCTTGGACTGCACGACCACGCTGCCGCCGAAGATCGGCTGCTCGGCGACCAGCTCCGAGGTGACGCCGACGGCGTCGGTGATCAGACCGCCACCGGTCTTGACCGCCAGCCGAGCGGCGACCTCCTTGCCCTCGCCGTTGCTCGGCAGGAGCACCGCGGCCGGGCTCTTGTCGGCGACGAGCTGCGCCAGCACGGCGGCCTTCGGGCCGGCGAGGTAGCCGTCGAGCTCCTCGGCCTCGCTGACGTAGACCTTCTCGGCGCCGTACGCAGCGACCTTCTCGGCAGCGGCGGACGCGCCCTTGCCCAGCAGCACCGCGGACGGCGTGCCGAGCTCGCGGGCCAGCGTGAGCAGCTCGTAGGAGACCTTCTTGGGGGTTCCGTCGACGTGGTCGACGAGGACCAGGACCTCTGCCATGTGTGTTCGATCCCTCTCAGACGAGCTTCTGCGACGCGAGGAACTCGGCGATCTTCGTGCCGCCGTCACCCTCGTCCTTGACGATCTGACCCGCCTGGCGCGGCGGCTTGTTCGCGAACTCCACGACCTGCGACGGAGCGCTGCCCAGGCCGACCTTGTCGGCCTCGATGCCGGCGTCGGCCAGCGTCAGGGTGGTCAGCGGCTTCTTCTTCGCGGCCATGATCCCCTTGAAGGAGGGGTAGCGCGGCTCGTTGATCTTCTCGACCACGGAGACGATCGCGGGCGCAGCGGCCTCGACGACGTCGTAGCCGTTCTCGGTCTGCCGCTCGATGCGGATGGTGCTGCCGTCGACGGTGACCTTGCGGGCACCGGACAGCTGCGGCTTGCCGGTGCGCTCGGCGAGCAGGGCCGCCATGATCGCCATCCGGGAGTCGGTGGCCTCGGAGCCGGCGATGACCAGGTCGTACTCGAGGGTCTCGAGGACCTTCGCCAGGGCGTACGAGGTCTGCACGGCGTCGGAGCCCGCGAGGGCGTCGTCGGCCAGGTGCACGGCCTTGTCCGCACCCATCGACAGCGCCTTGCGGATCGTCTCGACGGCGCGGTCCGGGCCCATGGTGAGGATCGTGACCTCACCGCCGGAGGCCTCCTTGATCTTCAGGGCCTCCTCGACGGCGTACTCGTCGATCTCGTTCATCACGACGTCGACCGACGCGCGGTCGAGCGTCTTGTCACTGTCCTTGAGCTTGCGCTCGGCCCAGGTGTCGGGCACCTGCTTGACCAGTACGACGATGTTCACGTGGGGCGCCGACCTCCGTCTAGGGGGCGTGGGAGGACCCGCGGATCAGCGGTCCTGCATGGTGAGGACCACCGTATCGGGGTGCTCGCGCCTCCCGATCACCGGCCTCTGCGGCCGAGGTTACCCGCGGGTAATGCACCTGCAAACTCGAGCAAGCGCTGCCGGCACGTGCCCTTCGTCACCCGCCGGAGCCGGTCGCTGGGGAGGGATCTCCGCCGAGAGCCGCGACAGGCGCTCCCCAGTGCCTCGGAGGCCGGGATCGCTGGGGAGGGTTCTCCGCGGGAGGCGGCGGTGAAGGCTCCCCGGCGCCGGGTGTCACCTGCCGGAGAAGGTCGCCTTGCCCGGCCCGTTCTCGAGGAAGGACGTCATGCCGGTCGTCTGGTCCTCGGTGGCGAACAGCCCGGCGAACAGGGCGGTCTCGAGCCGCAGCGCGCTGTCGAGGTCGAGCTCGAGGCCCTCGTCGATGGCCTGCTTGGCCGCGCGCAGCGCGACGGCCGGGCCGGAGGCGTACGCCCGGGCCATCTCGAGAGCCGTGTCGTAGACCTCGGCGTCCGGGACGACGCGGTCCGCGATGCCGAGCGCGAGGGCCTCCTCGGCGCCGACGTGACGGCCGGAGAAGACGAGGTCCTTGGCCTTGGCCGGACCGACCAGCCGGGTCAGCCGCTGGGTGCCGCCGGCACCCGGGATGACGCCCAGGGTGATCTCGGGGACGCCGACCTTGGCCCGCTCCCCCAGCACCCGGAAGTCGGCGGTGAGGGCGAGCTCGAAGCCGCCGCCCAGGGCGTAGCCGGTGACGGCGGCGATGACCGGCTTGGGGAGCTTGGCGACCACCTTGAGCGCCTCCTGGAGCCGGCCGCCCCAGCTGAGCATCTCGGCGTAGGTGATCGTCGACATCTCCTTGATGTCGGCGCCTGCGGCGAAGACCCGCTCGCCGCCGTAGAGCACGACCGCGCGGACGTCGGTCCGGTCGCGGGCCTCCTCGGCGCAGGCCCGCAGCTCCGCCGTGACCGTGCCGTCGATGGCGTTCATCTTCGGCCGGTCGAGCCGGATCGTTCCCACGCCGCCGTCGACCTCGAGCCGCACGAGCTCGCCCATAGCCACTGCCCCTCTTCGCTGCCGGACCCGGACGTCGCGAACCCTAGTCTGGCCGCATGTTCCGGGACTCCAAGGGCGTCGTGCACACCGTCTCCTCCGCCGACCCGCTGTCCGACCTCCCGCCCGGCGCGGCCACGGCGCTGCAGGAGGCGCTGCTGTCGCCGACCGAGACGGTCGACCTCGGCAGCGTGCTCGAGCGCTGCGACGCCGTGCGCGAGCTGGTGGAGCGCTGGCAGGACGCGTTCTTCGCCGCGCTCCCCGACGACGTCGACCTCGAGGAGGAGGCCCGGTGGGCGGCCGAGGCCGGGCTGTCCCTCGAGGAGGTCGAGGCGGGGTACGAGGAGGAGGACGAGGACGACGACCTGGACCTCTCGCTGACCGGTCCCGGCGCGGACCTCGAGGAGCTCGACGCCCTCGTCGACCCTGACGTGCTGGGCGTCGGCTACGAGGACGAGGACGACCCCCGCCGGCTGCTCCCGGAGGAGCTCGTGACGGTGCTCGAGCGCGAGCTGCTGCTGCTCCCGGTGCGCGTCCGGCTCGAAGCGCTGGTCGCCGCCGCGGACCTGGTCAGCCAGTGGGCGGACCTCGTGGCCGACCACGAGAAGCTGCTCGGGCACCTGGTGCTGTCGCACTCCGAGCCCCAGGCCGCGACCGACCACGAGCCGCTCGTGGTGCGGCACAACGCGCTGCACGCCGACACCGGCCCCGGACACGCCGAGCCGTAGTCCTCCAGCCGGCTGTTGCACGGCCGATGCAACAGTTGCGCCCTCTGCTGTCCGCTGACCCTCCGGAGCCGTCATGAGCCGCACCGCCGCGCAACCGCGCTGGCGGGACGTGCTGGTCGACGACGCCGTCATGCGGGTCATGGAGGCCGGCGACCCCGAGGCGGACCCGCTGCTGTTCCTGCACGGCTGGGGGCTGTCGCCGCGCTGCTACGCCGACGGCATCTGCCGGCTGACCGCAGCGGGGGTCCGGGTCATCGCGCCGTGCCTGCCCGGGTTCGGCGGCAGCGACGGACCGCCGCTCAGCGGCATCGACCTGCCTGCCTACGCGCACCGCATCGGGCGGCTGCTCGACGTCCTCGGCGTCGAGCACCCGGTCTTCGTCGCCGGTCACTCCTTCGGCGGCGGCGTCGCGCTGCAGCTGGCCACCGAGCGGCCGGAGCGGGTGCGCTCCCTCACCCTGATCAACTCCGTCGGCGGCGTTCCCGGTCGCCGGACCGGCCTGGTGGACGCCTCCTGGCTGCGCTGGGCGCTCGGCGCGGTCACCGAGCTGACACCCAGCGCGGTCCTCCGGTCGGCCCCGGCGATGCTGCGTGAGTTCGTCCCGAACGTGCTGCGCAAGCCGGTCACCCTCGCCCTCAGCGCCCGGCTCGCGCTGACGGCGTCGCTGGCCGGCCAGGCGGCGGACCTGGTCGCCTCGGGGATGCCCGTGCTCTTCGTGTGGGGCGACGCCGACCGGCTGGTCGCGCCGGGCGAGCTCGGCAGCGTCACCGGGAGCCTGCCGGCCGAGGTGGTGCGCGGGAGGCACGGCTGGCTGATGACGGAGCCGGTGGAGTTCTCGACGCTGCTGCGCAACGCGCTGGTCGTGCACGCCATGCTCGAGCGCAAGCGCCGGGGGCAGGCCGTGGTGCTCCCTCCCGGCGCCGTGCTCGCCGACCTCCTCCCGCACGAGCGACGGGCGGCGTCGCGCGTCCCCGCTCCCGGCGGCGGGCGGGCCGCGCGCAGCGTCTGAGCTCCCCGAGGCAGACTGCTCCGGTGACGCCCGCGCGACCCTGGCCCGGCTCCCCCGCGCCGCTCGGCGCGACGTGGGACGGCGAGGGCACGTCCTTCGCCCTGTTCTCCGCGAGCGCCGAGCAGGTCGACCTCTGCCTGTTCGACGAGTCGGGCCGCGAGACCCGGCTGCCGCTCGAGGACCGCTCCGGGCACGTCTGGCACGGCTACGTCCCGGGGGTGCGGCCGGGGCAGGAGTACGGCTACCGCGTCGACGGGCCGTTCGACCCCTCGGCGGGCCAGCGCCACAACCCGTCCAAGCTGCTGACCGACCCGTACGCCCGGGCGCTCACGGGCGGCTACCGGCTGGACGACGCCGTGCTCGGCTCGCTGCCGGGCCGCGACCGGGTGCAGGACCACCGGGACAGCGCGCCGTACGTGCCGCGGTCGGTCGTCGTGCACGACGCGTTCGACTGGGGCGGCGTCGCGTCGCCGGGGACGGCGTGGGCCGACAGCGTCGTCTACGAGCTGCACGTCAAGGGCTTCACCGCCCGGCACCCCGGCGTGCCGGAGAGGCTGCGCGGCACGTACGCCGGGCTGGCCCATCCGGCCGCCGTCGAGCACCTGGTCTCGCTCGGGGTCACCGCGGTGGAGCTGCTGCCCGTGCACCACTTCGTCTCCGAGCCGCACCTGCTGCGGCGCGGGCTCACGAACCACTGGGGCTACAACTCGCTCGGCTACTTCGCCCCGCACGCCGGCTACTCCTCGACCGGCGCCCACGGGCAGCAGGTGTCGGAGTTCAAGGCGATGGTCCGCGCGCTGCACGAGGCCGGCATCGAGGTGCTGCTCGACGTCGTCTACAACCACACGGCCGAGGGCGACGAGACCGGCCCGACGCTGTCGATGCGCGGGATCGACAACGTCAGCTACTACCGGCTGCTCGCGGAGGACCGGTCGCGCTACCGGGACTACACCGGCTGCGGCAACACGCTCGACGTGCGGACCTCGCACGTCCTGCAGCTCATCATGGACTCGCTGCGCTACTGGGTCACCGAGATGCACGTCGACGGCTTCCGCTTCGACCTGGCGTCAGCGCTGGCGCGGTCGATGCACGACGTCGACAAGCTGAGCTCGTTCCTGCAGGTGGTGCAGCAGGACCCGGTCGTGTCGTCGGTGAAGCTCGTCGCGGAGCCGTGGGACGTCGGCGAGGGCGGCTACCAGGTCGGGGAGTTCCCGCCGCTGTGGTCGGAGTGGAACGACCGCTACCGCGACGCCGTGCGCGAGGCCTGGCGCGGCGGCTCCGGCGTGCGCGAGCTGGCCTACCGGCTCTCGGGGTCGTCCGACCTCTACAACGCCGACGGCCGCTCCCCGCAGGCCTCGGTCAACTTCGTGACGGCGCACGACGGGTTCACCCTGCGGGACCTCACGACGTACGAGCACAAGCACAACGAGGCGAACGGCGAGCAGAACCGCGACGGGGACGCGCACAACCGCTCGTGGAACTGCGGTACGGAGGGCGAGACCGAGGACGAGGCGGTCAACGCGCTGCGCCGCCGGCAGGCCCGCAACCTGCTGACCACGCTGCTGCTGTCGAGCGGCGTGCCGATGCTGAGCATGGGCGACGAGGTGCGCCGCACCCAGAGCGGCAACAACAACGCCTACTGCCAGGACAACGAGATCTCCTACCAGCCATGGGATCTGGAGCCGGACGCGAAGGACCTGCTCGAGCTCGTGACGCGGCTGGTGACGCTCCGGCGCGCGCACCCGGTGCTCCGCCAGCGCAGCTTCTTCCTCGGCCGCAAGGACGAGTCAGGGGTGCGCGACCTCGGCTGGTTCGGCGCCGACGGCGAGGAGCTCACCGACGAGCACTGGTTCGACCACGACCAGCGGACGCTCGCGATGTACCTCGACGGCTCGGCCATCCGGGTGCGCGGCCCGCGCGGCGAGCGCATCGAGGACGACAGCCTGCTGCTGGTCCTGCACACCGCCGCGGAGGACGCCGAGGTGCGGCTGCCCGGACCTCCGTGGGCGGCCGCCTACGAGGTGCTGCTCGACACCCGCGACGAGCGACCGAACGCCGGACCGACCGTCGAGGCAGGCACGCGCCTGTCGATGGTCGCCCGGTCGGTGGTGCTCCTGCGCGCCGTGCGGGGCTGAGCCCGGGAGGTCAGGCCGAGGTCATCAGGCCGAGGTCGGCGTCGCCCGGCAGCAGGGACGAGTGCGGCAGCACCCGCACGCTGTAGCCGAAGGAGCCGGCTCGCTCGAGCGGCACGGCGCCCTCGAAGCGGTGCAGCCCGTCATCGCCGACGCCTGCGTCGGCGAGCGCGACCGCGGTGGGCGCCTGCAGCTCGTCGGCCTCGTCGACCCGGCCGTGGACCGCCTGCACCGTCACGTCGTCCGGCTGCAGCCCGCCCAGGTCGACGAGGGCCCGCAGCTCGAGCACCGCGCCGACCTGCGGCGCGTCACCGACGCCGGCGGCCTCCACGTGGACCACCCGCACGTCGGGCCAGCGGCGGACGACGTCGGCCCGCCACTGCGCGAGCTCCTTGGCCGGGGCGTGACCCGACGCGGCGAGCTGCCGCGAGGCGTCGGCGGCGGGCCGGTAGAGCTGGTGGACGTAGTCGCGCAGCATCCGGCTGGCGAGCACCTTCGGACCGGTCGTCTGCAGGGTGTGCCGGACCATGTCGATCCAGCGCTGCGGCACGCCGCTGCCGTCGCGGTCGTAGAAGCGGGTGCGGACCTGCTTCTCGACGAGCTCGTAGAACGCTGCGGCCTCGAGGTCGTCGCGCCGGTCAGGGTCGGTGACGCCGTCGGCGGTGGGGATCGCCCAGCCGTTCTCCCCGTCGTACATCTCGTCCCACCAGCCGTCGAGGATCGAGAGGTTCAGCCCGCCGTTGAGCGCGGACTTCATGCCCGACGTCCCGCAGGCCTCCAGCGGTCGCAGCGGGTTGTTGAGCCAGACGTCGCAGCCGCCGTAGAGGTAGCGCGCCATGCCGATGTCGTAGTCGGGCAGGAAGACGATGCGGTGCCGCACGTCGTGCTGATCGGCGAACCGCACGATCTGCTGCACGAGCTCCTTGCCGCCGTCGTCGGCAGGGTGGGCCTTGCCCGCGATGACGAGCTGGATCGGCCGGTCCGGGTCGAGCAGCAGCGCCTTGAGCCGCTCGGGGTCGCGCATCATCAGCGTCAGCCGCTTGTAGGACGGCACGCGCCGGGCGAAGCCGATGGTGAGCACCTCGGGGTCGAACACCGACTCGGTCCAGCCCAGCTCCGCCTCGGTCGCGCCGCGCTGCAGCCAGGACGCCTTGAGCCGGCGACGCACCTCCACCACCAGCCGCTCGCGCAGCAGCCGCCGGGTGGCCCAGATGTCGGTGTCGGAGACCTTCGCGATGTCCTCCCACCCCTTGGCCTCGCTGCTCAGCTTCGGGTTGACCGTGTTGGCCAGCTCGAAGATCTCGCGCGAGACCCAGGTCGGGGCGTGCACGCCGTTGGTGACCGACGAGATCGGCACCTCGGCCGGGTCGAATCCCGGCCACAGGTCGGCGAACATCTCCCGGCTGACGATGCCGTGCAGCTTGGCCACGCCGTTGCGGCGCTGCGCCATCCGCAGCCCCATGTGCGCCATGTTGAAGACCGTCGGGTCGGCCTCCTCGCCCAGCTCGAGGATCCGGTCCACCGGCACGCCCTCGACCGCGTTGTCGCCGCCGAAGTAGCTCTCGATGAGCCCGCGCGGGAAGCGGTCGATGCCGGCCGGGACCGGCGTGTGCGTGGTGAAGACGGTGCCGGCGCGGACGGCCTCCTTGGCCTCGTCGTACGCCATGCCGCCCTCGACGAGCTCGCGGATGCGCTCGAGCCCGAGGAAGCCGGCGTGGCCCTCGTTGGTGTGGAACACCTCGGGCTCGGGCTCGCCGGACAGCCGCGTCCAGGCGCGGATCGCGCGAACGCCGCCGATGCCCAGCAGCATCTCCTGGTGCAGCCGGTGGTCGGTGCCTCCGCCGTAGAGCTTGTCGGTGACCTCGCGCTCCTCCGGGGCGTTCTCCTCCACGTCGGAGTCGAGCAGCAGCAGCGGCACCCGGCCGACCTGCGCGCGCCAGACGTGCGCGTGCAGCGTGCGGCCGCCCGGCATGCCGACCGACACGGTGACCGGCGAGCCGTCCTGCTCGGCGACGCGGGTGAGCGGCAGCCCGTGCGGGTCGAGCGGGGGGTAGCGCTCCTGCTGCCAGCCCTCGGCGTTGAGCGACTGCTTGAAGTAGCCGGCCCGGTAGAGCAGGCCGACGCCGAGGATCGGCACGCCGAGGTCGGAGGCTGCCTTCAGGTGGTCGCCGGCGAGGATGCCGAGGCCGCCGGAGTACTGCGGGAGCACCTCGGTGATGCCGAACTCCGGGGAGAAGTAGGCGATGCAGGCCGGGGCGCCCTCGATCGCCTGGTACCACCGCGGCGTCGTCAGGTAGGCCTGCAGGTCCTCGTGCAGCGCGGCGAGCTCCCCGAGGAACGCCTTGTCCTTGGCGAGCGCGGCGAGGCGCTCGGGGCTGACCTCGCCGAGCAGCCGCACCGGGTCGCGGTCGACGGCGTCCCAGACCTCGGGGTCGACGGACCGGAACAGGTCGAGCGACTGCGCGTGCCAGGACCAGCGGAGGTTCATGACGAGCTCTGCCAGGGGAGCCAGCGGCTCGGGCAGGGCGAGGCGGACGGTGAACCGGCGGAGTGCTCTCACCCCGGCGACCCTAGTTGCCCCTCGCGGCGGCCGTGCCCAGCCGGCAGGACACGCGCGGGATGTTCCCCGGCAGGGAGCCTGGGTACGGTCGCCAACGATGGTGGGACGTGTAGCAGTCACAGCGATCAGCCCGACGGTCTCGTGCGGTCAGTACCCCGCACGCGCCGTGACGGGGGAGACACTCGACGTATCGGCGGTGGTGTTCCGCGAGGGGCACGACGCCGTTGCGGCGGACGTGGTGGTGAAGGGACCCGACGGCAAGCGGCGTCCCTTCCTGCGCATGTCCCCCGGTGCGCAGGGGACCGACCGGTGGCACGCGCCGCTCGAGATCCCCGACGACCCGGCGTCGGAGGGCCTGTGGTCCTTCACGGTCGAGGCGTGGGGCGACCCGCTCGGCACGTGGTGGCACGACGCCCCGCTGAAGGTCGAGGCGGGCGTCGACGTCGACGTGATGCTCGAGGAGGGAGCCCGCCTCTACGAGCGCGCGGCGAAGGGGCTGCCGCGCTCGTTGACCCGGCAGGACAAGAGCCTGGTGACCGACCTGGTCGCCGTCCTGCGCGACGCCGCGCTGGACCCGATGAAGCGGATCGACGCCGCGACGGCGACCGAGGTCGTCGCCCTGCTGTCGCAGCACCCGGTGCGGGAGCTGGTCACCAGGTCCGAGACGCGACGCATCTGGGTCGACCGGCGGCGCGCGCTCTACGGCGCCTGGTACGAGTTGTTCCCCCGCTCCGAGGGAGCGGCGGCGGACGCGGACGGCGTCCTGCGCAGCGGCACCTTCCGCACCGCGATGGAGCGGCTGCCCGCCGTCGCCGAGATGGGCTTCGACGTCGTCTACCTGCCACCGATCCACCCGATCGGCAAGGTCAACCGCAAGGGCCCGAACTCCCCCGAGTTCCCCGGCGGGAAGCCGCACGACATCGGCGAGCACGACCCGGGCTCGCCCTGGGCCATCGGCTCGGACGAGGGCGGCCACGACGCGGTCCACCCCGACCTGGGCACGATCGAGGACTTCGACGCCTTCGTCGCTCGGACGAACGAGCTCGGCATGGAGGTCGCGCTCGACCTCGCGCTGCAGGCGGCGCCCGACCACCCGTGGGCGAAGGAGCACCCCGAGTGGTTCACCACGCGCGCCGACGGCTCCATCGCCTACGCAGAGAACCCGCCGAAGAAGTACCAGGACATCTACCCGGTCAACTTCGACAACGACCCCGAGGGCATCTACGCCGAGGTCCTGCGCGTGGTCCGCCACTGGACGTCGCACGGCGTGCGCATCTTCCGCGTCGACAACC
Organism: Actinomycetales bacterium; assembly: GCA_036675425.1. GTDB lineage: Bacteria > Actinomycetota > Actinomycetes > Mycobacteriales > SCTD01 > SCTD01. The sequence continues at coordinate 55,051 of JAKFFB010000045.1, read as the reverse complement.
CGCACACCAAGCCGCTGAACTTCTGGGAGTGGCTCATCGCCGAGGTGAAGCGGACCGAGCCGGACGTGCTGTTCCTCGCCGAGGCCTTCACCCGGCCGGCGATCATGCACGAGCTGGCCCGCATCGGCTTCACCCAGTCGTACACCTACTTCACCTGGCGCACCGGCAAGGCGGAGCTGCAGGACTACGTCGAGGAGCTCATCGAGGCGGCCGACTACATGCGGCCGAACTTCTTCGTGAACACCCCCGACATCCTGCACGCGTCGCTGCAGTACGGCGGCCCTCCGGTCTTCAAGATCCGCGCTGTGCTCGCTGCGCTGCTGTCCCCGACGTACGGCGTCTACGCCGGCTACGAGCTGTACGAGCACGTGGCCGTCAAGCCGGGCAGCGAGGAGTACCAGAACAGCGAGAAGTACGTCTACCGGCCGCGGGACTGGTCGCACCCCGAGCGCACCCTCGCGCCCTACCTCACCCTGCTCAACCGCTTCCGCCGCGAGCACCCGGCGGCGCAGTGGCTGCGCAACACCACCTTCCACACGGTCGACAGCCCCGACGTCATGGCGTGGAGCAAGAAGCACGGGGATGACGCGGTGCTCGTCGTCGTCAACCTCGACCCGCACGGCGCCCGCGAGGCGACCGTGTCACTGGACCTGCCGGCGCTGGGCTTCGACTGGGACGACCGGATCACGGTGACCGACGCGGTCACCGGAGCCACCTACGACTGGGGAGTGCACAACTACGTGAGACTGGACCCGTTCGACGAGCCCGCGCACGTCTTCACCGTCGGACGGAGCAACACGTGAGCACCCCCGACGGCAACCTCGAGCACGGCGAGCTCGTCTCCCTCGAGGAGTCGCGCGACCCGCTGTGGTTCAAGCGCGCGGTCTTCTACGAGGTGCTCATCCGCGGCTTCGCCGACAGCAACGGCGACGGCACGGGCGACATCAAGGGGCTCACGTCGAAGCTCGACTACCTGCAGTGGCTCGGCGTCGACTGCGTCTGGTTGCTTCCCATCTACGAGTCGCCGCTGCGCGACGGCGGCTACGACATCAGCGACTTCATGAAGGTGCTGCCGGAGTTCGGCGACCTGGGCGACTTCGTGCAGCTGATCGACGAGGCGCACAAGCGCGGCATGCGCATCATCGCCGACCTGGTCATGAACCACAGCTCCGACCAGCACCCGTGGTTCCAGGCGTCGCGGGAGGACCCCGACGGCCCGTTCGGCGACTACTACGTGTGGAGCGACACCGACGAGCCGTACTCCGAGGCGCGCATCATCTTCGTCGACACCGAGACGTCCAACTGGACGTGGGACCCGGTGCGCAAGCAGTACTTCTGGCACCGCTTCTTCAGCCACCAGCCGGATCTCAACTACGAGAACCCCGGGGTGCAGGAGGCGATGATCGACGTCCTGAAGTTCTGGCTGGACCTGGGCATCGACGGCTTCCGCCTCGACGCCGTGCCGTACCTGTTCGAGGAGATCGGGCACAACGGCGAGAACCACCCGAAGACGCACGAGTTCCTCAAGCGCGTGCGCAAGGAGGTGGACGCGCTCTACCCGGACCGGGTCATGCTCTGCGAGGCCAACCAGTGGCCCGAGGACGTCGTCGAGTACTTCGGCCAGGACGGCGACGAGTGCCAGATGGCGTTCCACTTCCCGCTGATGCCGCGGCTGTTCATGGCCGTGCGCCGGGAGTCGCGCTACCCCATCTCGGAGATCCTGGCCAACACGCCGCCCATCCCGGACAGCTGCCAGTGGGGCATCTTCCTGCGCAACCACGACGAGCTCACCCTGGAGATGGTGACCGACGACGAGCGCGACTACATGTACAAGGAGTACGCCAAGGACCCGCGCATGAAGTCGAACATCGGCATCGCGCGGCGGCTGGCTCCCCTGCTCGAGAACGACCGGAACCAGATCGAGCTGTTCACCGGCCTGCTGCTCTCGCTGCCCGGCTCCCCCGTCCTCTACTACGGCGACGAGATCGGGATGGGCGACAACATCTACCTCGGTGACCGCGACGGGGTGCGCACGCCGATGCAGTGGAACGCCGACCGCAACGCCGGGTTCTCCACCGCCGATCCGCAGGCGCTCTACCTGCCGACGATCCTCGACCCGGTCTACGGCTACCAGGCGATCAACGTCGAGGCGCAGATGCGCTCGTCCAGCTCCCTGCTCAACTGGACGCGCAAGATCATCCACGTCCGCAAGGAGCACCCGGTCTTCGGCATGGGGACCTACGAGGAGCTCGGCTCGAGCAACCCGTCGATCCTCGCGTTCGTGCGCGAGTTCGGCGACGACCGGGTGCTGTGCGTCAACAACCTGTCGCGCTTCCCGCAGCCGGTGGAGCTCGACCTGCGCCGCTTCGAGGGGATGATCCCCGTCGAGCTGACCGGGCTCGTCCGCTTCCCGAAGATCGGCGACCTGCCGTACCTGCTGTCCCTCCCGGGCCACGGCTTCATGTGGTTCGGCCTCCAGCCGGGAGACGACCTGTGAACGCCTCCACCTCCACCTCCACCCCTGCCGTGACCGCGCTCCTCGCGGAGTGGCTGCCCCAGCAGCGCTGGTTCGGCGGCAAGGGCCGTGCCGTGACCTCCGTCGAGGTCGAGACCGAGACCGCCCTGCCGGGACCGAGCGGGCTCGCGCACCTGCTGCTGCGCGTCCTCGACGAGTCCGGGGGCAGCGAGCGCTACCAGCTGCTGCTCGGCCGGCTCGCCGACGAGGTTCCCCAGCGGCTCCTGCACGCCGTCATCGGCGAGGCCGACGGCGACGTCCTCTACGACGCCGCGCACGACGTCGAGGCGACGGCAGCGCTGCTCGAGCTCATCGCGAGCGGCACCGACCACGACGGGCTGCTCTGCACCGCCACCGGCGACCTGGACGCCTCCCTGCCCAGCCGGGTGATGGGCGCCGAGCAGAGCAACACCTCGGTGGTCTACGGCGAGGACTACATCCTCAAGCTGTTCCGCCGGGTGCAGCCGGGGCTCAACCCCGACCTCGAGATCAGCCGGGCCCTGGCGTCCGCCGGCAGCCCGCACGTCGCGGCACCGCTCGGCTGGGTCGAGACGGACGTCGCCGGGGAGCGCACGACGCTCGCCCTGCTGCAGGCGTTCGCCCGCAACGCCACCGAGGGCTGGGCGATGGCCACGGCCAGCGTGCGCGACCTGTTCGCCGAGGCAGACCTGCACGCCGACGAGGTCGGCGGCGACTTCGCTGCCGAGAGCGAGCGGCTGGGCGCCGCGACGGCGGACGTCCACGCGCTGCTCGCCTCGTCGCTGCCGAGCGCGACAGCCGGTCCCGGCGAGTCCGCCGAGACCGCGCGCCAGCTGCACGAGCGGCTGGACGCCGCCCTCGAGGTGGTGCCGGAGCTGGCGCCGTACGCCGATGCGCTGCGGGTGAGCTACGACGCCGTCGCGGAGCTCACCGCCGAGGTCCCGGTGCAGCGCGTGCACGGGGACTACCACCTCGGTCAGGTGCTGCGCACGCAGGACGGCTGGCTGCTGCTCGACTTCGAGGGCGAGCCGGCCCGCCCGCTGGCCGAGCGCACCGCGCTGATGAGCCCGCTGCGTGACGTCGCGGGCATGCTCCGCTCGTACGACTACGCCGCCCGCCACCTGCTTGCCGAGCGCGGCGGCGACGCCCAGCTGGCGTACCGCGCCGCTGAGTGGGCAGAGCGCAACCGTTCGGCCTTCTGCGACGGCTACGCCGCCGCAGCCGGCACCGACCCCCGTGACGACGCCGTCCTGCTGCGGGCCTTCGAGCTCGACAAGGCGGTCTACGAAGTCGTCTACGAAGCGCGCAACCGGCCCTCGTGGCTGCCCATCCCCCTGGACAGCATCGAGCGGCTCGCCGCGTCCGCGACCTCCGAGGGAGACGACCGATGAGCGAGCAGACCCCGGCGCCGAAGAAGCGCGCCCCCCGCAAGAAGGCAGCCCCGAAGGCAGCGACCACGACCGCCGCGCCGCTGTCCGGTCCGACGACCGAGGAGCTCGACCGGCTCGCCGGCGGCGCGCACCACGACCCGCACTCCGTCCTGGGCATGCACCCGGCGGGGGACGGCGTCGTCGTGCGCGCGCTGCGCCCCGGCGCGGAGAAGGTCGTCGCTCGCATCGCCGGTGCGGAGGTGCCCCTGTCGCACGTGCACGCCGGCGTGTGGGAGGCGGTCGTCCCCGGCGGTGAGATGACCGACTACCGGCTCGACGTCACCTACGACGGCGCGACCTACCCGGCCGACGACCCGTACCGCTACCTTCCGACGCTGGGCGAGGTCGACCTGCACCTCATCGGCGAGGGCCGGCACGAGGAGCTGTGGACCGTCCTCGGCGCACACGTCCGGCGCTACGAGTCCCTCAACGGCCCGGTCACCGGCGTGTCCTTCGCCGTCTGGGCGCCGAGCGCGCGCGGCGTGCGCGTGATCGGCGACTTCAACGGCTGGGACGGCAGCAGCCACCCGATGCGGGTCCTCGGCAGCAGCGGCGTCTGGGAGCTCTTCGTCCCGGACATCGGTGCCGGCACGCACTACAAGTTCGCGATCCTGGGACAGGACTCGGTGTGGCGCGAGAAGGCCGACCCGATGGCCCGGCGCACCGAGGTGCCGCCGCTGACCGCGAGCGTCGTCGACGAGTCCGACTACACGTGGAACGACGACGCCTGGCTCGCGCAGCGGGCAGCGAGCGTCGCCCACGCCGCCCCGATGAGCGTCTACGAGGTGCACCTCGGGTCGTGGCGGCAGGGCCTGTCCAACAAGGAGATGGCCGACCAGCTGGTGGAGTACGTCAGCTGGCTGGGCTACACGCACGTCGAGATGATGCCCGTCGCCGAGCACCCGTTCGGTGGCTCCTGGGGCTACCAGGTCACCGGCTACTACGCGCCGACCTCCCGCTTCGGCTCCCCGGACGAGCTGCGCTACCTCATCGACCGGCTGCACCAGGCCTGCATCGGCGTCATCGTCGACTGGGTCCCGGCGCACTTCCCCAAGGACGAGTGGGCGCTCTCCCGGTTCGACGGCACGCCTCTCTACGAGCACGCCGACCCGCAGCGCGGCGAGCAGATGGACTGGGGCACCCTCGTCTTCGACTTCGGCCGGCGCGAGGTGCGCAACTTCCTGGTGGCCAACGCGTCGTACTGGCTCGAGGAGTTCCACGTCGACGCGCTGCGCGTCGACGCGGTCGCCTCGATGCTCTACCTCGACTACTCGCGCAAGGAGGGCGAGTGGTCCCCGAACCAGTACGGCGGCCGGGAGAACCTCGAGGCGGTGCAGTTCCTGCAGGAGATGAACGCCACCGTCTACCGCCGCTCCCCCGGCGTCATCACCATCGCCGAGGAGTCCACGGCGTGGCCGGGCGTCTCGCGACCGACGCACCTCGGCGGGCTGGGCTTCGGCTTCAAGTGGAACATGGGCTGGATGCACGACTCGCTCGACTACATGAAGCGCGAACCGGTCCACCGCGGCTACCACCACCACCAGATGACGTTCTCGATGGTCTACGCCTACTCCGAGAACTACGTCCTGCCGATCAGCCACGACGAGGTGGTGCACGGCAAGGGCTCGCTGCTGCGGAAGATGCCGGGAGACCGCTGGCAGCAGCTGGCCAACCTGCGCGCCTACCTCGGCTTCATGTGGGCGCACCCGGGCAAGCAGCTGCTGTTCATGGGGCAGGAGTTCGCGCAGGAGTCCGAGTGGTCGGAGGAGCGCTCCCTCGACTGGTGGCTGCTCGACCTGCCCGACCACCGTGGTGTCGCCCTGACGGTGAAGGAGCTCAACGCCGTCTACAAGGCGACCCCGGCGCTCTGGACCCAGGACATCGACCAGGCGGGCTTCTCCTGGATCGACGCCAACGACTCGACCGGCAACGTCTTCTCGTTCCTGCGCTTCGGGTCCGACGGCTCGGCGCTCGCCTGCGTCAGCAACTTCGCGGGCATGCCGCACGAGGGCTACCGGCTCGGCCTGCCCTGGGCGGGCCAGTGGCGCGAGGTGCTGAACACCGACGCCGCCGAGTACTTCGGCAGCGGCGTGGGCAACTTCGGCGGCGTCGAGGCGACCGCCGACAGCTGGCACGGGCAGCCCGCGTCGGCGCTGCTGCGCATCCCGCCGCTCGGCACCGTGTGGCTCGCCAGCGAGGCACCTGCCGAGGCCTGACCGGCGTCTTCTAGGGTCGGCCTCTTCGACGACGAGGAGGCCGACCGTGCCGGCAGAGCAGGACCCCGCAGAGGTCGGCATGGACGCCGACCGGCTCGCCCGGATCGACGCGCACCTCGCGCGCTACGTCGACGACGGGCGGCTGGCGGGGTGGCAGGTGCTCGTCACCCGGCACGGGCAGACCGTGCACGCGAGCACGTACGGCTCCCGCGACCTCGAGGCCGGGCTGCCCGTCGAGCCGAACACCCTCTGGCGCATCTACTCGATGACCAAGCCGGTCACGTCGGTCGTCGCGATGTCGCTCTACGAGCAGGGCGCGTTCTCGCTCAACGACGAGCTGTCCCGCTTCCTGCCGGAGTTCCGCGACATGCGGGTGCTGGTCGGCGGCAACGCCGAGCAGCCCAAGACGGTGCCCGCCACGGAGCCGATCCGGATCTGGCACCTGCTCAGCCACACGTCCGGGCTGACGTACGCCTTCACCAGGTCCAGCGTCCTCGACGAGATGTACGCCCGCGTCGGCGCCGACCCGCTCGTGGACACCACCGCCGACCTCGCGGCGATGACGGAGCGCTGGGCGTCGCTCCCGCTGCTCTTCGAGCCGGGGACGGCGTGGAACTACTCGGTCGCGACCGACGTGCTCGGCCGGCTGGTCGAGGTGCTGACCGGCGAGACGCTGGCGGAGGCGTTCTCCCGTGTCGTGCTCGACCCGCTCGGCATGATGCAGACCCGGTGGTCGGTCGAGGGGGCGGACGTCGCGCGGCTCGCGGCGCTCTACGTGCCCAACCCCGGTAGCCCTGGGGTGCTGCGCTACGACGCGATGGGCGACCACGCGCTGTCGCCGCCGGCGATGCTGTCCGGTGGCGGCGGGCTGATCTCGACGGCCGCCGACTACGCCCGGTTCACCGCGATGCTGCTCGGCCGCGGCGAGCTCGACGGCGTGCGCATCCTCGGCCCGCGGACGCTGGCGTACATGGGCCGCAACCACCTGCCGGGCGGGCGCACGCTGGTCGAGCTCGGGCGCGGCCAGTTCGCCGAGACCGCCTTCGACGGCGTGGGATTCGGGCTCGGCTTCGGCGTGAACACCGACCCGGTGCGGACCAAGGTGCACACCAGCGCGGGCGAGACGACCTGGGGCGGCCTGGCCAGCACGGCCTTCTGGGTCGACCCGGTCGAGCAGATCACCGCGCACTTCTACACGCAGCTCGTGCCGTCGAGCACCTACCCCATCCGCACCGAGCTCCGGCAGCTCGTCTACAGCGCGATCATCGACTGAGACGGCAGGGGATCAGTCGGCCGGCGTCGAAGTCGTTCGGCATGCGCCGACGCTCCGTGCCCGCTGTCCTGCTCACCGCCCTGCTGACGGGCGGGCTGCTCCCCGCCGCCCCGGCGGCGGCCCACCCCAGCACCCCGCTGGACCCGACGGCGCCGACCGACCTCACGTTCGCCGCGACGGACAACGTCGAGTACCTCGGTCGCTTCCCCGAGCACGCCGGCACGGCGGGCGGCGTGCTGTCGAAGAACGGCAAGCGGTTCTTCCTGACCGACCCGCGTGGGGTCTACGTGTACGACACGACGACACCGTCGTCGCCGACGCTGCTCGGATCGCTACGGCTCTTCCAGACCACGACCGGTGCGGCCCTGGCGCAGGAGGACCCGGACACCAACGATCGGATCCTGCTCGTCGACGGCGGTCCGACGCCGGCGGGGCCATCCACCCTGAACGTCGTCGACGTCAGCGACCCCAAGGCGCTGAAGGTGCTGGCGACGGTGCCGGTCACCGACCACACCTGGACCTGCGTCAGCGGCGTGGACGCGACCCGCAGGAAGAACTCCTGCGCCTACGCCTACGGCCGCAGCGGTCACGTGGTGGACCTGCGCGACCCTGCCAAGCCTGCCCTGCTCGAGAGCACGTGGCGGGAGGCGGTCGACTACGGCGCGCGCGGCAACAGCCCCTACACCCACGACCTCACGGAGATCCGGCCCGGTCTGGTGATGTCCGCCGGCTCGACCTCGATCCTCATGGACACCTCGAACCCGGCCAAGCCGCTGCGCCTGACCGCGATCGATCAGGAGGAGCGCTTTCCGAGCCTGGGGTTCCACTCGATCGAGTGGGCCAGCGGCGGGACCTCGCCGTGGCTCGTCGCCGGCACCGAGATCGCACCTTCCGGCGCGACGAACGCGGCCGGCAGCGACTGCGCCGGTGAGGACAGCGTGATCGAGACCTGGGACGCGCGAGCGGTGGTGAAGGCGCTGCGGACCTACCGCCCGGGCACGGGCGCCAAGGGCTTGCGCGGCGCCCGCTTCACGAAGGTCGACGCCTTCGACGCCGCCGGTCGCGGGATCTTCCTGAACGGCGCGGCGCCGGCGCACCTCCTGTACTGCGCCCACTGGATGGAGCTGCGCCCCGACTTCGCGAGCAGCGGTCGGATGGCCGTCTCCTACTACGACCGCGGCACCCGCTTCGTCGACATCGGCAAGGACGGTCGGATGAAGGAGATCGGCTGGATCGTTCCGGCCGAGGGCTACAGCGGATCGCCGCAGTGGATCAGTCGGGACGTCGTCTACGTCATGGACTACCGCCGCGGCCTCGAGGTGGTGCGGATCCTCGACCGTCCGGCCACGGGCACGAAGCGCAGCGTGGTTGACCGGATCTCCAGCGAGTCGGCCGTTCTGACCCCGCCTTCGCCGCCGATGGCGCCCGGGCAGACCGCGGCTCTCGCGGCGGCGCTCGCCCTGCTGGCACTCACGGTCGGCGCGCTGCGTCCCGGCGCCCGCCGGGTGGCGGTCGCCTAGAACAGGGCGTTGCTCAGGGCTCGGCGGCCGGTGACGATGCGCGGGTCCTCGGGGTCGAGCGCGTCGAAGAGCTCGAGCAGGTGAACGCGCGCGGCATCGCGGTCGTCGCCGCTGCTGCGCCGGACGTACGACACGAGGCGCTCGATGGCCGCGTCGATCCGCTCGCTGAGGATCTCGGCGTCGGCCGCCGCGGTCTGCGCGGCGACGTCGTCCGGCGCGGCCTCGGCGCGCGCGAGGGCGGCCTCCGGGTCGGCGTCGGCGCTGCGCTGCAGCAGCGCCGCCCAGGCCCGTCCGGCGACCGCTTCCGCGTCACCGGGCTTGCGGTTGAGGAGGGACTCGTACGCCGCGACGGCTGCGGCGTAGTCGCCCTGCGCCATGGCGTCCTCGGCAGCGACGACGTCGGGGTCGGTCGGGACCGGCGGCGCGGCAGCGGGCGCGGCCTCGCCACCCGGACCGGGCAGCCCGGCCTGCTGCGCGGCCGCGAGCACCTGCTCGAGGAACGCGCGCAGGTCGCGCTCCGGCAGCGCTCCGGTGAAGCCCTGGATGAGCCGGCCACCGAGGGCGAGCAGGACCGTCGGGATGCTCTGGATCTGCAGCTGCCCGGAGAGCGCCTGGTTGCTGTCGACGTCGACCTTGGCCAGCACCCACGCGCCGCCGCCCTCGGCGGCCAGCCGCTCGAGCACCGGTGACAGCTGCTTGCACGGCCCGCACCACTCGGCCCAGAAGTCGACGAGGACGGGGACGGTCAACGAGCGCTGCAGCACCTCGGCCTCGAACGTCGCCTCCGTGACGTCGAGAACGTGCGCGCTCGGCGTCGTCGGCGCGCTGCCCGCCGGCGGGGCCGCCGGGGCGCGCAGCGCGGAGAGGTCAACGGCACCGGCGATGTTGATGTCCGTGGGGCGCATGCTCATGCCTCCATCTTGCCTGCTGGTCCGACGGGCAGGTCAGTCGCGGCGGCTGAGGATCCCGGAGATCAGGACCAGCCCCATGATCCCGCCGGCGACGGCGAAGACCCGCTCCTGCGACTCGGCGGTGCAGGCGTAGTACGGGTCGGACGCGTCGTCGCCGAGCCCGGTCGCGGCTGCCTTCCAGACGCGGTCCGGGCAGGGCTGCTCGCCGTTCGCGGTCGGGTAGCTGACGCGGCTCGTTCCGATGGCTACGAGCAGCACCACGGAGATCGCCGCGACGGCGGCGAACAGCCGGCGGGAGGTCATGCCCCCAGTCTCGCCCAGCGCGGCGCCTGGCAGGGTGGAGGCCATGAACCGACGCACCACCGCTGCCCTGACCGCCCTCTGCCTCGGGCTCGTCCTGACCGCGTGCTCCGACAACGGCGACGACGACCCGACCGTGACCGCGCCGTCGACCTCGGCGTCGTCCGCGGCGACGAACGGCCCTGCCGCCGAAGGCGACTTCAGCTCGACCGCCGAGCTCGCCGCGGCGCTGAACACCGACGGGCTGACCTGCACCGAGCTCCGTGACGGCGAGTTCCCCGGCGTCTCGGAGGCCAAGAGCTGCATCCTCAACGAGTCCGAGGACGTCGTGCTGCTGGTCTTCGCGTCCGAGGCCGAGCAGGCGGACTACGTCGCCAAGAAGGACGCGCTGGCCAGCGCGGTCGTCGGCGACGGCTGGGCCGTGCAGACGGTGCTGCCGGAGTCCGCCCAGGCGGTGGCCGAGGTCATCGGCGGCGAGGTCGTCGCGGGCGAGCAGTCCGCGGGCTGAGGCAGCGCTACAGCGCGCCGACCAGCTCGTCCGCGGCGGAGTACGGGTCGGTCTCCCCGGCCACCACACGCGCGGCGAGCCGGTCGAGCGCGTCGCCTCCGCGCAGGTCGCCCATCCGCTCGCGCAGGGTGGTCAGCGCGATCGCCTCGACCTCGTCGGCCGCGCGCTTGCGGCGGCGCTGGTCGAGGACGCCGTGCTCCCGCATCCACTCGCCGTGCTGCTCGATCCGGTCGACGACCTCGTCGGCGCCCTCGCCCTTGGCCGCGATCGTCTTGACGATCGGGGCGACCCACTTGCCCTCGACCTTGGCCTGCGACGGCGACTGGGTGCCGAGCGACTGCATGTAGCGCAGGTCGCGGACCACCTGGTCGGCGCCCTCCCGGTCGGCCTTGTTCACGACGAAGACGTCGGCCACCTCGAGGATCCCGGCCTTGGCCGCCTGGATGCCGTCACCCATGCCAGGTGCCAGCAGGACCAGGGTCGTGTCGGCGAGCGAGGCGATCTCCACCTCGGCCTGGCCCACCCCGACGGTCTCCACCAGCACGACGTCGCAGCCGGCGGCCGACAGCACGCGGAGCGCCTGCGGTGTCGCCCAGGACAACCCGCCGAGGTGGCCGCGCGAGGCCATCGAGCGGATGAAGACGCCGTCGTCGGTCGCGTGCTCCTGCATCCGGACCCGGTCGCCGAGCAGCGCGCCGCCGGAGAACGGCGAGCTCGGGTCGACCGCCAGCACGCCGACCCGCATGCCCCGCCGGCGGTAGGCCGCGACGAGGGCGCTGGTCGAGGTGGACTTGCCGACGCCGGGCGAGCCCGTCAGCCCGATGACCCGGGCATGCCCGGCGTGCGGCGCCAGCAGCGCCATCACCTCGCGCAGCGCGGGGCTGGCGTCCTCCACCAGGCTGATCAGCCGCGCGACGGCACGCGGGCTTCCCTCCCTCGCCGAGGCGACGAGGGAGGGGACGTCCACGCTCCGGCGCTGTCGCGCCGTGGTCACTACTTGGCGGGCACGCGCAGCAGCAGGGCGTCGCCCTGGCCGCCGCCACCGCAGAGCGCGGCCGCGCCGAGGCCGCCACCGCGGCGGCGCAGCTCGAACGCGAGGTGCAGCACGATGCGCGCGCCGGAGGCGCCGATCGGGTGGCCGAGCGCGATGGCGCCGCCGTTGACGTTGACCTTGTCGGCGTCGACGCCCAGCTTGCGGGTCGAGGCGATGCCGACGGCGGCGAAGGCCTCGTTCAGCTCGAAGAGGTCGACGTCCTCGACGCTCTTGCCCTCCTTCTCGAGGGCCTTGAGGATCGCGTTGGCCGGCTGCTCCTGCAGGGAGTTGTCCGGGCCGGCGACGATGCCGTGCGCGCCGATCTCGGCGAGCCAGGTGAGGCCCAGCGACTCGGCCTTCTCCTTGCTCATGACGACCACGGCCGCCGCGCCGTCGCTGATCTGCGAGGCGTTGCCGGCGCTGATCGTGCCGTCCTTGGTGAAGGCCGGGCGGAGCTTGCCGAGCGACTCGGCGGTGGTGCCGGGGCGCACGCCCTCGTCCTCGCTGACGACGACCGGGTCGCCCTTGCGCTGAGGGATCTCGACGGGGGTGATCTCCTCGTCGAAGCGGCCCTCCTTCATGGCGGCGGCGGCCAGCTCGTGGCTCTTGGCGGCGAACTCGTCCTGCTCCTCGCGGGTCTGCGTCGGGAAGTTCGCCGCGTGCCGCTCGGTGCCCTCGCCCATCGGCACCTTGTCGAACGCGTCGAACAGGCCGTCGTGGAAGGTCGCGTCGAGGATCTCGGCGTTGCCGTAGCGGTAGCCGCCGCGAGCCTTCGGCAGGAGGTACGGAGCGTTGGTCATGGACTCCATGCCTCCGGCGACGACGACCTCGACCTCACCGGCGCGGATGAGCTGGTCGGCCAGCGCGATGGCGTCGAGCCCGGACAGGCACACCTTGTTGATGGTCAGCGCGGGAACGGTCATCGGGATGCCGCCCTTGACCGCGGCCTGGCGGGCGGTGATCTGGCCCTGACCGGCCTGCAGGACGTGGCCCATGATCACGTAGTCGACCTGGTCGCCGCTGACGCCGGAGCGCTCGAGGGCGCTCTTGATGGCGACCCCGCCGAGGTCCATGGCGGAGAAGTCCTTGAAGGCTCCCGACAGCTTCCCGATCGGGGTGCGGGCGCCGGAGACGATGACGGACGTGGCCACGGGGGACCTCCTGAGCTCGGAATTGCGTCCCTGCGACGATACCCAGCAGCAACCCGCCGCCCCGAAGGAGCCTCCCGTGCAGATCACGCACATCGACCACGTCGGCATCGCCGTCGCCGACCTCGACGCCGCGATCGAGCTGTACGAGAAGAGCTTCGGGATGCGCTGCGTCCACACCGAGGTCAACGAGGAGCAGGGCGTCCGCGAGGCGATGCTCGCGGTCGGGGACAGCGGGTCGTACATCCAGCTGCTCTCGCCGCTCTCCCCCGACACGACGATCGGGAGGTTCCTGGACAAGAACGGCCCGGGCATCCAGCAGATGGCCTACCGGGTGGACTCGATCGACGAGGTGAGCGAGCACCTGCGGTCGCAGGGGATGCGGCTGCTCTACGACGAGCCGAAGAACGGCACCGCCGGCAGCCGGGTCAACTTCATCCACCCCAAGAGCGCCGGCGGCGTCCTCGTCGAGCTGGTCGAGCCCGGACCGGGCGGCATGGGGCACTAGGGGCGGCAGGAGTTGGTGCCGCGAGCGCGAACAGGAGGGGCAGACCCCCTACCCAGGAGTGCTCGTGAAGCGTCGTCTCGCCCTCGTCACCGCCAGCCTCGCGCTGGTCGGCGGCCTCGTCCCCGGTGCCCTCACCACCGCCAGCGCCGGGCCCTCGCCCGCCGGCTGGAGCACGGACAACGTCACCCACCTCAAGACGGTCCCGTTCGAGGTCGGGACGGCCACCGGCGCCCGGACCTTCAAGGTCAAGGGCAACGAGTACCTCATGGTGACCTCGTGGAAGTCCTTCTCGATCTACGACCTGAAGGACCCGCTGAACCCCGCGCTCATCGGCACGCCGGTGCCGTTCGGCTTCAAGTTCGAGAACGAGGACGTCTCGACGAACGGCAAGATCATGCTCTTCGCGGAGGAGCTGCCGCAGAACGTCCTGCACGTCTGGGACATCCAGAACCTTGCCGCTCCGCGTGAGATCGCCTCGCTCTCCGGCGCCGGCGGCCACACCCACTCGTGCATCCTCGACTGCTCGTACTCGCTCGGCAGCGGCGGCTACGTCGTCGACCTCCGGCGCCCGGACCAGCCGAAGAAGCTCGAGGTCGACTGGCGCGAGGTGGCCGGCGTCAAGGGCGTCCACGACGTGACCGAGGTCAGCCCCGGCCTGGTCCTCACCGCCAGCCGGCCGGCCAAGCTGCTCGACTTCCGCAAGGACGTCACCAAGCCCAAGGTGCTGGCCACCTACGAGGGCATCAGCACCAACGTGCAGCACTCCGTGCAGTGGCCCCGAAACGGCAAGGACCGCTTCGCCTTCATGTCGGAGGAGTCCAACTTCTCGGGCACCTGCCCGGAGGACGACGGCCCGAAGTTCATCGCGGTCGACACCAAGGGCTGGCAGAAGACCAAGAAGCTCAAGGACGCCGGCACCTACGGCCTGAAGAACGGCGTGTACGCCGACGGCGGCCCGCCCGCGAACGGCCTCGGCTGCTCGACCCACTGGTTCAACGCGCACCCCACCTTCAAGGACGGCGGCCTCGTCGCGCTGGGCTCCTACGAGCACGGCACGCGCTTCCTGCTGACCTCCCCGAAGGGGGAGCTCAAGGAGGAGGGCTGGTTCGTGCCGTTCGGCGGCTCGACCTCCGCCGCGTACTGGATCACCCCGAAGATCGTCTACGCGATCGACTACTCCCGCGGCCTCGACATCCTCGAGTACAACGGCAAGCTGAAGTAGCCCGTGCGCCTGTCGACCCGCTCCGCCACGACGGCCGCACTCGCGGCTGTCGTGGCGCTCGGCGTGCCGGCCGGCGCCCACGCGCCCCGTGACGCCAAGCCGGGCGGGCCGACGATGGACCTCGAGATCCAGGTCACGCCGCCGCTCGCCGCCTCCGTCAGCCCCGGCGGGCGTGACGCGGTCGTGGCCGTCGACTCCTTCGGCAACCGCTTCGCGGTGGCGCGCAAGGAGGTGGCGACCTCGGTCGTCGCGCCCGACCCGCGGGCCCGGACGATGGCACGGGCCGGTGCGTGGCACTGGTTCTCCAGCGACGACGGCGACACGTGGGCAAACCTCGACCTGCTCCCACGCGGCGCGGAGACGGCGCTGCCGGAGCGGTCCGACCGCGACGTCGTCTCGGACGGCGCTCGCACCTACGTGGCGGAGGTGGGCCCCGTCGGCGCGGTCGTCACGCCGGTCGTGGCGACGAAGCGCGGCCGGTTCACCCCCCAGGCGCCGGGCGTCGTTCCCGTCGTCGCCTCCGACGCCGCTCGTCCCTCCCTCGCGGCGCACGGCGGCACGACGGTCCTGCTCGTGACGGCCGCCGGCACCGGTGGCGGGTCGCAGGTGCACGCGTCGTACGACGCAGGTGGCACCTGGAGTCCCGTCGCGTCGCTGCCCGGTACCGCGTGCGACGCCGCTGCCGACCCACGGCCGGCCTCGACGGCAGTCGTCGTCGCCTGCCTGGCCGGGAACGACGTCGTGCTGCACAGCAGCACCGACGACGGACGCTCCTTCACGGCGCGCCGGCTGGGGACGGCCGACAGACGGGGCGGCGACCGCGGCCTGCCGCAGGTCGACATCGGCCCGGACGGGGTCCCAGCGGTCCTGTCGGGGATGACGCTGCGCCGGGTCCTGCCCGGGCGCGTGACGGCTCAGGACCTCCGCAGCGAGAAGGGCGACTACCGCGCCACCGCGCTGGCCGTCTCGCCCAAGGGGCGCGTCGGCGTGGCGGCGTACCGCCTGCTGCCGGGCGAGTCGGGCTGGAACATCGTGGTCACCGTCTTCACGCCGGGACGGCCCCCTGTGTGGGCCGACTTCGCCTACCACGACCCGGCCGGGCGCAGCGCCGCGAGCGGCCCGCCGAGTGACCGCCTGTCGGTCGACTTCGACCCGGCGGCACGCGTGCACGTCGTCTGGACGGCCACCAAGCTGCACTCCTCCGAGCTCGACGCGCCGCTGCTGCGCAACGTCTGGTCCGTCCGCTCGACGAGCACCTGACCGCCGTGCGCCTCCCGTCCTGGCGCCGCTCCGCGGCCCTCGGCACTGCCGCCCTGCTCCTGCTCGCGGGGGGCGCTGCCGCCGATCCGTCCGACCCCGACCTGGGCCGCCTTCCTCAGGTGCCCGCCTGCTCTCAGCCCGACGTCGTGACCCGGTCGGGCGCCTGGGCCGCCGTGCGCACGCCGCGGTTCGAGGAGCGCCCGCTGGGTCAGGGGCAGGACGTCGTCTCGTACGTCGTCTCGCCGCACGACCAGCGCCGGGTCTTCGTCACCAACGGCACGTCGGTCCTGCGCTCCCTCGACGCGGGCTGCACCTGGACCGAGGTCTACGTCCTTCCGGAGGTGAAGACGGACGAGCAGCCGCTGTCGGTCGCCGGGACGCGACTGCGCGACCTGGTCGTGCCCGTCGACCCGCGGGCGGCCTCGCGCGTGCTGCTCGTCGCGCAGGAGGTGGGCGGCGCACCGCACGTCCTGATCAGCGAGGACGGCACCGAGGACAGCTTCGAGCGCCGCGACAACGGACTGCCGGCGACGGGCGAGATCACCGACCTCGAGGTGTCGCCCTCGAACCCCGACTTCGTCTTCGTGTCCCTGCGCCTGGAGCCGGCGTCGCCCGCGCCCGACCTCGAGCCTCCGGCTGTGCCCCTCCCGGGGACGCCGCCGCTGCCCGACCTGCCCGGCGTGCCCGGCGTGGGCTCACCCACCGAGCCCGACCCACGGACAGCGGCGCGGGGCGCCCTCTACGCCTCCGTCAACGGCGGCGCCGACTACGAGGCCCGGCTCGACCCCACCGACGCGACGGCGACGACCTCCGCCATCGACGACCTGATCACCGACCCGCTCGCGGCGAACCAGCTGTGGGCGATCGCCGGAGGTGTCCTGCGGCACTCCGACGACGCGGGGCGCACCTTCCGCGCGTCGGTCCCGTCCCCGCGGGAGCAGGCGGCCCGCGGCTGGCACGTCACGGCCGTCGTCGTGGACGCGGGGCCGGACCGGCCGCGGCGAGTCCTTGCCTTCACCCGCTCCTCTGCTCAGGACGGTCCGCGCCAGCTGACCAGCACCGACGCCGGCGTCACCTTCGACGAGACGAGGGCGCCGGGGCCGGTGGACAGCGCCGTCCTCGTCGGCGCCGACCGCCGCACCCTGGCCCTCTCCACCGCGGGTGGGCGCTCGGGTGTGCACGTCCTGCGCGACGGCCGCTTCGTCGACGTGACGCCGCTCGACAGCGACCGGCCGTTCGCACTGACGAGCGACCGGACGGAGCGCGCCACGCTCCACGCGCTGGCGCCCGGCAGCCTGCTGCGCTACGTAGGGCCGCTGGTGACGCCGCCCAGGGCACTGCCCCCGCCGATCGGCGAGGTGGTGCAGGACGAGGACCTGCCGCCGCTGGGAGCCGGTGCCTTCTCGCCCGCCGCCGACGACCTCGAGCTCGAGGTCGGGCAGTCGCGGACGATCGACCACCGGCTCGACCTGCCCCGGCGCGGCACGCCCCTCGACCTGTTCGTCCTCGTCGACACCACCATCTCGATGCAGGACGACCTGCCGCGCGTCACCCGGGACGTCCTTTCGCTCGTCGACCGGCTCCGCGCGGCGGGCGTCGACCTCCGCGTCGGGCTCGGGGAGTTCAAGGGCCAGGAGTCGACGATCGGGTATCGCAGGGTGCAGGGCGTCGGACCCGACGTGGAGGACTTCCGCAGCGCGCTCGCGGGCCTCAAGGCCGACGGCTTCGGCCTGGAGATGCAGCTCATCGCGCTCGAGCAGGCGCTGACGGGTGCGGGTGAGGGCCCCGAGGACCTCGTGCCCGCGGCGTGCAAGGCGCCCGAGAAGAGCCCCGACCGCTTCGTGCTGGACGAGCGGCGGACGGCGCCACCGGCCGCGCCCGCCCAGCAGGCGGACTTCTCGCCGAGCCACGTGAAGGTCGTGCTGACGATCACCGACACGGTCTTCCTGCGGCCGGCCGGGACCCCGCTGACCGCCGACTGCCGCGTGGACACGCTGGGGGTGGCGAGGAAGTACGCCACCGCCGGGGTGCACCAGGTCGGTGTCGGCGTCGACGACGTCGACAACCCGCGTACAGCGGAGGACCTGCTCGTGGGCGCGCAGACGACGGGGACGATGCAGCCCGGTCCGACCTCGTGTGCCCCGGAGCTGCAGCCCTCGTCGCGCGGGCCGCACCCCGCGGTGTGCCGGACGGCCGGCGCGCTCGAGCCGACGCTGCTGGCCCTCGTCGAGTCGCAGAGCGAGCCCGTCGGCGTGACGCTGGCGCAGAGCCCGCCGTCCGCGGCGGTGAGCGTCCCGGACCTGCCGCGGGTCGACCTGCGGCGACCGTCACCTGTCTCCGTGCCCGTGACCTACACCTGCGACGACACCGGTACCCACGAAGGAACCCTCCGGGTGAGCGTGCCCGAGCGCGAGGTCGCGGCGCTGCGCTACCGGCTGGTCTGCGTGCCGGCACCGGTGCCGCAGCTGCCGCCGTCCGCGGCCGTCGCCGCGGCGCCGCTGGTCGGCCTCCTCCCGCCCGCACCCCTTCCCCCGCCGGCGCCGCCCGCCCAGGCGGTCCAGCCGCAGGTGCAGACCCAGCCGCAGGCGCAGGCCCAGACCCAGGTCCAGTCCGGCACCCAGGACCAGGAGCAGGCGGCCGCGCAGCTGGCGCTCGCCCTGCAGAGCGGGGTGCAGGAGGAGGGCCTGACGACGCAGGCGATGTCCGCCCGCGAGGTGCCCGACGTGGTGCGGCTGTCCCTGCTGGCCGCCCTGACCGCCGCCGCCGGCGCTGTGGCCGTGCGACGCCGGGAGGCGGTCGCCGTACGACCCTCCGCTACGCGTCGGTAACCTTCGAGGTCGATCAGACGACCCAAGGAGAGCTGCACGCGTGAAGGACATCCTCGACGCCATCCAGTCCGGCGACACCACAGCGGTGCAGGGCCTGAAGGTCCCTGAGAGCTACCGCGGAGTCGTCGTCCGCAAGGACGAGCAGGGAATGTTCGAGGGCGTCGCGACCCGCGACAAGGACCCGCGCAAGAGCCTGCACGTCGACGAGGTCGCGACCCCGGAGCTCGGCCCGGGCGAGGCCATCGTCGCCGTGATGGCGTCGTCGGTGAACTTCAACACCGTGTGGACCTCGATCTTCGAGCCGGTCTCCACCTTCGGCTTCCTCGAGCGGTACGGCCGGCTGTCCGAGCTCACCAAGCGGCACGACCTGCCGTACCACGTCGTGGGCTCCGACCTCTCGGGCGTCGTGCTGGCCGTCGGACCGGGCGTCACGAAGTGGAAGGCCGGCGACGTCGTCGTCGCGCACTGCCTGTCCGTCGAGCTCGAGGACCACCAGGGCCACGACGACTCGATGATGGACCCGCAGCAGCGCATCTGGGGCTTCGAGACCAACTTCGGCGGCCTGGCCGAGCTGGCTCTGGTCAAGGCCAACCAGCTGATGCCCAAGCCTGCCCACCTGACGTGGGAGGAGGCCGCCGCACCCGGTCTGGTCAACTCCACCGCCTACCGCCAGCTGGTCAGCAAGAACGCCGGCCAGATGAAGCAGGGCGACAACGTCCTGGTGTGGGGCGCCTCCGGCGGCCTGGGGTCGTACGCCACGCAGTACGTCCTCAACGGCGGCGGTCAGCCGATCTGCGTCGTGAGCTCGCCGGAGAAGGCCGAGATCTGCCGCCGCATGGGCGCCGAGATGATCATCGATCGCAGCGCCGAGCAGTACAAGTTCTGGAAGGACGAGAACAACCAGGAC
This sequence comes from Actinomycetales bacterium, assembly GCA_036675425.1. Taxonomy (GTDB): domain Bacteria; phylum Actinomycetota; class Actinomycetes; order Mycobacteriales; family SCTD01; genus SCTD01. The sequence goes on along the minus strand of JAKFFB010000045.1, from coordinate 35,493 downwards.
CCGAAGGAGTGGCAGCGGTTCGGCAAGAAGATCCGCGAGCTCACCGGCGGCGAGGACATCGACATCGTGTTCGAGCACCCGGGCCGCGAGACCTTCGGCGCCTCGGTCTACGTCACGCGCAAGGGCGGCGTCATCACGACCTGCGCGTCGACGAGCGGCTACATGCACCAGTACGACAACCGCTACCTCTGGATGAACCTCAAGCGCATCGTCTCCTCGCACTTCGCGAACTACCGCGAGAGCTGGGAGGCCAACCGGCTCATCGCCAAGGGCAAGATCCACCCGACGCTGTCGAAGACGTACTCGCTCGAGGAGACCGGGCAGGCGGCCTACGACGTGCACAAGAACCTGCACCAGGGCAAGGTCGGCGTGCTCTGCCTCGCGCCCGAGGAGGGGCTCGGCGTCTCGCCGGAGGCGGCGGAGTTCCGGGCCACGCACCTCGACGCGATCAACCGCTTCCGGGACGTCTGAGCCGACGCCGTCGGGGCAGGTCCAGGTACCACCCGCGCGGCTCCGCTACCGGAGCCCGCGCGGGTGGTATCACAAGCCCATGACGATGACGGTGGACGCCCCGGAGGAGCTCGCAGTGACGCAGTCGGAGGGCGCGGAGGCCAGCGGCTTCGACGTCGTGCTGCGCGGCTACGACCGTCGCCAGGTCGACGACTACCTCGACCGCGTCGAGGTCGCCCTCACCGAGGCCGACGAGCGGCACGCCGCTGACGGCGAGCGCCTCAGCGCGCTCGAGCAGCAGGTCGCGATGATGCAGACCCACCTCGACGCGGCGGAGCGCCGCGCGTCCGGGCAGCCCGAGCCGGCCAGCCTGCTCTCCGCGCGCCTGGCCGAGATGCTCCGCCTGGCCGAGGAGGAGGCCGCCGCGCTGCGCGAGGACGCCAGGGCCGAGGCCGAGCGGATCGTCGCCGCCGCCAAGCAGCAGGCTGCTCGCGAGAGCAGCGAGCGCGACGCGGCGCTGCGCAAGCGCGAGACCGAGGTGACGCGCGCCGCCGAGGCCGCCGAGGCGGCGACGCTGCAGGCGCAGAAGGACGCCGAGGCCGTCCGCGCGAAGGCGACGGCGGAGGCCGACGCCCAGCGCGCGGCCGCGCAGGAGGAGGCCCGCGTCGTCCGTGGCGACGCTCGTGCGGAGGCCGAGAAGCTCGTCACCACAGCACGTTCCGACGTGCAGGTCATGCACGACCGGGCCCGGGCCGAGTCGGCGGACATGATCGCCGAGGCGCGCCGCCAGGTCGAGGAGCTCTCCGCGCAGCGCGACGCGATCGCCCAGCAGCTGCAGACGCTGCGCGACGCGGTCGCCGCGGCGGTGGCGCCGCTCGGCGGGCCGACCCCGCCGTCGGGCGGGTCCTCGCGCGTCCCACCCCGTGACTGAGAGCCGCTCGGGCTCCGAGCCGGAGGCCGACCTCGAGCAGCAGGTCGAGGAGACCGCGGAGCGCGCGGAGCGGGCCGAGGCCGGCGCGGTCGACGCGCGGGCCGGCGCCGAGCAGGCCGAGGAGCGGGCCGTGCAGGCGGGCAGTGCGGCCGTCGACGCCGCCTCGCTCGTGGCGCCCGCCGACGACCCGCTGCTCGACACCGCGGTCCGCAAGATCGAGGCCCAGGTCGACGAGGAGAACCCGTACGGCCTGCCCGGCCGGCCGCTGTCGAGGCGGTCCCCCTTCCGCCTCGCCTTCACGGCCGCGCTCGGGGTCGCTGTGGCGTACGGCCTGGTGAAGGCGCTCATCGCGGTCCAGTCGGTCCTCGTGCTGCTGCTCACCGCGGCGTTCCTGGCGATCGGGCTGAACCCCGCCGTCGAGGCGCTGGAGCGACGCAGCATGCGACGGGGCTTCGCCGTGCTGGTGGTGCTGCTCGGCGTGCTGCTGTTCTTCACCGGGTTCGGCTTCGCCGTCGTGCCGCCGATCATCGACCAGGCCCAGGAGTTCGCCGAGCGCGCCCCGGACTACGTCGCGCAGCTGCAGGACAACGAGCGGATCGCCGCCCTGGACGAGCGCTTCGGGCTGCTCGACCGGCTGGAGCGGGTGCTGGACGACCCGGAGCGCATCGGCGTGACCGCCGCCGGCGGCGTCCTCGGCGTGGGCAAGGTGGTCTTCGGCTTCTTCTTCAGCGCGCTGACCGTGCTGATCGTGACGCTCTACTTCCTGGCGAACCTGCCGGCCATCAAGGCGCAGGCCTACCGGCTGGTCCCGCGCAGCAGGCGCGCCCGGGTCGGACTGCTCACCGACGAGATCCTCTCCCGGGTGGGCGGTTACGTCGCCGGGGCGGTGTCGATCGCCAGCCTGGCCGCGCTGTCGACCTTCCTGCTGCTGCGGGTCCTCGGCGTCGACTACGCCGTCGCGCTCGCGATGCTGGTCTTCCTCACCGGCCTGATCCCGCTGATCGGCGCCACCATCGGCGCCGTCTTCGTCACGGCCGTCGCGCTCTTCAGCTCGATCCAGGCCGGCGTCATCTGCGCGGTGTTCTTCCTGATCTACCAGCAGGTCGAGAACTACCTGCTCTACCCCCGCATCATGCAGCGCTCGGTGGACGTCTCCCCGGCGGCGACCGTGGTCGCCGTGCTCGTCGGCGGCTCGCTGCTCGGCGTGCTCGGTGCGCTGCTGGCCATCCCGATAGCCGCGGCGCTGCAGCTGGTCATCCACGAGGTCGTGGCGCCCCGGCAGGACCAGCTCTAGGGCGACCCGCCCGGCCTCGGGAGCTCGGACTGCCACCTCCCGCCCACGAGCCGACGCCCCCGCTCGCCATCCCGGCCGTGGCGGGCCGAGGTGGCAGTCGAGGATCCCGGTCGGCTGGGAGGACTCACGTGCACCTCCTCGATCAGCCGCTGCCGTCACGCTCGGGTCGCCGCCGGCGACGGGTCACACGGCCGAGGTGCACGTACGTGCTCCCACCTGATGGCGTCCGAATGCTTCCGGTCTGTCCCGATCGCAAGTGTCACCAGGGTGAGAACTCCGTCACTTTGCTCACGATGTCCGTTTCACGTGGAGTTGTTCCGGCAACACGGAGGGTCACCACAACCGGCGCCCGCCGGTCCGCTCCCCGGAGGCTCCCGTGTCCGCTCCTCTCCCCTCGCCCCGCAGCACCGCCCGTCGGGCCGGCACCACCGTGGGCGTCGCGCTCGCGCTCGCCCTGGCCGCTCCCGCCGCCGCCTTCGCCGACCCGGCCGACGAGCCGCGCGAGGAGCCGCGCAGCCAGCAGGGAACCGCGCACGCACAGGACGACCGGGCGAACGACGAGGGCGCGAAGAGCGAGTCGGGCAAGGCCGACTCGGGCAGGGCCGCCTCCGGTGACCCGCGCGGCAACAACGGCACGGTGAAGATCGACGGCGAGGCCTTCGACGACGGCCGCGGCAACGAGCCGCACGTCGGCTGCACCTTCTCGGTCGACTTCTACGGCTTCGACGCCGGCGACACGGCGACGATCACCTTCACCAGCCAGGCGCCGACCAGCGGCGGCCTGCTGCACAGCGAGTCGCGCACCATCAGCACCGACGCGGCCGGTGGCGGTCAGGACCGCGACGCCACCTTCACCTACTCGGTCGACGGCCAGCTGTCCGAGCTGCTCAGCACAGCGCCGCACGCCCAGCAGGGCTGGCACGTGAAGCTGGCCGTGGACGTGGACAGCGCACCGGGCGGCGCGAAGCAGAAGGTCTTCTGGATCGACTGCCCGGCCCCGGTCACTGCCGGCGCGGCCGCTCCGACGTCGAGCACCAGCGGCACCACCACCGACGCCGCGACCGGCTCCGAGACCGCCGTCCCGACCGCCACGGAGACCACCAGCGGCACGACGGCGGGCGCCGCCGGCGGTGCCGTCAGCGCCCGGTCGGTCGTGACCGGCGTGCTGCCCGCGACCGTCGTGTCCGGCACGACCGTCGCCGCGGCCGAGCGGCAGGACGCGCTGACCCTCGGCGCCGCCGGTGCGACGCTCGCCGCCAACGACGTCTCCGCCCAGGGCGCCGTCGCACCCAGCGTGCTGCCCTTCACCGGGACGCAAGGCCTGGTGTGGCTGCTGGCGACCGGCCTCGGCGCCCTCGGCGTCGGCGCCCTGGCGCACCGGCTCGGCCGTCGCGCCGCCGGCGCCACCGCCTGACGGACCTTCCGGAAGCGGCGGTCTCGCACGGGGCGAAAGCCCGTGCGGGATCGCCGCTTCCGCGTCTGTCAGCCCAGCTCGTCCAGGAAGCCGCCCACCGCCGCGGCGAAGGCCGCCGGGTCCTCGACGGCCGTCAGGTGACCCGCCCCGGGCAGCACGGCCAGCCGTCCCTGCGGCAGCGCGTCGACCATCTCCTGCGCCTGCGCGACGGGCGAGAGCGCGTCCTCCTCACCCACGACGACCAGGGCCGGGACGTCGGTGGCTCGCAGGACCTCGAAGGAGTCGGGTCGGGCCGCCATCGCGCGGGAGGCCCACGCGACGGCGGGCGCCGGGGCGGCAGCCACGAGCCCGCGCACCCGTCCGGCGACCGCCGCGCGGGTCTCGAGGGTCGTGGCCCCGAGCAGAACCGGCAGCATCGTCTCGGCGAGCGCGTCGGTGCCGTCCCGCTCGACGGCCTCAGCGGTCCGCAGGCGACCCTCGCGCGCCTCGGGAGGGTCGGCCGAGGCCTTGGTGTCGGCGAGCAGCAGGGCGCTCACCCGCTCGGGCGCACGCCTCAGCAGCTCCATCGCGACGTAGCCGCCCATGGACAGCCCACCGAGCACGACGCGGTCGAGGCCGAGCCCGTCCAGCAGGGCGAGCACGTCGTCGGCGCACTCGCCCAGCGAGGGCTCGTCCGAGCCGAGCTCCGACCCGCCGAAGCCGCGCTGGTCGGGCGTGATCACCCGGCAGCGGCTCCCGAGCAGCTCGCGCTGCTCCAGCCACATGGCGGAGCTCAGCGGGAAGGCGTGCAGCAGCACCAGCGGCGTGCCGGAGCCGGCCTCGCGGTGCGCCAGGGAGATGACGGCCATGGGCTCAAGCCTCCTCGTAGGTCCGCGGCAGCGGCGCGGCGGGCGGGTTCAGGCGGGCGACGACCTCGTCGAGGACCCGCTCGGTGTGACCGACGAACAGGTGCTTGGCGCCCTCCACTGCGACCACCTCGCACTGCGGCACCGCGGCGAACCGCTCCCGCGCCTCCGCGGGCTTCAGGAAGTCGTCGTGCTCCGGCACGATCGCGGCCAGGGGCTTGCCCGACGACGCCCACTGCTCCAGGTCGGCCGGTTCGGAGAAGCGCAGCGGCGGGCTGATCAGGACGGCGCCGACGACGGACGGGTCGCAGCCGTACTTCAGCGCGAGGTCGGTGCCGAACGACCAGCCGACGAGCCAGATGCTCGGCAGGTCCTCGGCCTCGCAGAGGTCCAGAGCGGCTGCCACGTCGTACTTCTCACCCACCGCGTTGTCGAACTCGCCCTGGCTGGTGCCGCGCGGGCTGGTGGTGCCGCGGGTGTTGAAGCGCAGCACCGCGAGGTCGGCCAGCGCCGGCAGGCGGTACGACGCCTTCCTCAGCAGGTGGCTGTCCATGAAGCCGCCCTGCGTCGGCAGCGGGTGCAGGCAGACCATCGTCGCGACCGGCGGGCGGTCCAGCGGGAGCGCCAGCTCGCCGACCAGCTCCAGGCCGTCGGCGGTGTGCAGCACCACGTCGCAGCGGTCGGCGGGCAGCACGGTGCTCTGGCGGATGTCGGGCATGAGCCCCGACGCTAGTCACTACCCCGCTCGAACCGCGCCCCGGGAGGCCCCAGGGACCGCGGTTCGAGCGGGGTAGTGCAGCAGGTCAGCCGTAGCGGGGGGCGTTCTTAGAGCGGTGCACCTTGACGCCCCGGCGACCCCGGGCGTCCCAGCAGGCGGTGTGCCAGTGCCGCCGGTCGTCCGGCCGGCCCTCGGGCCAGGCGACGACGTGCGGGGTGCCGGCGCGCAGCTCCTGGTCGCAGCCCGGGCAGCGGTACGGCCGGGCGCTCGCGGTGCCGGCCACCCGCCGCACGACGTACCCGTCCTCGACGCGCTCCCCGACAGGAGGCCGGGGAGCGTCGTCGTCGCCCTTCTTGAGCGCGGCGAGGGCAGCGGCCCGCTTGGCCGCCCGCCCCGACCCGCTCGGCATCTATCGCTTGGCGTAGTCGCGGAAGCCGCGCCCCGTCTTGCGGCCGAGGTAGCCCGCCTTCACGAGGTGCTCGAGCATCGGCGCCGGCGCGTCGCCCGGCTCGCGGAACTCGTCGAACAGCGTCCGCTGGATCGCCAGCGTGACGTCGAGGCCCACGACGTCCATCAGCGCGAACGGGCCCATCGGGTGCCCGCAGCCCTTGGTCATCGCGAAGTCGATGTCGTCGATGGTCGCGTAGTGCGCCTCGAGCATCTTGACCGCGTCGTTGAGGTACGGGAAGAGCAGCGCGTTCACGATGAACCCCGCGCGGTCACCGCACAGCACGGCGTGCTTCTTGGTCTTGGCGCACACGTCGAGGATCGTCGCGACGACGTCGTCCGCGGTGGTCACCGTCGGCACGACCTCGACCAGCTTCATGACGGTCGCCGGGTTGAACCAGTGCATGCCGACGACGTCCTGCGGGCGGGAGGTCGCCTGGGCGCACTCGATGACCGGCAGGCTGGACGTGGTCGTTGCCAGGATCGCGCCCGGCTTCATCACCTCGTCGAGCGCGGAGAAGAGCGCCTTCTTGATGGCCAGGTCCTCGACGACCGCCTCGATGACCAGGTCGCAGTCGGCCAGGTCGTCCAGCGACGTGGTGCCGGTGATCTTCGCGAGGGTCTCGGCCTTGGCCTCCTCGGTGAGCTTGCCGCGCTGCAGCGCCTTGTCGAGCGAGCCCTCGATCTTCTTCTGGACGGCCGCGACCTTGTCGTCGCCGCGCGCGCGGAAGACCACGTCGTACCCGCTCTTGGCGCAGACCTCGACGATGCCGCTGGCCATGGTGCCGGTGCCGATGACGCCGATCTTCTGCACGGGCCGCGGGGCCGCGCTGCTCGCGCCGCTCGGGGTGCTGTCGTCGGCGACGACCTCGGGTGAGTCGACGTCGGCGTAGGTGTAGATGCCGCGGCCGGTCTTGCGGCCGAGCAGGCCGGCGGTGACGTACTGCTTGAGCAGCGGCGCGGGGGCGTGCCGGTGGTCGCGCGACTGCGCGTACATCGTCTCGAGGATCTCGTACGCGCTGTCGAGCCCGATCAGGTCCAGCAGCGCGAGCGGGCCCATCGGGTGGCCGGTGCCGAAGCGCATCGCGGCGTCGATGTCCTCGCGCGAGGCGTACTTGCTCTCGTACATCCGCAGCGCGTTGTTGAGGTAGCCGAACAGCAGCGCGTTGGCGATGAAGCCCGCGCGGTCGCCGGCGGTCACGCCGGTCTTGCCGACCCGCTCGACCAGTGCCTGGACGTCCTCGACCACGGACGGGTCGGTCACGACGGTGCGGACGACCTCGACCAGGCCCATGACGGGAGCCGGGTTGAACCAGTGCAGGCCGACGACGCGGCTCGGCCGGCCGGTGCCGGTGGCCAGCTCGGTCACCGACAGCGCGGAGGTGTTGGTCGCGAGGACGGCGTCGTCCGGGAGCAGCCCGTCGAGCTGGGCGAAGAGCTCGGCCTTGAGCTCCATCCGCTCCGGGATCGCCTCGATGACCAGCTCGCAGTCCTTGACGGCGGTGAGGTCGGTGCCGGTCGTGATCCGGCCCAGGATCTCCTGCGCCTCGGCCTCGGTCAGCTTGCCCTTGGCGACGGCGCGGCCGGTCGAGGTGGCGAGGTGCGTCTGCGCCCGGTCGAGACCGGCCTGCTCTGCCTCGACGCCGATGACCGTGACCCCGGAGCGGGCGAGCACCTCGGCGATGCCCGCACCCATCGTGCCGAGCCCGACCACGCCGACCTGTGAGAACTCCCGCGCCACGTCATCTCCCTGTCTTCGAGCCGCGAACTCGCGGCGGTTGCCCCCGAGTCTCCCAGCCGCGCGCACGCCGCGCGCCGGGGGGTGCAGGACATCGTGCGACGCGTGCGGCAGACTGGAACCTGGTTGAGAAGCCAGCCCGAGCAAGGTCCACCGCCCCCGCGCCGCCCGGTGCGGGCCCAGCCGGACCGGATGGAGGCTGAAGGTGCCGGCGACGGGTGGTCCTGTCCTGGACACCCGCGTCACGCGGGAGGGAACGACCGTGGTCGTCGCGCTGAGCGGCGAGCTCGACCTCGCGACCGCACCCCGGCTGCGCTCCTGCCTGGCGCCGATCGTGACCGCGCCGACCGCGCCCGAGGCGCTCGTGCTCGACCTGTCCGAGCTCCGGTTCCTCGACGCCTCCGGCATCTCCGCGCTGCTCACGGTCCAGCGGGCGCTCGCCGCGCGCGGGGGGCGGCTCGCCCTGCGCTCGCCGTCGCGACTGGTCCGCCGGGTGGTGAAGGTCCTCGACCTGGACGGCCTGCTGCCGGTCGTCCGCTAGAACAGCGTCGGCGTGTGCGGGTCCATCCCCCGCAGCGCGTCGTAGTCGAGCTGCACGCAGGTGATCCCGCGGTCGGCGGCCAGCACCTTCGCCTGCGGCTTGAAGCTCTGCGCGGCGAGCACGCCCTTGACGTCGCCGAGCACGGTCGACACCCGCTGCAGGTAGCGGGTCAGCTGCTCGACGCCGTCGATCTCGGCGTGCCGCTTCACCTCGACCAGCACGTGGGCGCCGCTGTCGTCGCGGCAGAGCAGGTCCACCGGGCCGATGTCGGTGAAGTACTCCCGCTGCACGAGCGTCCAGCCGGTGCCGAGCACCTCGCAGCGGTCCGCGAGCAGCTCCTGCAGGTGCTTCTCGACGCCGTCCTTGACCAGCCCGGGGTCGGTGCCGAGGTGGTGCGCGCTGTCGGAGTGGACCTCCTCGACGGTGATGACGATCTGCTCGCCGCCCTTGTTGGTCACCGTCCAGGTGCCGTCCAGCTCCACGGTCGTGCACGGCGGCGTCATCCACATCAGCGGCTTGTAGCCGCCGGTGTCGGAGTGCACGAGCACCGAGCCGTCGGCCTTGACCATGAGCAGCCGGGTCGCCGTCGGGAGATGCGCGGTGAGCCGGCCGACGTAGTCGACGGAGCACGTTGCCAGGACCAGTCGCACCGGGACAGGCTACGACCCGTGGCACGTCGTTGCTCCCAGCGCGTGGCGCTCCGGCCTACCTGCGGTCCAGCACCGTCGTCACCCGGGCCGCCTCGGCCGGCGGCGTCGCGGCGTAGCACTCCTGCTCGACGACGTCGATCGCGTCGCGCAGCTCGGGAGGCAGGTCGAGCCTGACCTGCAGCTCGCGCAGCGACTCGGCCGGTCGCCGGCGACGCTCACCGAGCCGGGCGTCCCAGCGCAGGAACGCCTGCAGCGCCGGCCGTCCCTCGGTGCGGACGGGCAGCGGTCGGAGCTCGGCCGCCAGGACCGGCCGGCGGCGTCGGCGCAGGACCAGCCCGACCGCGACGGACGCAGCGAGCGCGAGCAGGCCGGAGGCCAGCGCCGGACGACCGCCGGGGACGTCGTCGGCGGACTGGAGCAGCGCCGTCAGCCGAGCCGCGACGCGGACCCGCAGCGGCGCACCGGCCAGCTGGGTGGCCGGGGGCGTGGGGTTCGAGCTGACCCAGCCGATCCCGGGGTGGAAGACCTCCACCCAGGCGTGCAGGTCCTTCTGCCGGAAGCTGCGCCAGCCGTCGCTGCCCTCGACGCCGTAGGCGAGGCCGGTCACGAAGCGCGCCGGGATCCCGGCAGCCCGCAGCAGCAGCACCTCGGCCGCGGCGAACTGCTCGCAGAAGCCGACCCGGTCGACGAACAGGAAGCGATCGACCGCGTCCTCGCCCGGTCGCGGGACGGGTGAGTCGAGGCGGTAGGTCGCGTTCGCGGCGAGCCACTGCTCGACGGCGCGCACGGCGTCGAGCCGGGTCGGCGCCTCCCCCGCGAGCCGGCGGCCCAGGGCGCGCACCCGGTCCGGGACGGTCGCCGGCAGCGCCGTCCACCGCGGGTCGCCCGGGTCCGCGCCGGTGCTGCTGCGCAGCTCCTCGTCGGACGGCTGCACGACCAGGCTGCGCACCGTGTAGAGCGGCCAGGTCGGCCCGCGCACCGCCCCGAGGGCGTCGACCCCGACGGCGTTGCCGAGCAGCGACACCTCCTGCACCGGGCCGGGCGCCCAGACGGTGCCGGTCGCCCGGCGGCGCACGCGTACGTCGTCGGTGCGCGCCTGGCCGGCGTCGTCGGCCACCGCGAACGGCGGCCCGCCCACGCGCCTCGCCTGGGCGGGACGGGTCCACGACGCGCCGTCCCAGTCGGTGTAGACGCCGCTGCGCCACAGCGCCGGCGAGGCGTGCGGCACCTCGATGAGCACCTCGTCGCTCAGCTCGCCGCGGACGCGCAGGTCCACCACGTCGCCGGTGTAGGCGCCGGGCGCCGCTCGCCCGCCGGAGAGCCCTGCGGCCGCGGCGGCACGGGCGAGCCGGCTCTGCAGGCCGGCCTCCTCCGGCACCGGGACGAGCAGGAAGGCGACCAGTCCGAGCAGCGCGGCGAAGGCCGCCGCCAGCACCAGCGGCGCTCGGGGGCTCGCCGCGCGGAGCACGACGTCGGCGCCCTCGGTGGACCGCTCGCGCACCGCGAGCACCAGCGCCGCCAGCGCCGCCCCCCAGCCGACCAGCAGCGGGAGGCCGACCAGCACGTCAGGGGCGTACGACGCGCCGAGCACGAGCAGGCCGCACGCCGCGACGACCCCGGTCCGGAGGTCCGACCGGGCGTGCCAGGTCCACGCCTGCAGCGCGACCACGCCGACCAGCAGCGGGCCGAGCACCTCGCGGAGCCCCTCCCCGGCGGCGATCCGGGGGAGGACGGCGAGGGCCAGCAGGCCCACGGCGAGGGTGGCGCCGCGGCGGACCAGCTCCTGCGCGACCCCTCGTGCGGCCACGGCCGCCCCGGCGGCGGTGATGACCACGGCCACGAGCAGCAAGGGGACGGGCAGGACCCCCGCCACGGCCGTGGCCACCTGCCCGGTGAGGACCGCGACCAGCGCCGCGCCCCGCAGCCCGGTCACGCCGGACCCAGCACGACGAGGCGGGCACCGGCCGCGGCGCAGGCCGCTCCCAGGTCTCCCGCAGCAGTGCCCATCAGGACCACCGAGCCGCCGTGCGCTGCGGCCCGGACCGCCTCGGCCTGCGTGCGGGCGTCCACCGGCTGCGCCCCGTCGAGCGCGGCGTGCCAGTCGAGGACCGCGGCCGCGGACGGTCGCACCGGCGCGGTCAGCCCGCTGGCGAGCAGCCGCGGCGGCCGGCCCTCCCGTACCGCCGTCTCGGCGAGCGCGCAGCTGCGCTCGACGAGCGCCTCCCACTCCGGGCCGCTGCCCCGCTGAGCGCACAGGACGACGACGGCGGCGCCGGTCTCCCGCTCACGCTCGAGCACGACCGGACGGCCCTGCCGGGCGCTCGCCCGGGCGTGCACCGCGGTAGCGCTGTCCCCGGGCCGGTAGGGGCGCAGCCCCAGCACCTCGGTCCCGTGCCCCGCCACGGCGCTGCTGGTGTCCCCCGCTCCCTCTCCCCCGGCCTGCACGACCGGCGCCCCCACGGGAGCGGGTGCCACGACGAACGGCCCGGCAACGCGCAGCGACCGTCGTACGCGCACCAGGCCGAAGGGCGCGCTGCTCTCCAGCACGGCCTCGGCGTCCGGAGTCCAGCCGCGCGCGACCGCAGAGCGCAGGAGCACTGCGGAGACCGAGGCACCCGGGGCGAGCGCGGGGACCGCGACGACGGTCGGCTCCAGCCCGGGCGTGCCGTCGGTCAGCCGGAGCGGCGGGCTCGGCCGGCGACCGGCGTTCCGGACGGTGACGGCCTGCTCGCCGGTGCTGCCGCGGCGCAGGTGCAGCGGCGCCGCGACGACCTGGATCCCGTCGAGCCGCGGGCGCAGCAGCAGCGCGGCGAGCGGGAGGGCGAGCAGCGCGCCGCTGCCGAGGGCCAGCCAGGCAGCACCGGTGATGCGCGCGAGCTGGTGCAGCACGGCGGCACCGACGAGCGCGAGCGCGGCGCCCGCGGTCGGCCTCATGTCGCCAGCGGGACGGGCACCTGCCCGAGCAGCTCGGTGACGACGCGCTGTCCGCGGGCGAGCCCGCCCGAGCCGTCACGCAGCACGAGCCGGTGACCGAGCACGGCGGGAGCGAGCGCCTTCACGTCGTCGGGCGACACGTGGGCCCGCCCCCCGAGCAGCGCCCGCGCCTGCGCGACGTGGACGAGCGTCAGCGCCGCGCGGGTGCTCGCGCCGAGCACCACGGCCGGGTGCGACCGGGTCGCCTCGACGACGCGCACCGCGTGGTCGAGCACCGCGTCCGCGACGTGGGTGCGGCGCACCTCGCGGCGTACGGCGACCAGCTCCGCCGGGGTGGTGACCGGCTGCAGGTCGTCCACGGTGGCGCGCTCGAGCTGCTCGCGGACGACCCGCCGCTCGGTGGCGGGGTCGTTCGGGCCGAGGGTGAGCGTGACGGCGAACCGGTCCAGCTGGGCCTCCGGCAGCGGGTAGGTGCCGTACTGCTCCAGCGGGTTCTGCGTGGCCAGCACGACGAACGGGTGCGGCAGCTCGTGCCGCACCCCGTCGACGGTGACGGCGCCCTCGTCCATGGCCTCGAGGAACGCCGACTGGGTGCGCGGCGGGGTGCGGTTGAGCTCGTCGACGAGCACGACGTGGCCGAAGACCGGGCCGGGCACGAAGGCGAACGCGCGACGTTCGGGCTCCCAGACGCCGCTGCCGGTGATGTCGGCGGGCAGCAGGTCCGCGGTGCCCTGGATGCGACGGAACTCCCCGCCGAGGCACGCGGCCACAGCGCGCGCGAGCGTGGTCTTGCCGCTGCCCGGAACGTCCTCGATCAGCACGTGCCCGCCGGCGAGCACGGCGCAGACGACCAGCTCCACCTGGGCGCGGCGGCCGTGGACGACCTGCTCGACCCCGCCGACGAGGCGCGCGGCCACGGCGGCCGCGTCAGCGCGCGGCGGCACCGGTGAGGCGGGGACGGCGGCGAGGCTCACGAGCGCTCCAGTGCTCCGGGGCAGGGGTCCTGGTGTCCATCGGCACCCCTCTCCCGATTCTGCAGCCCGGGGCTCAGCTCGGCGAGAGAAGCACGTTCGCGAAGACCTGCCACGCCAGCAGGCTCTTGGCGACCAGGCTGAGCACGAGGTACGTCACCTCGACCCGCACCGGGTCGGCCCACCGACCGCCGCGCGACCGGGCGCGGAACTGCAGCCACTGGTTGACCGCGAAGCTCATGAACAGCACGAAGAGCGAGACGAAGATGACGTAGACGAAGGCCGGGGCGCCGTCGCCGCGCACCTCCGCGCCGATCAGCGCCGTCGTGATCGCGACCCACGGGAAGGCACCGGTGACGCAGCCGTAGACGAAGGGCTGCCACTCGACCTCGTCGCGCCCCTCGTTCACCCGCTCCATGCGCGCGCCGAACAGGATCATCGCGACGTTCGCGCCGGCGATCCCGATGACCGCGGTGACGTCGGTGACACCGGTGAGCAGCCCGATGAGCAGGACCATGAGGGTTGCCGAGAAGGAGTACTCGACCCACCGGAACGGGTTGCGGCTGCGGGACAGCAGCGACAGGTGCCGCTCGAAGACGCCCGGCAGCGCGACGACGAGGTGGTCCACTGCAGCGAGCAGCAGGAAGGCCGCGACCAGCACGCCCAGCGGCAGGTCGAGCAGCGACTCCGCACCGGGCGGCGCGCTCCCGGGCGGTCCCTCCGGGAAGGCCTCGGTGACGGGGATCGAGAACGACGTCGTCAGGACGAGCAGCACGACCGCCTGCACGGCGTGCAGCCCTGCCAGCGCGAGGTTCGCCGCGCGCAGCCGGCGCGCCGTGGCCGAGTCGATGGCGCGCGGCTCGGCGGTCACGACAGCGGGGACAGCCCGTTGGCCTCGCGCACCACGTCGACGACCGTGCGCATGATGCCGGTCAGCTCGAAGTCCTTGGGGGTGAAGACCGCCGCGACCCCCTGCTCCTTGAGCCGGCGGGCGTCGCCGTCGGGGATGATCCCGCCGACGACCACGGGCACCTCGCCGACGCCGGCCGCCTGCAGTCCCTTGAGGACCGCCGGGACCGCCTCCATGTGCGAGCCGGACAGGATCGACAGGCCGATGACGTGCACGTCCTCCTCGACGGCGGCGGCCACGATCTGCGCCGCCGTGAGCCGGATGCCCTGGTAGACGACCTCGAAGCCGCAGTCGCGGGCGCGTACGGCGATCTGCTCCGCGCCGTTGCTGTGCCCGTCGAGGCCGGGCTTGCCCACGAGGAAGCGCAGGCGCACGCCCAGCTCCTCGCCGGTCTTCTTGACGGCCTCGCGGACCGCGGCGATCGCCTCGCCCGCCTCCCCCGAGGCGACGGCGCCGGAGACACCGGTGGGCGCGCGGTACTCGCCGAAGACCTCGCGCAGCGCGCCGGCCCACTCTCCTGTCGTGACACCGGCTTTCGCGCAGGCGACCGTGGCGGCCATCAGGTTGGCGTCGGTCTTGGCGGCGTCGCGCAGTCCGCGAAGCGCCTCGTCGACGGCGGCCGCGTCGCGCTCGGCGCGCCACTTCCGCACCGCGTCGATCGCCTGCTGCTCGACCTCGGGGTCGACGGTCATGATGGCGTTGTCGATGTCGGCGGTGAGCGGCGACGGCTCGGTCGTCGTGAACCTGTTGACGCCCACCACGACGTCCTCGCCGGCCTCGATCCGGCGGCGGCGCTCGGCGTGCGAGCCCACCATCGCGCTCTTCATGTAGCCGGACTCGACGGCCGCGACCGCTCCGCCCATGGCCTGCACGCGGTCGATCTCCTTGCGCACCTCGTCCTTGAGCGCGGCGACCTTGGCCTCCACGACCACCGAGCCGGTGAACAGGTCGTCGTACTCCAGCAGGTCGGTCTCGAACGCCAGCACCTGCTGCAGGCGCAGCGACCACTGCTGGTCCCACGGCCGCGGCAGGCCGAGCGCCTCGTTCCAGGCCGGCAGCTGGACGGCGCGGGCCCGGGCGTCCTTGGACAGCGTCACACCGAGCATCTCGAGCACGATGCGCTGGACGTTGTTCTCCGGCTGCGCCTCGGTCAGGCCGAGCGAGTTGACCTGGACGCCGTAGCGGAAACGACGGTGCTTGGGGTCCTGCACGTTGTAGCGCTCCAGCAGCAGCTCGTCCCAGAGCTGGGTGAAGGCGCGCATCTTGCACATCTCCTCCACGAACCGGACGCCCGCGTTCACGAAGAAGGAGATGCGCGCGCAGACCTCGCCGAAGCGCTCCTCCGGCACCTGACCGGCGGCCTTCACCGCGTCGAGCACGGCGATGGCGGTGCACAGGGAGTAGGCGATCTCCTGCACGGGCGTCGCGCCGGCCTCCTGCAGGTGGTAGCTGCAGATGTTCGTCGGGTTCCACTTCGGGATCTCGCTGACGGTGTAGGCCACCATGTCGGTGATCAGCCGCAGCGACGGCCCGGGCGGGAAGACGTAGGTCCCGCGGGAGAGGTACTCCTTGATGATGTCGTTCTGCGTGGTCCCGGCCAGCTGCTTCGGGTCGGCACCCTGCTCCTCGGCCACCGCCTGGTAGAGCGCCAGCAGCCACATCGCGGTGGCGTTGATGGTCATCGAGGTGTTCATCTCGGCGAGCGGGATGCTGTCGAACAGCGCCCGCATGTCGCCCATGTGCGTGACCGGCACGCCGACCTTGCCGACCTCGCCGCGCGACAGCTCGTCGTCGGGGTCGTAGCCGGTCTGCGTCGGCAGGTCGAAGGCGACCGAGAGGCCGGTCTGCCCCTTCTCGAGGTTGCGCCGGTAGAGCGCGTTGCTGTCCTTGGGCGTGGAGTGCCCCGCGTAGGTCCGCATCACCCACGGCTTGTCGCGCGTCGGGCGCTCGGCGGCGGCGGGCGGGCTGACGTCCGCGGTGGGCTCGGAGCCGATCGACTGCACCTGCTCGGTCATGCAGGGATGGTACGGCGGGGCCTCGGGTGACCCGCACCACGCCGGATCAGCTCTCCATGACCAGGTGGCGCGCCCTCGGGGCGGGGTGGCAGCCGGCCGACGCGCCGAGGGCAGCCAGCCCGGCCCGGTCGCCGGCGCCGAACTCCGACTCGCTGTTGGTCGCCTGCGGGTACATCACCTGCGTCGGGTCGAGCACGTGCCCGAGACCGACCGCGTGCGCGAGCTCGTGCAGCAGCACCTCGCCGTCCGTGGTGCCGGGCCCGAACCCGGCGGCCAGCCGCCGCGAGGCGTCCAGCACGACCTGCGCGCTGACCAGGTGCGGTCCCCTCCTGCCGGGCACGGCCACGGCCATGCTCACGCCCTGCACCCCGTCACCCAGGCCGACGTCGGTGCTCTCCCCCGGCACCCAGCCGATGAGCACCGGCGCCCAGCGCTCGCCGTACCTCTCCGGCTGGTAGGCCGGGCGGTCGTGCGACGGCATCTCGTCGGTCTCCCCCTCGCTCACGAAGCGGAGCCCGCTGGCCGCGGTGAGCCGGCGCAGCGCCTCGTCGAGGTCGCGCCAGCCGGCGTGCGGGATCCACCCGGCCTGCACGACGTAGCGGATCGGCTCGCACGGGTCCCAGCGCGCCGGCCGGCCCTGCTCGTCGACGTAGGTCGGCCCCCAGCCGTCCTCGATGGGGGCCGGGTCGTGCAGTGCGTGCACCGTGCCGACGGCCCGGCTGCTCACCTGCTGCGCGGCCACGACCCCCGCGACGACCACCAGGACCAGCACGACCGCGAGCGCCGTCACGACGGACGTACGAGGGCCTCGTGCGGCGGGAGGGGTCTCCCGAGGGGCGGACGGCGGCGCGCCGAAGTAGCCGGGGTCGCTCACCCCTGGAGCATCGACCGCCGGAGCGGGCCGACTGAAGGGTCGAAGGTCCCGGTCAGGCGCAGGCGGTGGACACGCTCTGCCGGAGCACCCGGTCGAGGCGGGTGCGGCGGAGCAGCCGGCCGACCCCGGGCGGGACGTCGTGCAGCACCAGGGTCCGGCCGCTCCGGCCGGCGCGCCGGTGCGCGCCGACGAGCACGCCGAGCCCCGTGGCGTCGACGGCCTCGAGCAGGGCGAGGTCGAGGACCAGGTCGCCGGCGCCGGCGTCGACCGCGTCGGACAGGGCGAGCCGGACGTCGGCCGCGGCCGTGACGTCCAGCCGGCCGCGCAGCCGCAGCAGCTGGCCGGGCGCGGTCGCGTCGAGGGCGAAGGCGTCGCCGTCGGCGGTGCTGTGCATGGGGCCTCCCCGATCTGCCGAGGGGAACGGCAGGCTCGACAGGTGTGACGCAGGAGCAGAGCGCCAGGTTGCCTGTGACCCACGGTCACACGGATCGGCCTCAGGTCCAGGAGGCGCGCCGCACGGGCCTCGGGCAGACTGGGGCCACCGTCGTCGGAGGAGCGCCTCTCGTGATCGTGTCGAGCTACCACTACCTGGTCGGCCCGCTCGTGGCCGTCGGCGCGCTCGGCGTGATCATCCTGATGTGCCGCTGGGTCTTCGCGCCGCCGAAGCCGCGGGCGGCCGCGGCGGTCGCTCCCGTCCGCGGCGGCGACTACGGCCTGCTGGTGCCGATCGCGACGGTCCGCACCGGCGCCGACGCCGAGATGCTCAGGTCACTGCTCCGCGAGGCCGGCATCCGGTGCACGGTGGCGGCGGACGCCGAGGGCGCCGACGTGCTGGTCTTCCGGGCCGACGCGCTGCGGGCGCGGGACCTCGTCCGCAGCTGATCGGTCAGCGCATCCAGGGCTCGTCGGGCACCGTCTCGCGCCGCACGTCGGCCCCGAGGCTGACGAGCTTGTCGACGAATCCCTCGTAGCCGCGGTCGATGTGGTGCACCTCGCCGACGGTGGTGACCCCGTCCGCGACCAGACCGGCGAGCACCAGACCGGCTCCGGCCCGGATGTCGTGGGCGGTGACGGGCGCGCCTGACAGCTGCTCCCTGCCGCGCACCACCGCGTGGTGCCCATCGGTGCGCACGTCCGCCCCGAGGCGCACCAGCTCGTTGACGAACATCCAGCGGGACTCGAAGACGTTCTCGGTGATCATCGCAGTGCCCTCGGCCACGGTGTTGAGGCCGAGGAACAGCGGCTGGAAGTCCGTGGCGAAGCCCGGGTAGGGCAGCGTCACGACGTCCACGGCCTTGGGCCGGGAGTCCATCCGGACCCGGAAGCCGTCGGCCATCGGATCGACCTCCGCGCCGGCCTGCACGAGCTTCTCGAGCGGCATCTCCAGGTGCTCGACCCGACCGCCCCGCACGACGACGTCGCCGCGGGTCATGGTCGCCGCGACCGCCCAGGTGCCGGCGACGATCCGGTCCGGCACGGTCTCGTGCTCGACCGGCCGCAGCGACTCGACGCCCTCGATCTCGAGGGTGCTGGTGCCGACGCCGCCGATCTGCGCGCCCATCTGGGCCAGCATCTCGCAGAGGTCGACGATCTCCGGCTCGCGCGCGGCGTTGTCGATGACCGTGGTGCCCTTCGCGAGAGCTGCTGCCATCAGCAGGTTCTCGGTGGCGCCGACGCTCGGGAAGTCGAGCCAGACCTGCGCCCCGGTGAGCCCGGAGGCGCGCGCGATGAGGTAGCCGTGCTCGCTCTCCACGGTCGCGCCGAGCTTGACCAGTCCGGCCACGTGCATGTCCAGGCCGCGCGAGCCGATCGCGTCGCCGCCGGGCAGCGCGACCTTGGCCTCGCCGCAGCGGGCGACCAGCGGGCCGAGCACCGCGATCGACGCGCGGATCCGCCGGACCAGGTCGTAGTCCGCCTCGTGCGCCGGCTGCGCCGGCACGTCGATCGTCACCCGGCCGCCGCCGAGGTCGACGTCGCAGCCGAGCCGGCGGAGCACCTCGGCCATGATCGTGACGTCGAGGATGTCCGGCACCGCGGTGAGCGTCGTACGCCCCTCGGCGAGCAGCGCGGCGGCCATCAGCTTCAGGACGCTGTTCTTCGCGCCCGTCACCGAGACCTCACCCGCGAGTCGCGCCCCACCGGCGACGAGGAAGCGCTCCATCCCGTCAGTCTAGGGAGGCAACCTCCACGACCGGAGCGGCGTCTTCCCGGTCGAGAACCGACGACGAGGGGGAACGACGTGGACGAGCAGGCGCGGGAGGACTTCCGCTCCTACGTCGCCGCGCGCTCGCCGGTCCTGCTGCGCACCGCGTACATGCTCTCGGGCAACCGCGCCGACGCCGAGGACCTGCTGCAGACCGCCCTGGCCAAGACCTACCTGGCCTGGGACCGGATCCGCGAGCGCGAGGCGGTCGACGGCTACGTGCGCCGGGTGATGGTCAACACGCAGACGTCGTGGTGGCGCCGGCGCAAGGTCGACGAGCGCCCGACCGGCGAGCTGCCGGAAGGACCCGCCGGTCGCGACGCGACGGCGGACGCGGACCTGCACGACGCGCTGTGGACGGCGCTGTCCGACCTGCCCAGGCGGCAACGGGCGATGGTCGTCCTGCGCTACTACGAGGACCTGTCCGAGGCCGAGACCGCCGCTGTCATGGGCGTCTCCGTCGGCACGGTCAAGAGCACGACGTCCCGCGCGCTGGCCAAGCTGCGCGACACCTCAGGCCTGCGCGACGACCCGCGCGCGGCCCTTCCCACCGGAGTGACGGCATGACCCCCATCGACGACGAGCTGCGCGCCGCCCTGCAGGGCCGGGCCTCCGCGCTCGCCCCCTCCCCCGACCCGCTGGCCGGCATCGAGCGGCGGGCGAAGCGGATCCAGCGCACCCGGCTCGGTGCTGCCGTGGCGGCCTCCGCTCTCGCGGTCACAGCCATCGCGGTCGCCGTGCCCACGCTGCAGGACGCGACGTCGTCGGGACCGGACGCTCCCCAATTCGCGACGACCCCACCGAGCCCGTCGCCGAGCGCGTCGCCGTACGCCCTGGACCCGGCACGTCCGTGGGCCTACCGCGGGGACGACCTCTCGCTGCTCGGTCCCGGCACGCTCGCCACCATCGAGACGGAGCTCGGCGTGAAGCGCGGCGCGTCCGACGTCGAGCTGACTCCGCTCTGGGGACAGGTCTACGAGCCGTCGCAGCAGTTCACGCTCGTCTACCTCGCCGAGGTCGACGGGGAGCTGCGGTGGGGGGTGTCCCAGACGCCGACCGAGTCCGGTCCGGAGTTCCTGGTCGACGAGGAGCTGCCCGACCCGGCGTACGCCCTGGCTGCCGCGCTGCCCGGTGACGAGGTCGGCCGGCTGGTCGTCGTCGCCGCGCCGCAGACGACGGTGGAGGACGGCCCGGACGGAGCGAGCGAGTTCACCGAGATGCTCGAGCTCGAGAACGGCGTCGGGACGATCGCTCTGGAGGGCGACCCGACGACCGACTCCTACCGCGTCCTCGCCAACGGCAGGGAGCTGCACCGGGACAGCGCACCCGCCGTCGCGGCGTCGACCCCGGTCGAGCCGGTCACCGTGCTCGACCCGGAGAACCCGTGGGAGGTCCGCGGCGACCCGTCGCTGGTCACCGCCGGCCAGCTCGAGGCGCTCGGCGAGGACTGGGCGACGCGCAACGGCATCGACGCCCTGGTGGAGATCCGCCCGCTGTTCGTCCAGCGGTGGGAGGTCGACGCAGGCATCGAGGTCGTCTACCTCGTGCGCAGCGGCGACGGCCCCTGGACCTGGGGAGTGGCCTCGCTCGGCGAGGGCGGCTGGTGGTGGTACGCGGAGAACGAGATCACCGACCCGGTGTCCGCGCTGGTGGCGACGCTGCCCGGGGACGAGGGGTCCGAGCGGCTGCTGGTGGTCGGTGCCCCGTCGACCGGCGGCGCGGTGCGCTCCGAGGGCGGCGGCGACGACGAGCCGATGGACGACCTCGCGCCCGGCGTCTTCGTCACCACGGTCGCCCCCGGGGCCGAGGGCTACTGGAAGCTGCTCGACGGCGATGGCGACCTCGACCGACCGGTCGCCGAGGGCGACGTCCCGCCGTTCCAGAACGCCGGCTGACCCGCTCCCGCTCGGCTCTGAGCCGCACCCTCGCCTAGGGTGCGGCTCATGGCCGTCCACCTCACCCGCATCTACACGAAGACCGGCGACGACGGGACGACCGCGCTCGGTGACATGAGCAGGGTGAGCAAGACCGACCCCCGGCTGACGGCGTACGCCGACGTCGACGAGGCCAACTCCTCGATCGGCGTCGCGATCGCGCTGGGCGCTCTGGAGCCCGAGGTCGCAGAGCTGCTGCGGACGATCCAGAACGACCTGTTCGACGTCGGCGCCGATCTGTGCACGCCGGTCGACCCCGACCCGAAGTACCCGCCGCTGCGGGTGACCCCCGACTACACCGCGCGTCTCGAGCAGGCCTGCGACACCTACAACTCCCGGCTGGAGAAGCTCAACAGCTTCATCCTCCCCGGCGGGACGCCCGGCGCCGCGCTGCTGCACGTCTCGCGCACGATCGTGCGGCGGGCCGAGCGGGCCACCTGGGAGCTGCTGGCGGCCGACCCCGACCGCACCGGCAAGGAGCCGGCGCTGTACCTCAACCGGCTGTCCGACCTGCTCTTCATCCTCGCCCGGGTGGCCAACCCCGGCGGCGACGTCCTCTGGCAGCCCGGCGGCCCGCGCAGCACCTGACTGTCCGTACCCCCCCGCTTCTCGTGATCCACGTGACGTTGTGGGTGGATCACCCGCGCGCATCCACCCACAACCTCACGTGGATCAAGGAAGTGAGGCGTACGAGAGAGGGCGACCGGGGCGCGACCTAGAGCGGCAGGGTGGCGCCCGGGGGGTGCGCCTCGAGCCAGGCGAGGAAGCCGGTGACGGCCGACCGGGACATCGCCAGGTCGACCCGGCCCTGCGAGGAGGAGGCGCACTCCATCACGACCGCGCCCTCGAGCAGCGCCCGGTGCTCACCGCCGCTGGGCTCGCGGCGGGTCAGCACCTGCAGGTCGCGGCGCGAGTAGCAACGGCGCGGTCGGGGCGAGAGGCTGAAGACGCGGTACCACTGCAGCTCGTCGCCGGCGAAGCGGCCGACGCCGTTGACCCAGCCGCGGCCGTGACCGGGGGTCTTGAGCTGCAGGGACAGCTCGATCGTGCCGCCGCCGCGGTGCAGCAGCACCCGGCGGAGCAGGCCGGCGCCCAGCACGCCGAGGGCGAGCAGGCCCCCGGCGAGCAGGAGCGAGGTCGTGGTCACGCCGGGTCCGGGGCGCGGGTCTCGGAGGGCCTAGACCGTCTGACCGGCGGCTCGGAGCCGGCTCTCCGCGCGACGCTGGGCGGCGAGGTCCTGCTCGCTGCGCGCCCGGTCGAGGGCCTCGCGGGCGCGGGAGGCGTCGATGTCCTCGGCCAGCTCGGCGACCTCGGCGAGGATGGTCACGCCGCCCTCGGTCACGGACAGGAAGCCGCCGTGGACGGCGATCAGCCGGTGGCCGCCGCCGCTCTCGTGCACGGTGACGACACCGCCGTCGGCCAGCTGGCCGAGCAGCGGGGCGTGGCCCGGCAGGACGCCGATCTCGCCCTCGGTCGTGCGGGCGATGACCATGCTGGCCTCACCGCTCCAGACCTCGCGCTCGACGGAGACGAGCTCGACGTGCAGCTCGTGGGACTCGGAGGCCACTGTCAGCTGCCCAGCTTCTTGGCGTTCGCCTCGACGTCCTCGATGCCACCGCAGAGGAAGAACGCCTGCTCCGGGATGTGGTCGTACTCGCCCTCGGTGAGCTTCTTGAACGACGCGATCGTCTCCTCGATGGGGACGAACTTGCCGGGCTGGCCGGTGAAGGACTCGGCCACGAAGAACGGCTGCGACAGGAAGCGCTGGATGCGGCGGGCCCGGTTGACGAGGACCTTGTCCTCCTCGGCGAGCTCGTCGATGCCGAGGATGGCGATGATGTCCTGCAGGTCCTTGTAGCGCTGCAGGATGCGCTGCACCTCGCGGGCGACGTTGTAGTGCTCCTCGCCGATGAAGCGCGGGTCGAGGATGCGGCTCGTCGAGTCGAGCGGGTCGACGGCCGGGTAGATGCCGAGCTCGGCGATGGAGCGCGAGAGCACCGTGGTCGCGTCGAGGTGGGTGAAGGTGGTGTGCGGCGCCGGGTCGGTGATGTCGTCGGCGGGCACGTAGATGGCCTGCAGCGACGTGATCGAGTGACCGCGGGTCGAGGTGATGCGCTCCTGGAGCACGCCCATCTCGTCGGCGAGGGTCGGCTGGTAGCCGACGGCGCTCGGCATGCGACCGAGGAGGGTGGAGACCTCGGAGCCGGCCTGGGTGAAGCGGAAGATGTTGTCGATGAACAGCAGCACGTCCTGCTTCTGCACGTCGCGGAAGTACTCCGCCATGGTGAGAGCGGAGAGCGCGACGCGCAGGCGGGTGCCCGGCGGCTCGTCCATCTGGCCGAAGACGAGCGCGGTGTCGTTGATGACGCCGGACTCGGTCATCTCACCGAACAGGTCGTTGCCCTCGCGGGTGCGCTCGCCGACGCCGGCGAACACCGAGACGCCGGAGAACTCCTTGGCGACGCGGTAGATCATCTCCTGGATGAGGACGGTCTTGCCGACGCCGGCGCCGCCGAACAGGCCGATCTTGCCACCGGCGACGTACGGCGCGAGCAGGTCGATGACCTTGATGCCCGTCGGGAAGATCTCGGTCTTGCTCTCGAGCTGGTCGAACGCCGGCGACGGCCGGTGGATCGGCCAGTAGGTGTCGGCGTCGATGCTCTCGACGTCGAGCGGCTTGCCCAGCGCGTTGAAGACGTGGCCCTTGGTGGCGTCGCCGACCGGCACCGAGATGGCCGAGCCGGTGTCCTGCACCGCGGCACCGCGGGTCAGGCCGTCTGTCGGCTGCATCGAGATGGCGCGGACGAGGTTGTCACCGATGTGCTGGGCGACCTCGAGGGTCAGCGTCGCGGTGTCGCCGCCGAGCTCGCGGTCGACGTGCAGCGCGTTGTAGATCTCCGGCATCGCGTCCGGCGGGAACTCGACGTCGACGACGGGGCCGATGACGCGGGCGACCCGCCCGGTGCCGCCGGCCTTGGGGGCCGCGGCGGGGGTGTCGGCGGTGAGAGTCATGCGGTGGGTCTCCTCGGGTCTTCGGGCTGGCGAAGGGTGGCGGGTGGGGAGGTCAGGCGTCGGCCAGCGCCGAAGCGCCACCGACGATCTCGCTGATCTCCTGGGTGATCTCGGCCTGGCGGGCCGAGTTGGCCGCTCGCGTGAGCGACTTGATGAGCTCGTCCGCGTTGTCCGTCGCGGCCTTCATGGCGCGCCGGCGGGACGCCGACTCCGAGGCGGCCGACTCGAGCAGGGCCGCGAAGACGCGGGTCTGCACGTAGCGCGGCAGCAGGGTGTCGAGCAGCGCCTCGGGGCTGGGCTCGAACTCGTACAGCGGCAGGACGAAGTCCTCCGGCGGAGCCTCGTCGGACTCCTCGACCACGAGCGGCAGCACGCGGTTCGCAACGGCGCGCTGGGTGAGCGCCGAGACGTACTCGGTGTGCACGACGTGGATCTCGCCGACGCCGCCCTCCTCCTCCGTGCGCAGGAAGGAGTCGATGAGCGCGTCCGCGACCTCACGGGCGTGCTCGTAGTCCGGCTGCTCGGAGAAGCCGGTCCAGGACTGCTCGATGTGCCGATTGCGGAACTTGTAGTAGCTCACCGCCTTGCGGCCGACGAGGAAGGCCACCGGCTCCTTGCCCTCGCTGCGGAGCAGCTCCTCGAGCTGCGCCGCCATCTTCAGGGCGTTGGCGTTGTAGCCGCCGGCTAGGCCGCGGTCGCTGGTGATGACCAGGACGGCGACGCGCTTCTCGTCCGTCTGCTCCTGCAGGAGCGGGTGGTCGATCGTCGCGGTCTGCGAGGCCAGCGCCGAGATGACGTTGGTGATCTGGCGGGAGTACGGCTTGGCCGCGTTGACCCGCGCCTGCGCCTTGACGATGCGCGAGGCGGCGATGAGCTCCATCGCCCGGGTGATCTTCTTGGTCGACTGCACCGACCGGATGCGGCGGCGGTAGACCCTCAGCTGTGCGCCCATGCGTCAGCTCTTCTTGTACGTCTTGATGGTCTCCTGGCCGTGCTCTTCCTCGTCCAGGGCCTCGACAGGAGCCTCGTTCACCAGGCTCTTGCCCTCGAAGGTCGTGAACTGCTTCTTGAACTCCGCGATCGCCTGCTCGAGCTGGCTGACCGTGGAGTCCTCGAGCTTGCCCGTGCCGGTGATGGCGTCGTAGATGCCGTTGTAGGACCGGGCGACGAAGTCCAGGAACTCCGACTCGAAGCGGCGTACGTCGCGGACCGGGACCTCGTCGAGGAAGCCGTTGGTGCCGGCCCAGATCGACACGACCTGGCGCTCGACCGGGAACGGGGAGTACTGGCCCTGCTTGAGCAGCTCGACCAGGACGGCGCCGCGCTCGAGCTGGGCCTTGGAGGCCTTGTCGAGGTCGGAGCCGAAGGCGGCGAAGGCCTCGAGCTCGCGGTACTGCGCGAGGTCCAGGCGGAGGCGGCCGGAGACCGACTTCATCGCCTTCACCTGCGCGGCACCACCGACGCGGGAGACCGAGATGCCGACGTTGATGGCCGGGCGGACACCGGAGTTGAACAGGTCGGTCTCGAGGAAGATCTGGCCGTCGGTGATCGAGATGACGTTGGTCGGGATGAACGCCGAGACGTCGTTGCCCTTGGTCTCGATGATCGGCAGGCCGGTCATCGAGCCGCCGCCCATCTCGTCGGAGAGCTTCGCGCAGCGCTCGAGCAGGCGGCTGTGCAGGTAGAAGACGTCACCCGGGTAGGCCTCGCGACCCGGCGGGCGGCGCAGCAGCAGCGAGATCGCGCGGTAGGCGTCGGCCTGCTTGGAGAGGTCGTCGAACACGATCAGGACGTGCTGACCGGCGTACATCCAGTGCTGGCCGATGCTCGAGCCGGTGTACGGCGCGAGGTACTTGAAGCCGGCGGCCTGCGACGCGGGGGCGGCGACGACCGTCGTGTACTCCATCGCGCCGGCCTCCTCGAGGCGGCCGACGGTCTCGGCGACCGTGGAGCCCTTCTGGCCGATGGCGACGTAGATGCACTTGACCTGGCGCTTGGGGTCGCCGCTCTTCCAGTTGTCGCGCTGGTTGATGATCGCGTCGATGGCGACGGCGGTCTTGCCGGTCTGCCGGTCGCCGATGATCAGCTGGCGCTGGCCGCGGCCGATGGCGGTCATGGCGTCGACGGCCTTGATGCCGGTCTGCAGCGGCTCGTGGACGGGCTGGCGCTGGATGACGCCGGGCGCCTGCAGCTCGAGGATGCGGCGACCCTCGGCGACGATCTCGCCCTTGCCGTCGAGCGGCTGGCCGAGCGGGTCGACCACGCGGCCGAGGAAGCCGTCGCCGACCGGCACGGAGAGGATGTCGCCGGTGCGGCGCACCGACTGGCCCTCCTCGATGCCGGCGGGGTCGCCGAGGATGACGACGCCGACCTCGCGGGTGTCGAGGTTCAGGGCCAGGCCCAGCACCCCGCCCTCGAACTCCAGCAGCTCGTTGGCCATCGTGGAGTACAGGCCCTCGACACGGGCGATGCCGTCACCGACCTCGGTGACGGTGCCGACCTCCTCGCGGGTGGTCTCGGCGCTGTACGACGTGACGTACTGCTCGATCGCGGACCGGACGTCCTCCGGGCGGATGCTGAGCTCCGTCATCTGCGGTTCCCTGCTCTCTGAGTCATCTTGGTGGGGCGGAAGAAAGGGGGGTGGATCAGCCCGCGAGCGAACGGCGGACGTCGGACAGCTTGCGGTGCACGGTGCCGTCGATGACCTCGTCGCCGACGCGCACCTCGAGCCCGCCGAGGACGGTCGGGTCGAGGTCGATCTGCAGCTGCACCTCGCGGCCGTAGATGCGGGCCAGCGACGCAGCCAGGCGGGTCTGCTGGTCCTCGTCGAGCGGCCGCGCGACGCGGACCTGCGCGACGTAGCGGGACCGGCGGGTGGCGGCGAGCTCGACCAGGTGGTCGAGGGCCGTCTCCAGCGAGATCTTCCGGGACCGCGTCACCGCGATCTCGACCAGCCGCACGGTGGCCGGCTTGGCCTTCCCGCCGAGCAGCGTGTCGATCAGCGAGATCTTGTTCTCGTCCGGGAGACCGGGGTCGGTCAGCGCGGCCCGCAGCGCCGGCTCGCGCTCGAGCAGCCGCGCGAAGCGGAAGAGCTCGTCCTCGACGTCGTCGAGCACGCCCTCGCCCTCGGCCGCGTTGAGCGCGGCGGTGGCGGCGACCCGCTCGACGGCCTCGGCCAGGTCGGCCGGGCCGGACCAGCGCTCGGCGACCATGTCCTTGAGGACGCCCAGCGGCAGCGGCGGCAGCTGGGCTGCGAGCAGCCCGTCGACCAGCGCCCGCCGGCTGTCCGGCGAGGACGCCGGGTCGGTGAGCGCGCGCCGCAGCGACGGCTCCCGGTCGAGCAGCGCGGCGACGGCGTAGAGGCCCTCGCTCACGTCGCTCGACCCGGCGCCGTCCGGCAGGCTGCCGAGCTGCTCCTCGAACCGCGCGAGCGTGTTCTTCAGAGCGTCGCGGCTGGCTCCCTGCATCAGCGGGCCGTTCCGGCAGGCGAGCTGTCGAGCCCGTCCAGGAACCGCTCGACGGTGCGACGCTGGCGCGCCTCGTCCTCGAGCGACTCGCCGACGATGCGACCGGCCAGGTCGACGGCCAGGCCGCCCACCTCACGGCGCAGCTCGGCGACGACCTGCTGCCGCTCGCTGGCGATCTGCGCTGTCGCGGCCTCGGTGATCCGGGACGCCTCCGCACGTGCCTCGTTGCGCGCCTCCTCGACGATCGCCGCACGCTCGGCCTGCGCCTCGGTGCGGATGCGACCGGCCTCGGTGCGGGCCTCGGCGAGCTGCTCGCGATACTGCTCGAGCAGCGCGTGCGCCTCCTCGCGCTCCTTCTTCGCCTCGGCCAGGCCGCCCTCGATGGCAGCCGTGCGCTCGGCGAAGACGCGCTCGAAGACCGGGAAGACCTTCGCGCGCAGGAACAGGAAGAGGATCGCGAAGGCGACCAGTCCGACGATGAGCTCGGACAGGTGCGGGACGAGGGGGTTCGGCTCCTCGCCCGCTTCTGTGGCGAGCACCGCCGCAGCGGTGCTGAGGGAGATCGCCACGGCTAAAGCACGAAGGCGAGGCCGATGCCGATGATCGCGAGCGCCTCGGCGAGGGCGAAGCCGAGGATGGCGATGCTCTGCAGCACGCCCCGGGCCTCGGGCTGACGGGCGACGCCGCTGATGTACGCGGCGAAGATGAGGCCGATGCCGATGCCCGGGCCGATGGCCGCGAGGCCGTAGCCGACCATGTTCAGGCTGCCTTCCACAGGTCTTTCCTCTCGAGAAGTGGTGCTGCGGGACGTGCTGGTGGCGGTGTCGCCGGGGTGGTGCGGTGGTGCAGTTCGCGGGTGCGGGCTAGTGCTCGTCCGCCAGCGCGCCGCCGATGTAGAGGGCGGCGAGCAGGGTGAACACGTAGGCCTGCAGGAGCTGGATGAACGCCTCGAAGCCGGTCATCACCAGGGAGCCGAGGATCGCCACGGAGCCGGCGAGCACACCGACGACGCCGCCGTACTCGAGGATGAGGTACTCGCCGCCCAGGATGAACAGCACGAGCACGAGGTGCCCGGCGAACATGTTGAGCGTGAGACGCAGGCAGAGCGTGACCGGGCGGACGATGAAGTTCGAGAGCAGCTCGATCGGCGCGAGCAGGAAGTACACCGGGATCGGGATCCCGGGCGGGAACATCATGTTCTTGAAGTAGCCGAACAGGCCCTGGCGCTTGATGCCGAGGTAGTTGTAGATCACCCAGACGATCACGGCGAGGCCGAGCGGGATGGCGATCTTCGAGGTCCCGGGCAGCTGGAACGGCGGGATGATGCCGAACAGGTTGTTCACCGCGATGAAGAAGAACAGCGTCGCGAGGAAGGGGACGAAGCGCAGCCCCTCCTTGCCGATCGTCTCGAGGCCGATGCCGTTGCGCACGAAGCCGTACGCCGACTCGCCGGCGAACTGCAGCTTGCCGGGGACCAGGCCGCCGTTCGCACCGGCAGCCTCCGCGCGGCGCGCAGCGAGGTAGAAGAACGCGGCGATGAGGACCGTCGACAGGGCGATGATGACGACGACCTTGTCGACCTCCCAGCCCGCGACGGTGAAGAACGGCGGAGGCTCGAAGCTGCTGGGGCCGGGAGGGGTGAAGCCGGTGCCCTCGGAGGCGAGAAGCCGGTCGCTCACAGCGTCCTTCCTTGTCCTGACCAGGACGCCCCAGTGGTCGCGAGGCCCGCGCTGATCATGTCTGCCTACCGTACCGAAGCCATACGAGCGCCGTTCCGGCGCCCGTCCCCAGGACGAGACCGAGGGCGAGCGGCAACCGGTTGTCCAACCAGTTGCTGATCAGCCAGCCGATCCCACCCCAGACGAGCATGCCGGAGAGGATGAGGCTCAGCGCGTTCCACGCGTCGGCCTCGCCCTTGCGCCGGAAGTCTCCCGACGAGTCGTCGTGAGCATCCGGCGGCATGGCAGCGCCAGACTACAGGGTGACCCGGGACCGTCCGACGAGGCCTGCCTGTGTGATGACCCACACGAGGGCGCAGACGATCAGGGTGAGGGCCAGCCAGCGCTCGTCGACGGCGTCGGAGCGCGCGGCGAGGGCCAGCGCGACGGCCAGACCGACCAGCCGGAGCGCGTACGTCATCATCAGCATGACGAAGCCGATGCCGGCCAGGGACAGGTCACCGCCGACCAGCAGCAGCGGCAGCGCACCGGTCCAGAAGAACAGGATCACCAGCACGGCGGCGATCAGCGCGCCGGCGACGGCGCCGTCCCGGCCGAGCGCGAGACCCAGACCGGCGGACAGCACCCCCGCGGCCAGCGTGGTCACCGGGGCCGTGCGCGGCCCGTCCCAGTGCACTAGCGATCCTCGGGGTTGACGGCGCGCAGCCGCGGGACCCGCGAGACGACCAGGGCCAGCGCGGCGGCGAGGCCGACCGCGGCGAGCACCGGGAGCGGGCCGCCGCTGACGGACACGGCGACCGCGCCGAAGGCGAGCAGCGCCGTCCAGAAGTACATGATCAGCACGGCGCGGGTGTGGCTGTGGCCGATCTCCATCAGCCGGTGGTGCAGGTGCTCCTTGTCGGGCGCGAACGGCGAGCGACCGGCGCGGGTACGGCGGACCACCGCGAGCAGCAGGTCGACGAACGGCACCGCCAGCACGGCGAAGGGCAGCAGCAGCGGCAGGAGGACCGGGAAGGACGCGGTCGCCGGCAGGTTCGCGTAGTTCACCTGCCCGGTGAGCGAGATGACGGCGGCAGACAGCATCAGCCCGATGAGCATCGAGCCGGAGTCGCCCATGAAGATGCGCGCCGGGTTGAAGTTGTGCGGCAGGAAGCCCAGGCAGGCGCCGGCCAGCACGACGGCGATGAGCGTCGCGGAGGTGATCCGGTCCTGCGCCACTCCCCCGGTCACCCCGCCGCTGGCGAGCGAGTAGCTGAAGGCGAAGAACGCGAGCGCCGCGATCGCCCCCACGCCGGCCGCGAGACCGTCGAGCCCGTCGACGAAGTTGATGGCGTTGACCGTGAGCAGCGTGATGGCGACGGTGAGGATCACCGACTCGGGGCCGAGCGAGATGGCGCCCACCCCCGGGATCGTGAGGGTGAGCAGCTGGAGACCGATCAGCACCATGACGCCCGCGGCCACGACCTGCCCGGCGAGCTTGGTCAGCGCGTCGATCCCCCACCGGTCGTCGACCGCGCCGAGCGCAACGATGAGCCCGCCCGCGATCACGGTCGCCTGCACGTCGGAGTAGGTGAAGACCCTGCTCAGGGCAGGGAGCGCTCCGGCGACGAGGAACGCCGCGCACACCCCGCCGTACATCGCCAGACCGCCGAGACGCGGCGTGGGGACAGCGTGCACGTCCCGGTCACGCGGCTCGGCCATCGCGCCGAAGCGCAGCGCGAAGCGGCGCGCCACGGGCGTCAGGAGGTACGTGACGGCCGCGGCGACGCACAGGACGAGCAGGTACTCCCGCACGCGTCGGACGCTAGCGGGGGTAAGCCGGGTGAGCGCTGACCAGCGCGTCGACACCCTGGCGGATCTCCGCGGCGGCCGAGCCGTCCTCGTCGCGCACGGCGCGGCCGATGAGGGAGCCGATCTCCTTCATGGCGGCCTCGTCCATGCCCTGCGTCGTGACGCTCGGGGTGCCGACGCGGACGCCGGACGCGATGGAGGCGGGCTGCGGGTCGTACGGGATGGCGTTCTTGTTCAGCACGATCCCCGCGCGGTCGCAGCGGAGCTCGGCGTCCTTGCCGGAGACCCCGATCCCCTGCAGGTCGAGCAGCGCGAGGTGGGTGTCGGTGCCGCCGGTGACGGGGCGCATCCCCTCCGCGGCGAGCGACTCCGTGAGCGCCTGCGCGTTGGCGATGACCTGGCGCGTGTAGGCCTGGTAGTCGGCGCTCATGCACTCCTTGAAGTTCACCGCCTTGGCGGCGACGGCGTGCATCAGCGGCCCGCCCTGCATCATCGGGAAGACGGCCTTGTCGAGCTTGGCGGCGTGCTCCTCCTTGCACACCAGGGCGCCGCCGCGCGGGCCGCGCAGCACCTTGTGCGTGGTGAAGGTGACGACGTCGGCGTACGGCACCGGGCTCGGGATGGCCTTGCCGGCCACCAGGCCGATGAAGTGGGCGGCGTCGACCATGAAGACCGCGCCGACCTCGTCGGCCACCTCGCGGAAGGCGGCGAAGTCGATGAGCCGCGGGATCGCCGAGCCGCCGGCGATGATCATCTTCGGCTTGTGCTCGCGGGCGAGGTCGCGCATCTGGTCGTAGTCGATGTCCTCGCTGCCCTGGGCGACGCCGTAGTGGACGGCGTTGAACCACTTGCCCGAGAAGGAGACCTTCGTGCCGTGGGTGAGGTGGCCGCCGTGCGGCAGCGACATCGCCAGCACGGTGTCGCCGGGCTGCAGGAACGCGCCGTAGACGGCGATGTTCGCGCTCGCACCGGAGTGCGGCTGGAGGTTGGCGTGGTCGGCCCCGAAGAGCTCCTTGGCCCGGTCGATGCCGAGCTGCTCGGCGCGGTCCACGACCTCGCAGCCGCCGTAGTAGCGCTTGCCCGGGTAGCCCTCGGCGTACTTGTTGGACAGCGTCGAGCCGAGCGCGGCGAGCACCGCCGGGCTGGTGAAGTTCTCGCTGGCGATGAGCTGGAGCCCGCCGCGCAGCCGGTCGAGCTCGTCGAGCACGACGCCCGCGATCTCCGGGTCGACCTGCTGCAGGGAGTCGAAGTCGGGTCCCCAGAACGTCATGCGGTGCTCCTTGGTCGCGGTGGGATCAGCGTAGTCAGGGTCGTCGCCGCACCCCTTCACGAGTCAGCCGGCGATCAGGTCGAGCGGGCGCTGCAGGCTGGCGTGCACCAGGTCGCCGCAGACGGCGAAGCCGTGCTCCGGTCCCTGGTACGGGTCGGCGAGGTCGTCGTCCTTGGGGTGGTCCGGCGGGACCAGGCCGCGGCGCCCGGCGGCAGCGCGGACCAGCTCGCGGGCGCGCTCGACGGGGTCGCTGGCGGTGAGCTGGGCGGGGTCGACGGCGGCCGTCAGCCGGGCGAACTCCCGGAGCGTGAACGTACGACTGGCAGCGCGCGGGTGGAGCACCACCGCAGCCGCGCGGTGCTCGCGGGTCGCACCGAGGACGAGGTCGGCCGTCGCCACGTGCTCGGCCACCAGCTCGCGGGCGCGGAAGCCCGCGCCGTCGACGCCGAGGGCCTTCAGGGTGGACAGGGCGTAGGACTCCATCGGCGAGCCGCCGTGACCCCAGGTGCCGGCGGACTCCACGACGAAGCGGTCCGCGGCGGCGCCCAGCCGCTGCCGCAGCCCGTGCACGGTGAGGTGCTCGGCCATCGGCGACCGGCAGATGTTGCCGGTGCAGACGTGCAGGACCCGGAAGGCGTCCATCAGCTCGACCCCTCGACCTCGGGGAGCACGGCCTGCAGGTCCTCGAGCGAGAGCGCGCCGGCACGGCGGACGACGGGCGTCTCACCGGTGAGGTCGACGATGGTGCTGGGGACCGCGTCGCCGCTGCTGCCGGCCTCGAGGTAGACGGCGACCGAGCTGCCGAGCTGCTCGTACGCCTGAGCGGCGTCGGTGGCGGGCGGCATGCCGGTGCGGTTGGCGCTGCTCACCGCGAGCGGGCCGGTCTCGGCGAGGACGGCGAGGGCGACCGGGTGCAGCGGCATCCGGACCGCGACGGTGCCACGGGTCTCGCCGAGGTCCCAGGCCAGCGAGCCGGCCGCGCGGACGATGAGCGTCAGCGGACCGGGCCAGAACGCCTCGACCAGGCTGCGCATCGACGGCGTGACGTGGTCGGCGAGGCCGTCGAGGCCGCGCCAGGAGCCGACCAGCACCGGGACCGGCATGTCACGACC
The DNA here is from genome assembly GCA_036675425.1 of Actinomycetales bacterium. Classification (GTDB taxonomy): domain Bacteria; phylum Actinomycetota; class Actinomycetes; order Mycobacteriales; family SCTD01; genus SCTD01. The sequence goes on along the minus strand of JAKFFB010000045.1, from coordinate 2,293 downwards.
GCGGCCCTTGGCGGTCAGCAGCCGGTCGACGGCGGGAGGCGAGAAGGCGTCGGCGGCGATGCCGTAGACGGTGTCGGTCGGGATCACCGCGAGGTCGCCGCGGCGGAGCGCCGAGACGGCGTCGGCGACGCCCTTGTCACTGCTCCCCCGGACGTCCAGCACGGTCATGCGCCGCTCCAGCGGGCCGTGACGAAGCGGTCGCGGTCGGCGTAGTCCTTGTGGTCCTGGATCTCGTTCCACCCGCCGGCCTGCTCCAGCAGCGCGGGAGCGGTGCGGCCCTGCCGGTCGGAGTGCTCGACGACGAGCAGGCCACCGGGCTTGAGCAGCCGCCGGGCGGCCTGCTCGACCAGCCGGATGACGTCGAGGCCGTCCTCCCCCGCCCACAGCGCGATGCCCGGGTCGTGGTCGACGACCTCCGGGTCGGGGATGTGCGCCTCGGTCGTCGCGACGTACGGCGGGTTGCTGATCACCAGGTCGAGCGTGCCGTCGAGGCCGGGCAGCGCGTCCTCGGCGCTGCCCAGGTGCAGCTGCACCTCGGGGTCGCCGGCCTTGACGCGGTTGGCGGCGTTGCGCCGGGTCCAGTCGAGCGCGTCGGGGTCGCGCTCGACGGCGTGCACCGTCGCGCCGGGGACCTCGTTGGCGAGCGCGAAGGCGATGGTGCCGCTGCCGGTGCAGAGGTCGACGCAGAGCGGGCTGTCGACGCCGCGCAGCGCGTCGACCGCGAACTGGACGACCGACTCGGTCTCGGGCCTGGGCACGAAGACCCCTGGGCCGACCTCCAGCTCGATGTAGCGGAAGCCGACGCTGCCGGTCAGGTGCTGCAGCGGGACACGGGACGCCCGGCGCGTCACGAGCTCGTCGTACGCCGCCAGCTGGTGCTCGTCGAGCTCGTCCACCAGGAGCAGGTCGCTGGGCTTGGCCAGTCCGAGCACGTGGACCGCCAGCGCGCGGGCGTCGTGGTCGGGGCTGTCGACGCCGGCGTCGCGCAGCCGGGTGGTCGCGGCCTGGACGGTGGTGCGCCAGTTCATGCGGGGTCCCCTGTGCGTCGTGAGCGCCAGCGAGCGACGTGCTGGGGTGCGGTCATGCGCTGTCCTCTCCGGCGAGCTTGGCAGCGGTGTCGGCGTCGACCAACGACTGGATGACGGGGTCGAGGTCGCCGTCGAGCACCTGCATGAGGTTGTTGGCCTTGTAGCCGCTGCGGTGGTCGGCGACCCGGTTGTCCGGGAAGTTGTAGGTCCGGACCTTCTCGCTGCGGTCGACGGTGCGGATCTGCGCGCCGCGCACCGCGCTGTCCTTGGCGGCCTGCTCCTCGAGGGCGAGCGCCAGGAGGCGGGCGCGCAGGACGCGCATGCCGGCCTCCTTGTTCTGCAGCTGGCTCTTCTCGTTCTGCATCGCCACGGTGACCCCGGTCGGGATGTGCGTGATGCGCACCGCCGAGTCGGTCGTGTTGACGCTCTGCCCGCCCGGGCCGCTGGAGCGGTAGACGTCGATGCGCAGGTCGTTCTGGTTGATCTCGACGTCCACCTCCTCGGCCTCGGGAAGCACGAGCACGCCGGCGGCGGAGGTGTGGATGCGGCCCTGCGACTCGGTGACCGGCACGCGCTGGACGCGGTGCACGCCGCCCTCGTACTTCAGCCGGCCGAAGACGGGGTTGGCCGGGTCGCGGCTCTTCACCGCGAGCTGGATGTCCTTGTAGCCGCCGAGCTCGCCCTCGGTCGCGCTGATGACGTCGATCTTCCATCCGCGGGCCTCGGCGTAGCGGGTGTACATCCGGACGAGATCGCCTGCGAACAGGGCGCTCTCGTCACCGCCTTCGCCCGCCTTCACCTCGAGGATGCAGTCCTTGCCGTCGGCCGGGTCGCGCGGCACGAGCAGGTCGCGGATGCGCGCCTCCAGCTCGCCGAGCTGCTCCTCCAGGGCCGTGGCCATCTCCGCCATGTCCTTGTCCTCGGCAGCCATCTCGCGGGCCGCCTCGAGGTCGGCCTGCACGGCCTCCTGCTCGCGGATGGCAGCGACCAGCGGGCCGAGCTCGGCGTAGCGTCGGCCGAGCTCGCGGGCGCGCGCCTGGTCGGCGTGCACGTCGGGGTCGGCCAGCTGCGCCTCGAGGTCGGCGTACTCCGACAGGGCGTTGTCGGTGGGGGTGCCTATCGCTTCGGCCATGTGCCTCTCCTGGGAACGGCAGCGGCGCCCGTCCCCTGGTCCGGGGGCGGGCGCCGCAGGGTCGCTACTTGGAGCGCTTGCCGAAGCGCTGCTCGAACTTGGCGACGCGGCCACCGGTGTCGAGGATCTTCTG
>JAKFFB010000041.1:0-4987 GCA_036675425.1 Actinomycetales bacterium | reverse complement strand
CGGGCCGGGCATCCCGCCGCGCGCGCCGATCTCCACCTGCCGCCGCGGGGTCGCGCCCGCCGGGACGACCGTGCGCTGGGGAGTGCGGGCCACGCCGGCGAGCACGTGCCGCTCCGGGCCCGCGGGCGCGGGATGGCCAGCGACCTCGACCTGTCCCGAGGCGGCGAGCTCGCCGGCCAGCACCGCGAGCAGCGTCGTCTTGCCGGAGCCGTTCGGTCCGACCAGCGCGTGCACCTCCCCGCCACGGAGCACGAGGTCGACGCCGTCCAGCGCGCGGACCGCGCCGTAGGAGTGGGCGACGCCGGCGGCCCGCAGCAGGACCGGGCGCCACGGGGTGCCGTCGGGTCCACCGCCCGGGGAGTCATCCCCGCGGGCAGCCGTGGCCTCTGCTCCCCGGGCCGGCTCGGCCGCGCCGGCTGGGGAGCGGCCCCCGCGGGCAGCCGCGGGGGTTGCTCCCCAGCCCCGGGTGGCGGCGAGCACAGCGAGCAGCAACGCGGCCGTGAGCACCCCGCCCACCCGCTCCGGGGCGAGCCCGGCGAGCCCCGCCAGGACGTCGGCGACCTCCGGCACCGCCGTCAGCACCGCCACCCCCACGACCGGCCCCCACCAGCGGGCGGTGCCGCCGATGAGCACGGCGACGAACAGCTGCAGAGAGAGCAGCGGACCGACGTCGGCCGGCGCGACCAGGCCGAGCAGCACCAGGGACCCGGCTCCCGAGAGACCGCCGGCGGCGGCCGCCGCCGTCAGGACGGCCCGCCGCCGCGCAGCCACCGGGATGCCCAGCGAGCGTGCCAGCGCAGGGTCCTCACGCAGCGCGGTGAGGTCGAGTCCGGCCGGTCCGGCCTCGATCCGCCTCAACCCGAGCAGGAGGGTGAGGCAGATGCTCCCTGCAAGGACCACATGAGCCGCCGGCGTGAGGACCAGCTCCAGGCCGAGAGCGGGCGAGACCAGTCGGGCGGGCGCTGTGCGCACCAGCCCCTGCTCGCCCCCGAACACCCCGGGGAAGGCAGCCAGCAGCTCGGCGACCAGCCAGGCGAGCGCCCACGTCGCCAGCGCCAGGTAAGCGCCCTCGAGCCGGCTCGCGCCGCGCGCGACCAGGTGCCCCGCGCCGCCCGCCGCGGCCACGGCTGCGACGACTGCCACCCCCAGGGGCAGCCCCAGCCCGCCCGGGCCGAGCAGCGCCGTTCCCACGCCCCCGATCGCCACGAAGGCGCTCTGCCCCAGCACGGGGACCCCGGCGTAGGCCACCGGCAGCGCCAGCCCGATCGCGGCGACGAGCAGCCACAGCGCCGCCGCCAGGTCGACCACCGTCATGCTCGGACGACCGCCCCGCGGCGCAGGCCCTCCGGTCGCAGGGCCAGCAGCAGCACGAGCAGCCCGAGGGGGACCAGGTCCCGGACCCGGGCGTCGACCGCCGTGACGGCGGCCGCCTGCAGGACCCCGACCGCCAGCCCGCCGAGCAGGGCGCCGCGGGCGGAGCCGAGGCCGCCGAGCAGCGCCGCCGCGATGCCCGACAGCCCCAGCACCACGCCGTCGTCGACCGACAGGGACGTACGACCGGGCGCGTCCAGCAGCCCGGCCACGCCGGCGAGCAGCCCGGCCAGGACGAAGACCAGCAGCACCACCCGCCGGGCCGGCACCCCGCACAGCGCGGCCGCCTCCGGGTCGTCCGCGACAGCACGCACGGCGTGGCCGAAGCGGGAGCGCACCAGCAGCCGCTCCGTGAGCAGGCCGGCTGCCAGGGCGAGGACCAGGACGGCAGGCACCCGGGCGGGCAGCGTCGCGCCGAACGGCAGGTCGATGACGCCGCTCGCGGTCAGCGATCCGAGCCGCAGCGGATCGGGCACGGCGTAGCCCTCCTGCGGCAGGAGCAGGCCGAGCGCCTCGCGCAGCAGCAGGCCGGCCGCCACCCCGCCGGCCAGCCAGCCGAGCGCGTCCCCCGACCGGCTCCGCTCCGGATCGGCCAGGAAGGGACGGATCACCAGCAGGGCGACGGCGGCGGACAGCAGCGCGCCACCCCCCAGCACGAGCACCACGAACCCGACCGCCGGCAGCGGGGCGAGCCCCGCGGCGACGGGCGTCGTACCCAGCACGCCGACGACGGCGACGAAGACCGCGGCGACGGCGACGTCGCCGTGGGCGAGGTGGAGGACGCGCACGGTCCCCGCGACGAGGGTGAAGCCGAGCGCCACCAGGCCGAGCACCGCACCGGTCGACAGCCCGCTCAGGACGGTCTGCAGCAGCACGCCCCCGTCCACCCGGCGGACCCTAGCCCGCGCTCACCCGAAGGGCAGGGGCGAGGCGTTCGGCCGGGGCGGCAGGAGAGGGGTGCCGCCGCCCGGCGCCCCGCCGGCGGTCGCCCGGGCGACCGCCATGAGCCAGTCGGTCCGGCACTCCTCGACCGCGATCATCCGCATCACCCCGCGCAGGTCCCCCTTGACGAAGGGCGCGTCGGCCTCGGTGTTCTCCGCGTCCCCGCGGGCGAGCGTGTAGCCCGCCTTGGGCATGGCGTCGATGAGGAAGAGCACGGACTCCCGGATGCTGATCGGGGTCGTGAACGTCACGACGGTGAGGCCGTCCGTGCGCGACTCCACCTCGGGGCTCGAGGCACCCGGGGGCTTGGGCAGGTCGGCCGGCACCGCCGCCGGCCAGGTGAGCTCGGTGGACGCCGGGGCCGGGCAGGCCGAGGGGGTGGTCGCCCCGGCTCGCGCCGGCGTCGGGGAGGGCGCGGCCGAGGGCTCCCCCGACGCGGTGCAGCCGGTGACGGCGACCACGGCCAGCAGCAGGCTTGCCGAGCCCCCGAGCAGCCGCCGCGTCACGGGATCACGGTACGTGGCGGCGGCGCCCGTACGCTGCCGCTGTGCCTGCCCTGCGCCTGCTGCACGTCACCCAGCCGACCACGGCCGGCGTCGCTCGCTGCGTCGCGGACCTGGCCTTGTCGCAGCAGGCGGCCGGCATCGCGGTGGCCGTCGCCTGTCCGCGGGACGACTGGCTGGGCGACGAGCTCCGCGCGGCCGGTGTGCCGGTGCACCCGTGGGAAGCGCGTCGCGCTCCGGGTCCGGGTACGGCGGGTGAGATCGTCCGGCTGAGGTCCGTGCTGCGCGAGGTGCGCCCGGACGTGGTGCACCTGCACTCCGCGAAGGCCGGGCTGGTCGGCCGGCTCCTGCTGCGCGGCCGCGTGCCGACGGCCTTCTCGCCACACGCCTGGTCCTTCGACGCGACCACCGGCCCGGTGCGGACCGCCACGCTCGGCTGGGAGCGCGCGGCGGTGCGCTGGACGAGCCTGCTGGTCTGCGTGAGCGAGGCCGAGCGGCGGCACGGAGAGGACTGCGGGATCTCCGTTCCCCGCACGGTCGTCGTGGCCAACGGCGTGGACCTCGTCCGGCTGCCGCTGGCGGGAGCGAAAGAACGGCGGGCCGCCCGCGCCGGACTCGGCCTGGACCCGGGCCGCCCGCTCGCGGTGTGCCCGGGGCGGCTCGCCCGGCAGAAGGGTCAGGACGTCCTGCTGGCCGCATGGCCGACCGTGCTCGCCGCTGTGCCGGATGCGGAGCTCGCGCTGGTAGGAGCAGGCCCCGACGAGGCGCTCCTGCGCGCAAACGCCCCGCCGCAGGTCCTCTTCACCGGCGAGAGCGGCGAGGTCGACGCTTGGCTGGCCGCAGCCGACGTCGTCGTGGTGCCGTCGCGCTGGGAGGGCATGGCCCTGGTTCCTCTCGAGGCCATGGCCCGCGGGCGCTCGATCGTGGCCAGCGACGTGACGGGCATGCGCGAGTCGCTGCCGGACTCGGCCGGCGCCCTGGTGCCGGCGGAGGACCCTGCCACGCTCGCCCACGCGGTGGCCGCCCGCCTCGGCGGCGAGATCGACCCGGACGCGGAGGGCCGAGCCGGCCGCGCGCACGTCGAGCGCGCACACGACCTGCGGCGGTCGACGGCGCAGATCACCGCCGCCTGCCGGGCGCTGGCCGGCACCGGAGCGCGCCATCGCTAGTGTCCCGACGGTGGAGCCGTCGCCGCCGACCCTGTCGGTCGTCATCGCGACGCTCGGCCGCCCGGGACCGCTCGCACGGGCCCTGGAGAGCCTGCAGAACGCCGTGCCCCAGCCGGACGAGGTCGTGGTCGTGGACGGCGACGCGGCCGGTGCGGCCCGGCCGACCGTCGAGGCGGCGGCCGAGCACGCCGACTACCCCGTCCGGCACGTCCCGGCCCCGCGCGGCCTGACCCGGCAGCGCAACGCGGGTCTGCGGGCGGCCGCGGGAGAGGTCGTGCTGTTCCTCGACGATGACGCCCGGGTTCGTCCGGACGTGCTGGGTCGCGTCCGGGCGGCGTACTCCGAACCCGACGTGGTCGGCTGCACCGGGCAGGTCCTGGAGCCGGCCAGCAACGCCGTCGGCGGCAAGACCTCTCCGGTGCGGCGACTGCTGCTCGGCCGGAAGCAAGGGACCTTCACGTCGTTCGGCTACCCCCGCCGGCTGCTCGACGAGACGGTGGACCAGGACGTCGAGTTCATGCAGGGCGCCTTCCTGTCGACCCGCCGGGAGCTCGCCCTCGAGGTGGGCTTCGACGAGGCCCTTCCCGGCTACGGGCTGGCCGAGGACGAGGACTTCTCCTGTCGGCTGTCCCGCCGTGGCCGAATCCGCTACCTCGGGTCAGCGGTCGTCGAGCACGACAACGCGGGCTTCGGCGACCGGGACCGCGCTGCGTTCGCGCGGCAGGTCGTGGGTCACCGGATCTACCTGTTCCGCAAGAACTTCCCGCAGTCACGCGCCGCCACGGCGAGGTTCGTCCTGCTGCTCGGGGTGCTGACCGTTCACCGGCTGCTCAACCGCGACGTCGTGGGAGCCGTCGGGATCGTGCGCACCGCAGCCCGTCCCGCCACCTGGCGGGAGCCGCTCGCGGCCGCGCACCCGGCGAGCTAGAGCGAACGGTCCCAGCTCAGCACGGCACTCCGCGTCGAGGAGGAGCCCCCGCCCTCGACCAGCACGCGGAGCCG